>NZ_JCBDGK010000044.1:0-49223 GCF_059834005.1 Vibrio sp. R12-SW3-ISO1
ATATCTATGAATACACAAAAACACATTCAAGTGTTCTTGGCTTTTTGTTTTCACTTTTTATAAAAAAGTAAAATAAAAAGATATTTGAGTCCGGCAAAATCGAGTCTGCATCATGTTTAAATAATTGCAGACAACTTTGGTTGCTTAGTTTGTTTTCAACTTTTCAAAGTGAAAGTAAATGAGCCAATAAGACCCTTTGGGGTTGTATGGTTAAGTGACTAAGCGTACACGGTGGATGCCTTGGCAGTCAGAGGCGATGAAGGACGTATTAACTTGCGATAAGCCCAGATTAGGTAGTAAAAACCACTTGAGTCTGGGATTTCCGAATGGGGAAACCCACCTGCATAAGCAGGTATCGTTATGTGAATACATAGCATAACGAGGCGAACCGGGGGAACTGAAACATCTAAGTACCCCGAGGAAAAGAAATCAACCGAGATTCCGAAAGTAGCGGCGAGCGAAATTGGACTAGCCCTTAAGCTTTATATGCGTTAGACGAACGGTCTGGAAAGTCCGGCAATAAAGGGTGATAGCCCCGTAGTTGACAACGCACATTCAGTGAAATCGAGTAGGGCGGGACACGTGATATCCTGTCTGAATATGGGGGGACCATCCTCCAAGGCTAAATACTACTGACTGACCGATAGTGAACCAGTACCGTGAGGGAAAGGCGAAAAGAACCCCTGTGAGGGGAGTGAAATAGAACCTGAAACCGTGTACGTACAAGCAGTAGGAGCAGGCTTCGTCCTGTGACTGCGTACCTTTTGTATAATGGGTCAGCGACTTATATTCAGTGGCAAGGTTAACCATCTAGGGGAGCCGTAGGGAAACCGAGTCTTAACTGGGCGCTCAGTCTCTGGATATAGACCCGAAACCAGGTGATCTAGCCATGGGCAGGTTGAAGGTTGAGTAACATCAACTGGAGGACCGAACCGACTAATGTTGAAAAATTAGCGGATGACTTGTGGCTAGGGGTGAAAGGCCAATCAAACCTGGAGATAGCTGGTTCTCCCCGAAAGCTATTTAGGTAGCGCCTCGGACGAATACTACTGGGGGTAGAGCACTGTTAAGGCTAGGGGGTCATCCCGACTTACCAACCCTTTGCAAACTCCGAATACCAGTAAGTACTATCCGGGAGACACACGGCGGGTGCTAACGTCCGTCGTGGAGAGGGAAACAACCCAGACCGCCAGCTAAGGTCCCAAATTATAGCTAAGTGGGAAACGATGTGGGAAGGCTTAGACAGCTAGGATGTTGGCTTAGAAGCAGCCATCATTTAAAGAAAGCGTAATAGCTCACTAGTCGAGTCGGCCTGCGCGGAAGATGTAACGGGGCTAAGCTATAAACCGAAGCTGCGGCAATAACTTTTAGTTATTGGGTAGGGGAGCGTTCTGTAAGCCGTTGAAGGTGTGTTGTAAAGCATGCTGGAGGTATCAGAAGTGCGAATGCTGACATGAGTAACGATAAAGGGGGTGAAAAACCTCCTCGCCGGAAGACCAAGGGTTCCTGTCCAACGTTAATCGGGGCAGGGTAAGTCGACCCCTAAGGCGAGGCCGAAAGGCGTAGTCGATGGGAAACGGGTTAATATTCCCGTACTTCAACTTATTGCGATGGGGGGACGGAGAAGGCTAGGTGGGCCTGGCGACGGTTGTCCAGGTTCAAGTGCGTAGGCTTGAGAGTTAGGTAAATCCGGCTCTCTTTAAGGCTGAGACACGACGTCGAGCGCCCAAGGGCGTGAAGTCATTGATGCCATGCTTCCAGGAAAAGCCTCTAAGCTTCAGATAAGTTGGAATCGTACCCCAAACCGACACAGGTGGTCGGGTAGAGAATACCAAGGCGCTTGAGAGAACTCGGGTGAAGGAACTAGGCAAAATGGTACCGTAACTTCGGGAGAAGGTACGCTCTTGACGGTAAAGTCCCTCGCGGATGGAGCTATTGAGAGTCGCAGATACCAGGTGGCTGCAACTGTTTATTAAAAACACAGCACTGTGCAAAATCGTAAGATGACGTATACGGTGTGACGCCTGCCCGGTGCCGGAAGGTTAATTGATGGGGTTAGACTTCGGTCGAAGCTCTTGATCGAAGCCCCGGTAAACGGCGGCCGTAACTATAACGGTCCTAAGGTAGCGAAATTCCTTGTCGGGTAAGTTCCGACCTGCACGAATGGCGTAATGATGGCCACGCTGTCTCCACCCGAGACTCAGTGAAATTGAAATCGCTGTGAAGATGCAGTGTACCCGCGGCTAGACGGAAAGACCCCGTGAACCTTTACTACAGCTTGGCACTGAACATTGAGCCTACATGTGTAGGATAGGTGGGAGGCTTTGAAGCAGGTACGCCAGTATCTGTGGAGCCGACCTTGAAATACCACCCTTGTATGTTTGATGTTCTAACTTAGCCCCGTTATCCGGGGTGAGGACAGTGCCTGGTGGGTAGTTTGACTGGGGCGGTCTCCTCCCAAAGAGTAACGGAGGAGCACGAAGGTGGGCTAATCACGGTTGGACATCGTGAGGTTAGTGCAATGGCATAAGCCCGCTTGACTGCGAGAATGACAATTCGAGCAGGTGCGAAAGCAGGTCATAGTGATCCGGTGGTTCTGAATGGAAGGGCCATCGCTCAACGGATAAAAGGTACTCCGGGGATAACAGGCTGATACCGCCCAAGAGTTCATATCGACGGCGGTGTTTGGCACCTCGATGTCGGCTCATCACATCCTGGGGCTGAAGTCGGTCCCAAGGGTATGGCTGTTCGCCATTTAAAGTGGTACGCGAGCTGGGTTTAGAACGTCGTGAGACAGTTCGGTCCCTATCTGCCGTGGGCGTTGGAAGATTGAAGGGGGCTGCTCCTAGTACGAGAGGACCGGAGTGGACGAACCTCTGGTGTTCGGGTTGTGATGCCAATCGCATTGCCCGGTAGCTAAGTTCGGAATCGATAACCGCTGAAAGCATCTAAGCGGGAAGCGAGCCCTGAGATGAGTCTTCCCTGATACTTTAAGTATCCTTAAGGGTTGTTCGAGACTAGAACGTTGATAGGCAGGGTGTGTAAGCGCTGTGAGGCGTTGAGCTAACCTGTACTAATTGCCCGTGAGGCTTAACCATACAACACCCAAAGGGTTTTGATGGACTCAATAAAAGAACATTGAATGTGTAAGAACGTAAACAGCTTTCCGAATTAAAGAATTTGCTTGGCGACCATAGCGATTTGGACCCACCTGATTCCATGCCGAACTCAGAAGTGAAACGAATTAGCGCCGATGGTAGTGTGGGGCTTCCCCATGTGAGAGTAGGACATCGCCAGGCTTTGAACATTATCTGTTTAAAGCACGTTTTAGATAAGACTTTAAATAGACCACTGCGGAGTGGTAGTTCAGTTGGTTAGAATACCGGCCTGTCACGCCGGGGGTCGCGGGTTCGAGTCCCGTCCACTCCGCCACTTATACTAAGCCCAGTTGAAAGACTGGGCTTTTTTACGTTTAACGCTCCCGAAAGTGCTGTGCACTTTTTCGAGGGCCGGAATGCCGGACCATCGAGTTCCGTTCACTCCGCCACTTATACTAAGCCTTAGTCGAAAGACTGAGGCTTTTTTACGTTTAACGCTCCTGAAAGTGCTGGGTTCGTCTGCTCGACGGTTTTATACAGACAAGAAAAAGCCAGCACGTTGGCTGGCTTCGAAGAGAGAGCTGGCGAGATTAAAGAATAATGTCTCGCACTTCAGGATCTTTGCGTTCTAGGTAGTGTGTCGATTTAATGCGACGAATGGTGCGGCAGCGTCCACGGATCAGTAAGGTTTCTGTGGTGGCGATGTTACCTTGGCGCGTAATGCCCTCAAGCAGGTCACCTTTAGTGATGCCAGTGGCAGAAAAGACGACGTTATCGCTGCGAGCCATCTCTTCCATAGTCAGCACAACATTGGCTGTCACGCCCATTTCTTCGCAACGTTTTAGCTCAGCAGCGCCGTAGATGCGGTTTTCTTCGCTATCACCTTTAACTTCATGTCTTGGTAGCAAACGGCCATGCATATCACCATCGAGTGCACGGATCACAGCGGCAGACACCACACCTTCTGGTGCGCCGCCAATGCAGTACATCATGTCGACCTCACTGTCAGGCAGGCAGGTAAGAATGGAGGCGGCCACGTCACCATCAGGTACGGCAAAAACGCGTACACCCATTGCTTGCATCTCAGCAATCACCTTATCGTGACGCGGTTTTGCTAAGGTGATCACCACAAGTCGATCGAGCGGCTTGTTGAGCGCTTCAGCGACGTTAATAAGGTTCTCGTTGAGTGGCTTATTGAGGTCGATACAGCCTTTTGCGCCAGGCCCCACAACCAGTTTTTCCATGTACATATCTGGGGCTTTTAAGAAGCTGCCTTTTTCACCTGCGGCCAGAACAGCAAGCGCATTGGACTGACCCATAGCTGTCATGCGGGTCCCTTCAATTGGGTCAACCGCGATATCGACACAATCACCACCTGTCCCTACTTTTTCACCGATATACAGCATAGGCGCATCATCGATCTCGCCTTCACCAATGACAATCTCACCTTCGATTTCTGTTTTATTGAGCAGGGTACGCATCACTTCGACAGCGGCACCGTCGGCGGCGTTCTTATCGCCACGGCCAAGCCATTTATAACCCGCTAGGGCTGCGCCTTCGGTAACTCTTGAGAATGCCATTGCTAAATCGCGTTTCATGATGACTCCAACTGGTAGGAAAAACTGAACAAAAATAAATCGCCGCGATTTTAGCACATCACTAGGGAAACGTTTGCCTTTTTGGTTCAACTGGCTTGAACTGGATCAAACCAGGGGCAGGAAAACGGACGGAACTATTCATTCGTCTGGTCTTGTAAACTCTGAGTCAAATTGCGTTGTTTTTTTAATCGAATGACGCAGATTTGCAAATATAGGGCGTGTTTAAAGCGGCGTGGCTGAGTAGAATGGAAGGTAAATGGGTTTGTCATGTCGTATGACCCAACCATCCAGAGAATGATTAAAAAGGTAGGCAACGATGTCTTTTGAAGTACTAGAAAAACTAGAAGCAAAAATCCAAACCGCGGTTGATACTATCACTCTGCTTCAAATGGAAGTGGAAGAGCTTAAAGAAGAAAAGCAGAAGCTAGCAAACGAAGCGAACGAACTGCGTACAAGCCGTGAAGAGTTGGTCGCGCAAAATCAGCAGATGCAACAAGAACACACAGCATGGCAAGAGCGCATCCGCAGCTTGCTAGGTAAGATGGAAGACGTTGAGTAATCACCGTTTCTGTAGACTAAAAAGGGTTGGCACTGCGCCAACCCTTTTGCTTTGATGTCTGTCAGATTAGACCTGAGGACGCACGCCTAAAGTGTGGCAAAGTGCGTAGGTCATTTCGGCGCGGTTGAGAGTGTAGAAGTGGAAATCTTTCACACCTTCACGACTTAGGATACGCACCATGTCGATGGCTTGGCTCGCACCCACCAATTGGCGAGTGGTTGGGTCGTCATCCAGCCCTTCAAATTGTTTCGCCATCCAGCCAGGGACTTTGACGTTATTCTGCGCGGCAAAACGTGAAGCTTGTTTAAAGTTGGAAACAGGAAGGATGCCCGGAACAATTTCGACATCAATGCCAGCCGCAACACTGCGATCACGAAAGCGTAGGTAGCTCTCTACATCAAAAAAGAACTGAGTAATGGCGCGGTTTGCGCCTGCATCGACTTTACGCTTGAGGTTCAGCAGATCCGACTGCGCACTTTTTGCTTCAGGGTGTACCTCGGGAAAGGCTGCAACAGAGATATCAAAGTCGTGACGTGATTTAAGCAGTTCCACGAGATCGGAGGCGTACATATCCGGTTTGCCACCACCAGGAGGAATATCACCGCGCAGTGCGACGATGCTTTCAATACCATTGTTCCAGTAATCGTCAGCAATCTGAATGAGCTCGTCACGGCTGGCATCGATACAAGTTAGATGAGGTGCCGCAATTAGGCCGGTCTCGGCTTTGATCTCTTTAATGATGGAGTGAGTGCGATCACGCTCGCCGGAGTTGGCGCCGTAGGTAACAGAGACAAATTTAGGCTTAAGGGTTTTGAGGCGATGAACCGAGTTCCACAGCGTCTCTTCCATTTTTCCGCTGCTCGGAGGAAAGAACTCGAATGACACATTGATGTTGTTCGATAGCTCGGCAATATTTTGGTTTAAAGCGTCAATATGACTCGCGTGTGTGTATCCCATCTTTCTCTCTCCGTGTGGCGACCCTATCCGTAGGTAACTGCAGCCCCAACATTCAATTTGATTAAATCGACGTTTAGACGTCTATATGTCCACAGGATGTATTGAATACGTTTTAATGTCAACACTCCCACCATGAATTTTTTTCAAGTTCATAATGAGAGAATTTGAAGTGCGCGCAGAACGACGCCCGAATAAGAAAACAGGTTGCCGAAGCAACCTGTGAAACTAGAGAAAACTGGACAGTAAGTTAAGGTCTGATTGAATCGCCCCTGAGGTCACTTCTCGACCCGCCCCCGGTCCACGAATGACCAGTGGGTTGTCCTTATACCATTTGCTCTCAATCGCAAAGATGTTGTCGCATGGTAACAGGTTGGCCAAGGCGTGCTCTTTGCTGAGTGCTTCGACACCCACTCGAGCTTTTCCGTTCTTTTCCAGTCTCGCGACGTAGCGCAGCACTTTGTCTTCACGTTGCGCTTTCTCGAGCCTTTCTGCCAACTGTTCGCTGAGCTGCTGACTGTTATCGAGAAAATCATCCAGTGAGAGTTCGGCCAGTTCATCGGGCACTAAGCTCTCGACTTTGACCGATTCAGGTTCAATCTCGAGACCGGCTTCTCTGGCTAAGATGACCAGCTTGCGCATTACGTCAGAGCCATCGAGATCCTGCCTAGGGTCTGGCTCGGTTAAGCCTTGCTGCCACGCTAAATCGACTAACTCGGCAAACGGTACGCTGCCATCATATTGTTGGAACAACCAAGAGAGGGTGCCAGAGAAAATCCCTGAGACCGCATAGACGACATCGCCACTTTCACGCAAATCGCGCACAGTGTGGTTGATCGGCAAGCCTGCTCCAACGGTGGCATTGTAGAGCCAATGGCGGTTTATTTTGGCAAACGCATCTTGGACTTGGTGGTAGTAAGCACTTGAGGCAGAGCCGGCAACCTTATTGGCAGAGATAAGATGCATGCCTTGCTCGGCGATATCGAGGTAGCGCTCAGCCAACTCTTTACTCGCCGTCACGTCGAGTACGACCACATCGTCATAGCCCTGAATCGCACCGAGGCGCTGGATCCACTCGCCTTGCTGATAAGGGATAGACTCTTCATCGAAATGCTCACTGACCGCACTAGGATCGATGCCTTGGTCATTAAACCAATAGGTTTGGCTGTCGATCACCGCCACGAGCTCAAAACTCATTCCACGACGCTTTTCTAGCTCTGCTTTTTGTTCTGCAAACAGGGTTAACCAACTGGAGCCAATGTTGCCTTTGCCGCATAGGGCGATGCCGACTCGTTTTTGTGCTTGGAAAAGTTGGTTGTGAATCGCCTTAACGAGTGGTTCGGTTTCGGTGCGGCGTAAGACAGCCACCAAACTGAGACCGGAACGAGATTCAGAGATGAACTCGACAGGCGATGACTTGAGCTTCTGGTAAAAGCCGTAACAGTGGTTGGCGTTGTTGGTGACACCAGCGCCCACCGCAGCGACAAGGGCGTAGCCCTCCTTGAGTTTAATTTCTGCTGCGATGGCGGAATCTTGTAAGAAGCCTAAAGCGCCCCCTGCAATTTCCGAGGTATAAGCAAGGCGTAATGAGTGCTTATCCGCTTGGACTTCATAAGTCAAAGGTTCAAGTTGGGCGCGTTTCAAACTGCTCAGCACTTCTTTTTCCATGCGATTGAAATCATGGCCAGAGGCGAAGTTTAACTGAATCAACAAGACGTCATTGAGTGAGGAGATGATCTTGGCACCACGCCCAGACGCGAGGACGCGCTCAATGCGGCTAGAGCCAGATTCGGGGTCGTAGCTGCAGCGCAGGTGCAAGTCCATCGTACTTTGAGCGACAGGCTGCAAGGTACGGCTATGCAGCACGGGGGCGGCAAGGCGTGCCAGTTCACTTGCTTCATCAAGTCGCAATAGGGGCAGAAGACAAGCATCACTGACAAGGCGAGGGTCTGCGCTGTATACGCCAGCAACGTCGCTCCAAATCGTCACGCGACTGACCTCTGCGAGCGCGCCAATCACGGTGGCAGAGTAATCGGATCCGTTTCGGCCAAGCAGCACGGTTTGGCCTGCTTGGTTTTGCGCCATAAAGCCGGTAAACACCAGACGACGCTGTGAGTGTTGCGCCAAAATTTCCTTCAGTAGTGGGTAGGACTGACCACGATCCACTTCAGGTTGCGTGCCGGTTTCTGCCCGTAAGAAAGTGCGAGAGTCTTGCGCGATGGCTGGTAAACCCGCTTGATTCAATAGCGCGGCGAGCAGTCTTGAGGACCACATTTCACCGTGGCCAAGTACCGCAGCTTGCTCCGCCTCGCTTAACGGGGCGCTTAATTCGCCGAGGGTGGTGAACTCGTCTTTGAGCGTCGCTAGCATGTGCGCTTGTTCGTCGTCACTGTCAATCAAGGCTTCGATAAGCCCTGTTTGGAATTGTCGTACCGACTGCAACGCTTCATGGGCAAGGCGGCCATCTTTATAGAGCGCCTCGGTAAACTCAATCAAATGATTGGTGGTTTTACCGGCCGCTGAGACAACGATCAGATCATCGCTGCCAGAGTATTCCTTGAGTATGGTGACTACCCGGCGGTAGCACTCCGGATCCGCTAAGCTGCTACCACCAAATTTATGCAGTTGACGCGATGTCGTCATTACGCGGACTCCTTCACACAGTTAAAGGCTTGCTTGAGATCGTCAATCAGGTCATCGGCATCTTCAAGACCGACAGACAGACGCAGCAGTTGCTGAGAGACACCTGCCTCGGCCAACGCCTCTTCGCCCATCGCACGGTGGGTCATTGACGCTGGGTGACAAATGAGGCTTTCTACGCCGCCTAGCGATTCTGCAAGCGAGAAGAGTTTCAACTCACCGACAAACTGTTTCAGTTCTTCAAAGCTGCCAGCGAACTCGAAGCTGAGCATAGAACCAAAGCCTGATTGTTGTTTCTTGGCGATGTCATGACCAGGGTGATCCGGCAAGCTTGGGTGATAGATGCGGCCAACTAGTGACTCTGTTTTCAGAAAGTCGAGAATGTTTGCCGAGCTTTGTTCGTGCACCTTCATTCGTGCGCCCAACGTGCGGATGCCACGCAGCGTCATGTAGCTATCAAACGGCGTGCCGGTGGCCCCAATGCAGTTGCCCCACCAAGCCAGTTCTTCAGCGTGCGCTTTGGTTTTGGTGATCACCACGCCGCCAATCACATCGGAGTGACCGTTGATGTATTTGGTGGTTGAGTGAATAACGAAATCCGCACCCAGTTCGAGTGGCTTCTGGAAAATCGGGGTTAAGAAGGTATTGTCAACCGCGACCAGTGCGCCGACTTGTTTCGCTTGCTGGCAGGCTTTCTCGATATCCACCACACGCACCAAAGGATTTGATGGCGTTTCCAACAGGATAAGCTTGGGTTTCTGGTTGATGGCGGCGGTCAAGGCTGCGTCATCGGATTGGTCGACGAACAACACGTTGAAGTCGCCCTTTTGCGCGCGGGTATTGAAGAGTCGATAGGTGCCACCGTAGCAATCGTGTGGCGCGACAATCAAATCATCTGGACCGACAAACGCAGAGACCCAAAGGTTGAGCGCTGAGGTGCCACAATTGGTCACTACAGCGCCTTCTCCACCTTCTAACTCATACAGCGCCGTTTCAAGCAGGCCACGGTTCGGGTTACCAGAACGCGTGTAATCGTATTTCGGCACTTCACCAAACGCCGGAAAGCCATAATTGGTCGAGAGATAAATAGGGGGAACGACAGCGTGATGTTGGGTGTCTGACTCGATACCAGTACGTACCGCGATGGTGGCGGGTTTGCGCGTGCTCATAGCGTTTTCCTTGCGAACAGTAGTGACTTGTTTTAGGGAATGCGATATACCTGTTGCTTATCAGGTGTATCCGGCACCCAATGTGGTGTAGTGCTGCGACACACTCACAGTTTGGGCCGATTCACTCCTATCGCCAACCACTTTACTTCTCATTTTTTAAGACGTCAACACTTCTAGACGTCTATATGTCTTTGCTTGTAGCCATAAATACCGTTAAAATTGTGGTTTAAACACTCATACGCAAATATAAAGGTGCGCAATGGCAGACTGGAATGGCGAATACATTAGCCCATACGCAGAACACGGTAAGAAAAGTGAGCAAGTGAAAAAAATCACGGTCTCCATCCCACTTAAAGTCCTTAAGGTATTAACAGACGAGCGTACGCGCCGCCAGATCAACAACCTGCGTCATGCCACCAACAGTGAGTTGTTGTGTGAAGCGTTCTTGCACGCTTACACAGGTCAACCATTACCGACGGATGAAGATTTGCGTAAAGACCGTCCAGATGATATTCCCGCTGAAGTGAAAAAGCTGATGACGGAGATGGGGATTGAGTTTGAGGCGTTTGACGACTAACGCTGGCCCTGTTTTGCACCGAATTTGAATGCAAAAGCCGCTGACATCGTCAGCGGCTTTGTTGTTTTTGCTCAGCCAGAGACAAAGGTCGTGGCTGGTAGTGGGCGTCAAGGTTACTCGATATCCATGTAATGGTCAGGCAGCTCAATGCGTGCCACCCCGGATTCTACCGCGGCTAACGCGACCGCTTTGGCGACGCGGGGGAGCAGTCTTGGGTCCATCGGTTTTGGAATAATGTAGTCTGGGCCAAACGAGAGTGAATCCACACCCGCGGCGGTCAGAACATTGGCAGGGACCTCTTCCTTCGCCAGTTGACGGATCGCTGCTACGGCAGCGAGCTTCATCTCATCGTTGATCTCGCTAGCACGTACATCCAGTGCGCCACGGAAAATAAACGGGAAGCAAAGTACGTTGTTGACTTGGTTCGGGTAGTCACTGCGACCTGTACCCATAATAAGGTCATTGCGTACATCATGAGCGAGCTCAGGTTTGATCTCAGGATCTGGGTTAGAACAGGCAAACACGATGGGTTTGTCGGCCATCAATTTAAGATCATCTGGCGATAACAGGTTAGGACCAGAAACGCCAAGGAACAGATCGGCGCCTTCGATGACATCTTGCAGCGTACGTTTGTCGGTGTTGTTGGCAAACAGTTGTTTGTATTCGTTGAGATCATCACGTCGAGTGTGGATCACACCTTTGCGATCCAGCATGTAAATTTTCTCGCGCATCGCGCCGCACTTGATCAGCAGCTCCATACAAGCGATGGCAGCCGCACCGGCGCCCAGACAGACAATCACGGCGTCTTCCAGTTTTTTACCTTGCAGCTCAATGGCGTTTAGCATGCCAGCAGCCGTCACAATGGCGGTACCGTGTTGGTCATCATGGAAGACTGGCACATCACAGCGCTCAATTAATTGTTTTTCGATTTCAAAGCAGTCTGGCGCTTTGATGTCTTCTAAGTTGATGCCGCCAAAGGTATCCGCGATGTTGGCGACCGTGTCGACAAACTCATCGATGGTGCGATGTTTGACTTCGATGTCGATGGAGTCCAAACCTGCAAAGCGCTTAAACAGCAGGGCTTTGCCTTCCATCACGGGCTTTGATGCCAGTGGGCCAAGATTACCTAGGCCAAGAATCGCTGTGCCGTTGGAGATCACTGCCACCATATTGCCTTTTGCAGTGTACTTATAGACATTATCGGGGTTTTGAGCGATCTCTCGTACCGGCTCGGCCACGCCTGGGCTGTAGGCGAGCGCGAGATCTTGCGCGGTTTCTGCTTGGGTGGTCAGCTCGACAGAGATCTTGCCTGGTTTTGGAAAGGCATGGTAGTCGAGCGCTTTTTGGCGAAATTGTTCTTCAGGGGTCAGGTCTTGACGGTGGTCATCAGGCATAGAAATAGGTACTCGTTAAAATGATTCAGCACAAAGGGGGTTAATCATTTTAGAGGAACTGAGTCAAGCTGCCTAGGTCAGAATGCGAGCGAGTAGGGTAATATGTGGGAAACGACTGGAGATTAGACCAGATAGAAAGAGATATGACTGCGGGTTTTGCTGTGAATAGGTTAATTGCTCTAAATCTCTGGCAACAAAAAAGGACGCCGCAGCGTCCTTTTTCCTATCCGCGAGAAGGAATTACTTCTTACCGCTTGATAGAGCACCGAAACGCTTGTTAAAGCGATCTACACGGCCGCCTGTATCAACGATACGTTGCTTACCAGTGTAGAATGGGTGACATTTGTCACATACGTCTAGGTGGATTGATTCTTTGTCTAGAGTAGATTTGAACTCAAATGTGTTGCCACAAGAACAAGTTGCTGCTACTGCTTTGTATTCTGGGTGGATTCCAGCTTTCATGGGGTAACCTCAATATAGGCCGTGTCGCTATCCGATTCAGAGCCGGACACCACACGTAGTTAATGTAAAATGGATTTAGGACACCGCTGCCAGAGCAGCCATATCTCTAAGGCGCGATATAGTAATGAATAGTACGCCTAGGATCAACCGATTTGGGGTAGAAATCGCTACTTTTTTAGCCGCTGCAGGAGAGGGAGACACATGGATGTTATCGCGAAGTGGTGTTACCCGCGTCTCCTCATACAGACACTGAGATGCGCTGGCTTTTCTCACTCTGTCTTTTCCCTTAGACTAAACGCGTCATCGACCTGCAGTGAAAGACTGAATGAGACCCACCATCGCCCGAGTCGCGTTACCCGTACCACTAGATAAACAGTTTGACTATCAAATCCCTGGACACCTTTTTCCAGTGATTGGTGGGCGCGTGTCTGTGCCTTTTGGCCGTCAAACCTTAGTTGGTATCGTGACGGCCTTGGTGCAGCAGTCATCGCTGCCGATGGACAAAATCAAGCCGATTAAGCAGGTGCTCGACAGTCAACCTGTTTGGCCCGACTCGTTATATACCTTGTTGCACTGGTGCAGCCACTTTTACCAATATCCACTTGGCGACACCTTAGCCAATGCGATGCCCAGCGCCCTGCGTAAGGGAAAACCGGCCGACTTTACCGCCGTGGTGGAATGGCAACTGACGCCAACCGGACGCGATCAATTGATGCATGGGTTTGGCCGAGCGGTTAAGCAAGCCAAAGTGATGCAGATGCTGCAACACGGACCGACGTCACACCAACGTTTTATTGATGAAGAGGTCAGCACTAGTGTGCTGCGCGCGTTGACAGACAAAGGTTGGATTGAGTCGATTGAGCGCAAGCCTCATTTTGCTAAGTGGGGTGCTGACATTGAAGCCGATGTCGAGAAACCAAAGCTGAATGAAGAGCAAGCGATCGCCATCGCGACGGTCAACAGTTTCAGCGGTTTTGGCTGCTTTTTGCTCGAAGGGGTGACCGGTTCAGGTAAAACCGAGGTGTACCTCAACATGATTAAGCCAGTCCTCGAACGGGGTCAGCAGGCTTTGGTGTTGGTGCCGGAAATCGGCCTGACGCCGCAAACCATTAATCGCTTTCGAAAGCGTTTTAACGTGCCGATTGAGGTAGTCCATTCTGGATTGAATGACACCGAGCGCCTCAATGCCTGGTTGTGCGCGCGCGATAAAGTGGCCGGCATTGTGATTGGGACGCGATCTGCATTGCTGACGCCTTTTGCTGATCTGGGCATTATTATTGTCGATGAAGAGCACGATAGCTCTTACAAGCAGCAAGATAGCTTGCGCTACCATGCGCGCGATGTGGCGGTCATGCGCGCCAACAAAGAGCAGATCCCGATTGTGCTTGGTTCAGCAACGCCCGCGTTAGAAACGCTGCACAATGCGCTGTCTGGCAAATATCATCATCTGCATTTGTCTCGCCGAGCAGGCAGTGCGGTGCCCACCACCAATCAAGTGATTGACGTCAAAGGGCTCTATTTAGAGGGGGGCCTCTCTGCGCCACTGATCGCTCAAATGCGCAAGCACCTCAACGCAGGCAATCAGGTGATGCTGTTTTTAAATCGACGCGGCTTTTCCCCGGCTCTGATGTGTCACGAATGTGGCTGGATCGCGGAATGCAAGCGCTGCGACGCCTACTACACCTACCATCAGCACAGCAGCGAAATTCGCTGTCACCACTGTGGCTCTCAGCAGCCGACGATCCACCAGTGCCAAGGGTGTGGTTCCACTCAACTGGTCACTGTTGGGGTGGGAACCGAGCAGCTAGAGAAACAACTGCATACGCTCTTTCCAGAGCAGAAAACCATTCGTATTGACCGCGACAGCACGCGGCGCAAAGGCAGCCTAGAAGAGGCGTTAAGCGCCATTCGACGCGGTGAATATCAGATTCTGATCGGCACGCAAATGCTCGCCAAAGGGCACCATTTCCCGGATGTGACGCTGGTGGCGCTGTTGGATGTCGATGGCTCACTCTACAGCAGCGACTTTCGAGCCTCTGAGCGTTTAGCCCAGCTATTCATTCAGGTGGCAGGCCGAGCGGGGCGTGCCAGTAAACCCGGTGAAGTGTTGTTGCAAACCCACCACCCAGAGCACAGCCTATTGCAAGCACTGTTGAAAAAGAGTTATCGGGACTTCGCCGAGGTGGCCTTAGCAGAGCGAAAACTGGCGGCGTTGCCCCCGTATTCGTTTTTAACGCTGTTTCGTGCGGAGGCGAACCAATCTGAGCTGGTGGAAGAGTTCCTACGCCAAGTCCGCTTTACTTTAGAATCCCACCCTCTGTTTGATTCCGGCTGCATGGTGCTGGGCCCGACACCCGCCCCGCTTGCCAAACGTGCGGGTAAGTTCCGTTGGCAATTACTGCTGCAAACCGAGCAGCGCTCGTTAATGCAAAAGCTGCTAGCCAGTGCTAAGCCGGCTATCGAGTTGCTGCCGAGCGCGAAAAAGGTCCGTTGGTCGGTCGATATCGAGCCTCAAGACTTGAGCTAACACGCCGATTAGTTTAAATAGGGGCAGGGACGATAGGCGCTGTGAGCTGATTTCGTTCTTTTTCATTTATTTGTGATCTGGCTCTCTTTTATAGTTCGGGTTTTGTTAAATATCCCGTAACTTTCTGTTTCGAAATGAATAAACTAGTTGTTTGGAAAGGGATAGGCGAAGCGAACCTTGGCAAGAGCCAAACGATTGCTTTTCGCTGCCAATAAGAGTGGGCATCAGCCTACCATCATCATAAGCGGTGCAGGATTGACCCCGTCATCACCACACCAGACGCTATGATCAAGGCAACAAGGTTTAGGTGGCTAAAGCGCTACATCTTTAATTAAGAGGGTTAATAACTTATGGCGACAATGAAGGATGTTGCCCAGCTTGCGGGAGTGTCGACGGCGACGGTATCACGGGCGTTGATGAATCCCGAGAAAGTCTCTTCTGCGACGAGAAAACGCGTCGAAGAGGCGGTGCTTGAAGCTGGCTACTCACCCAACTCGCTGGCGCGCAATCTGCGTAGAAACGAATCAAAGACCATCATCGCGATCATCCCAGACATTTGCGATCCCTATTACACCGAAATCATTCGTGGCATTGAAGATGCGGCTATGGAGCACGGTTACATCGTATTGCTTGGGGACAGCGGCCAACAAAGAAAGCGTGAAAGCTCTTTTGTGAACTTGGTATTCACTAAGCAGGCCGATGGCATGCTGCTGCTCGGTACGGATTTACCGTTTGATGTTAGCAAGGCAGAACAAAAGAATCTGCCGCCGATGGTCATGGCGTGCGAATTTGCGCCTGAGTTAGAGTTGCCCACCGTGCATATTGATAACCTCACTTCCGCATTTGAAGCGGTCAACTACCTGACTCAGATGGGGCATCGCCGTGTCGCGCAGATTTCGGGGCCAGAGAGTGCTCTACTGTGTCAGTTCCGTCACCAGGGTTATCAACAAGCGTTGCGCCGCGCAGGCCTAACGATGAACGAACACTATTGCGCAGAAGGCAACTTCACATTTGAAGATGGTGCGAAGGCGATTCGTCAGTTGTTGGCCTTATCTGAGCCGCCGACAGCGGTTTTTTGTCACAATGATATGATGGCGATTGGCGCGATTCAGGAAGCGAAAAAGCTCGGACTTCGCGTGCCACAAGATCTATCGGTTGTGGGTTTTGATGACATTCAGTTTGCGCAATACTGCGATCCACCACTCACGACGATTTCTCAGCCGCGTTATGAAATCGGGCGTCAGGCGATGCTGATGATGCTTGAGATCCTCCGTGGCCACGACGTGCGTGCCGGCTCTCGACTGCTCGAAACAGAACTGGTGATTCGAGATAGCGCCGCGCCGCCGCGCGTCCTCTAGACGACTTGAACGGTCATTGAACCGCCGGTCGCCCTGGCTGCGCCACTTTGCGGCCAGTTTTGCTGAGCCGCTTCCAATTCCGGTCTGTCCTCACACACAAATCTGCTTTAACATAGCGAGCAGTTGTATTAAATGGTTTGATAATCAGTTGTGGCGAATAGAGATTACGTAAAGCGCGGCAGTAGCCGTAAGCCGACTAAAAAAGCCGCCCCGCGCCGCAAGAAACCGTGGCGCAGTGGTTTGTTGGCCATCGTCTTGGTCTCGGCGTTCGGTTATGGGTTGTATCTACTCAGTAGCGATCCTGAGCCGCCTGCGCCGGTGGTTCAATCCGCGAAGCCTACCCCGAAACCCAAAGTGAAAAGCAGCCAAACTCTCCCTCCTCCGCCAGAAGAGAAGTGGGACTATGTCGAGTCGTTGCCGAGTCGTGAAGTGGAAGTGACAGCCAAAGAGCTGGTGGTGTCTGAGATTCCCTACATCATGCAGTGCGGCGCGTATAAAACCGCGCAGCAAGCTGAAGCGCGTAAGCTGGATATTGCTTTCCAAGGCATCAACAGCAAAATTCGCAAAAAAGAAGACAGCAGTTGGTATCGTGTGGTGCTTGGCCCATACAAATTTAAGCGTGACGCAGAGCGTGATAAGCACAAGTTACAGCGCGCCAAAATCGAGCCTTGTGCGATTTGGAAAGAAGCACAATAAACGCCGACGTCTAATGCGTTCAAAGTAAAAACATCGCCCCGGCTTCTTGTCGGGGCGATGTCTTTTCTACCCTTGAATTCTGTTTTTCATAGCCTCATATAAAGACTAACATCCAAATGAATAAAGTATGAGGCCCCACCGTGACTACCATTGTATCCGTACGTCGTAACAACAAAGTCGTCATTGCTGGTGATGGACAAGTATCACTGGGTAACACAGTGATGAAAGGCAACGCACGTAAAGTTCGCCGTTTGTACAACAACAAGGTACTTGCGGGATTTGCCGGTGGTACTGCCGACGCGTTTACCTTGTTCGAACGTTTTGAAAGTAAGTTGCAAATGCACCAAGGTCATTTGACCAAAGCGGCGGTTGAGCTGGCCAAAGATTGGCGCAGTGACCGTGCGCTGCGCAAGCTTGAAGCTTTGTTGGCTGTTGCTGATGAGACAGCATCGTTGATCATTACCGGTAATGGTGATGTGGTGCAGCCAGAAAACGATTTGATCGCGATTGGTTCTGGGGGCAACTTTGCGCAAGCGGCAGCGACGGCGCTGCTCGAAAACACCGAACTCGACGCCCGTGACATCGCGGAAAAGTCGCTCAAAATTGCTGGTGATATCTGTGTGTTCACCAACCATCACCACACTATCGAAGAACTAGAAATCCCGCACAGCGCTGCGAAGTAAAAAGCAAGATAGTGGTCACTACATTTAAGGAATTCAATTATGTCTGAAATGACTCCTCGCGAAATCGTCCACGAACTGAATCGCCACATCATTGGCCAAGAAAACGCAAAACGCTCTGTGGCGATCGCGCTCCGTAACCGCTGGCGTCGTATGCAGCTAGAAGAAGGCTTGCGCAGCGAAGTAACACCGAAGAACATTCTGATGATAGGGCCAACGGGTGTGGGTAAAACTGAAATTGCCCGTCGCTTAGCCAAGTTAGCCAATGCGCCCTTCATCAAAGTTGAAGCCACAAAGTTCACGGAAGTGGGCTACGTGGGCAAAGAGGTGGAGACCATCATTCGTGATTTGACCGATGTCGCGGTCAAAATGACGCACCAACAGGCGATGGAGAAAGTGAAGTTCCGCGCCGAGGAGCAAGCCGAGGAGCGCATTCTTGATGCGCTATTGCCGCCAGCACGCGATGCTTGGGGCCAGAATGAGCAGCAAGACGAGAGTTCATCGAATACTCGTCAAGTGTTCCGCAAAAAACTCCGTGAAGGCAAACTTGACGATAAAGAGATTGAAATTGATGTCGCTGCGCCGCAAATGGGCGTCGAGATCATGGCGCCTCCTGGCATGGAGGAGATGACCAATCAGCTTCAAGGCATGTTCGCCAACTTAGCCGGTGATACTAAGAAGAAGCGTAAGCTGAAAATCAAAGATGCGTTCAAAGCGTTGACTGAAGAAGAAGCCGCGAAGCTGGTCAATCAAGAAGAGCTCAAAGAACAAGCGATCTTTAACGTCGAAAACAACGGCATCGTGTTTATCGATGAGATTGATAAAATCTGTAAGCGCGGCGAAAGCTCTGGTCCAGATGTATCTCGAGAAGGCGTACAGCGTGACTTACTGCCGTTGATTGAAGGCAGCACGGTCTCAACCAAACACGGTATGGTCAAAACCGATCATATTCTGTTTGTCGCATCGGGCGCATTCCAAGTGGCGAAGCCATCGGATCTGATCCCAGAGCTGCAAGGTCGTCTACCGATTCGTGTCGAGCTGGAGGCACTCTCTAGCCACGATTTCAAGCGCATCCTAACGGAGCCTAAAGCATCACTGACCGAGCAATACTGTGCGTTGATGAAAACCGAAGACGTTGACATTGAGTTCACCGAAGAGGGTATCACCCAGATTGCAGAAGCGGCATGGACGGTCAATGAAACCACCGAGAACATCGGTGCACGCCGTCTGCACACTGTGATGGAGCGCTTGATGGATGAAATCTCCTTTGAAGCGACCGACAAGGCAGGCTCTAAGCTGGTGATTGATGCGCAATACGTGAAAGCGCGCTTGGGTGAGTTTGTCGAAGACGAAGATCTCAGCCGCTTTATTCTGTAAGTGCGATAGACACTCACAAACGAGGCACAAGATAAACAAAGCCCGCTCAGTTGAGCGGGCTTTCTATTTTTAATAGACGGAGGCTTAGATCATAAAGATAAAAATCACCGCCAACGCTGAGATAAGGGCTGCGAAGAAGTAGCAGGCAATTTTGCCGACGACACCCGCGTGGATTTTAAGATCATGCATGCCGTGATGGACACGGTGCATGGCATGCCACATGGGTAGAGCCAGAGTGCCGATGATAAACAGCGCACCGATGATGCTGGTGGCAAACTCGGACACGCGCTCATAGCTCAATGCGTCTGCGCTGATGATGCCCAGCGGGGCCAGCACACCTAAGACCAAAATAGTCACAGGGGTGATCATCGCGAACCAAGTACCGCCAGCGCCAAATAGCCCCCACCATACTGGCTCATCACTGCGTTTAGGGGCTCTGTTAACGTTGAAATTTGAATTCATGATTACGGCTCCTTACACCACCACGAGGACGACGAGAGAGATAAACGCCACCGCTGCCCACTGAGTGAGAACGACGATCTTTTTATCAACGGGTTTGCCTTTTAAGCGAATCGGCATCACTTGCGGCATCATGCTAAAGAAGGTTTGGGCGTGCAGTAAACTGCCAGCCAACGCCACAATGTTGATGGCGATGACCACTGGGTTTGCCATAAAGCCAAGCCAGCTTTGCCACGCTTCTGGGCCTTTGACCAGCGAACCCAATCCGATGGTGAGGAACAGAGTAAACAGCACCAAAGGCAACACCGTTGCTTCACGCAACATGTAGAAGCGGTAAAACGGATGATCTTTCCACCAGGTGCGTTTCACTTCACGAACGTAAGGTTTACGGTTACTCATCCTTATGCCTCCTCTTTTGCAGGTGTGCCGTCAGGCTTTAACATAGCAATCACGAAGTCCATCGAGGATTCGACTTTGCCTTGGTTCACCGCCGCCGCAGGATCCACGCTCTTCGGACACACTTCTGAGCAGTAGCCGACGAAGGTACAGCCCCATGCGCCATTGTCACCGTTGATCAGCGCCATGCGCTCGGCTTTACCGTTGTCGCGGCTGTCGAGGTTATAACGATGTGCCAAGGTGAGGGCCGCAGGGCCAATGAACTCAGGGTTAAGACCAAACTGAGGGCAGGCGGCGTAGCACAAACCACAGTTGATGCAGCCAGCAAATTGCTTGTATTTGGCCATTTGCTCAGGCGTCTGTAGGTTAGTGCCGTCTTCGGGTTTGCGGTCGTTTCCTATGATGTAAGGCTTGATGGCTTCAAGACGCTCAATGAATGGCGTCATATCGACAATCAAATCTTTTTCGATAGGGAAGTTTGCCAATGGCTCGATTTTGACGCCATTTGGGTAGTCACGCAGAAAGCTCTTACATGCCAGTTTTGGCACACCATTGACCATGATGCCGCAAGAGCCACAAATCGCCATGCGGCAAGACCAGCGGTAAGAGAGCTCTTTGTCTAAGTTGTCTTTGACGTAACCAATCGCATCAAGGATGGACATGGTTTCATCAAACGGCACTTGGAAGGTTTCAAAGTGCGGTTCGTTGTCGGTTTCTGGGTCATAACGCAGAATGTCGACTTTTTGAATGCGGTTGGCTGACATTAGGCTTTCTCCTCTGCGTTTTTCTCGGCGGCTTCTTGTGCGGCGGCTTTTTCAGCGGCTTCACCGTAGAGGCGTGCTTTTGGCTGTGACTTGGTGATGGTGACATCACTGTAGTCGATGCTTGGCGCTGCATCCGCTTGATAGAAGGCGAGGGAGTGCTTAAGGAAGTTCACGTCATCGCGCTCTGTGCAGCCATCATCAAGACGCTGGTGGGCACCGCGAGACTCTGTACGCAAAATCGCCGAATGCACCATGGCTTCCGCCACTTCAAGGCCGTAACCCACTTCGATGGCGTAGAGCAGATCGGTGTTGAAGACCTTACCTTTGTCCTTGATGCCAATACGCTTGTAGCGCTGTTTGAGCTCGGTGATTTTATCTATGGTTGCTTGCATCAGATCTTCTTGACGATAGATGCCGCAGCCCGCTTCCATGGTATGGCCCATTTCCGTGCGAATATCCGCCCAGTTTTCGTCACCCTCTTGATTCATTAGGGCTTGAATACGGGCTTCCACCTCTTTGATTTGCGCGTCAATCGCGGCGTCATTCCAACCTTTGAACTCGGCGGCGCGCTGCACGGCTTGCTCGCCCGCCACACGTCCAAACACAACAAACTCAGCCAGGGAGTTTGAACCTAAGCGGTTTGCGCCATGCAGACCGACAGACGCACACTCACCGACCGCAAAGAGGCCTTTGATGCGTGTTTCACACTGGCCATTGGTTTCGATCCCGCCCATGGTGTAGTGAACCGTTGGACGAATTGGGATGGGCTCTTTAGCTGGGTCAACGTTAACGTAGGCTTTGGCCAGTTCACAGATGAACGGCAAGCGCTCTTGGAGGTACTCTTCACCTAGGTGGCGCAAATCAAGGTGGACCACATCACCGAGTGGGTGCTTGATGGTGTTGCCTTTTTGCTGCTCATGCCAGAACGCTTGGGATACTTTGTCGCGTGGCCCGAGTTCCATGTATTTGTTCTTCGGTTGACCCACCGGTGTCTCTGGTCCCATGCCGTAATCTTGCAGGTAGCGGTAACCGTTTTTATTGACGATGATCCCGCCTTCACCACGACAACCTTCGGTCATGAGGATACCGGTACCAGGTAGACCGGTTGGGTGGTATTGCACGAACTCCATATCACGCAGTGGCACACCATGACGATACGCCATCGCCATGCCATCGCCTGTCACGATACCGCCGTTGGTATTGCAGTGATAGACACGACCCGCACCGCCCGTGGCCAGTACCACAGACTTGGCTTTGATGGTGACCAGTTCCCCTTCCGACATATGAATGGCAATCAGACCTTGCACTTCACCGTCATCCACCAACAAGTCAACGACAAAATACTCATCAAAACGGTTGATGTTGTTGTATTTCATCGAGGTTTGGAACAGGGTGTGCAGCATGTGGAAGCCAGTTTTATCCGCTGCAAACCAGGTTCGCTCGACCTTCATACCGCCAAAGCGGCGCACGTTGACTTCGCCGTTTTCTTTCCGACTCCAAGGGCAACCCCATTGCTCCATCTGGATCATTTCGCGCGTGGCGTTTTCAACAAAGTACTCAACGACGTCCTGTTCACAAAGCCAGTCACCCCCACCCACGGTGTCGTTGAAGTGGTTGTCTAGGCTGTCTTCATCCTTGATAACTGCGGCTGAGCCACCTTCTGCAGCAACCGTGTGGGAACGCATAGGATAGACTTTTGAAATCAAAGCGATGTTTAAATCGGGATTTGCTTCAGCTGCTGCAATAGCAGTTCTCAGACCAGCGCCGCCGGCGCCGATGACTGCGATATCTGTGGTAATGGTTTGCACAGTTATCCTCCAGTGTGAAAGTGCGGATGATTCCGCTTGTTATTGTTGCTTTGGGAAGCCCCCAAAAGTGGTAGGGGTAGTGTAGAAGAGCCACTCTAGGGAAAAATTGATGTATTTAGGTTTTTGCTCCGGTAGTGCACATAAGAGCATAAAAAATCTAGGATATGTGATAGTTATCACGGCGACTGAGGGATGGGGATGAGTGGGCTATCAATGAGGCCGGCGATAACCTGCTTAACCCTTGTTGGGCTTTGTGATACGTTGCGCAGCAAATCACTTCAAGAGAATAGAGCTTTGAACTGGCAACCGACCACATCGATCGCAGCGCTGAAACAGCGTGCTCACGTATTACAAACCCTACGCCAATTTTTCGCTGACCGAGGCGTCATGGAGGTGGATACTCCGGCGATGAGTCAAGCGACGGTGACAGACATTCACTTGCACACCTTTCAAACTCAGTTTGTCGGTCCTGGCTATGCCGATGGGCAAGCGCTCTATTTAATGACCAGTCCTGAGTTTCACATGAAACGCTTATTGGCAGCGGGCAGTGGTTCGATTTATCAGATCAACAAGGCATTTCGTAACGAAGAGAGTGGCCGCTATCACAATCCGGAGTTCACCATGTTGGAGTGGTACCGGGTGGGTTTTGACCATCACCAACTGATGGATGAGATGGACGATTTGTTGCAGCAGGTCTTAAACGTGGCACCGGCCGAGCGAATGAGCTACCAAGACGCCTTCTTGCAAGTGCTTGGTGTGTGTCCGTTAAGCGCGAGCATGGAAGAGCTCAAAGTCGCCGCTGCCACCTTGGGGCTGGCGGATATTGCTCAGCCAGAGCAAGACAGAGATACGCTGTTGCAACTGCTATTTAGTGTCGGTGTGGAAGCCAAGATTGGTCAAACTCGTCCTGCTTTTGTGTACGACTTCCCAGCGACGCAAGCGGCGCTCGCGAAAATTAATCCGACCGATGAACGGGTTGCGGATCGTTTTGAAGTCTATTTTCGCGGCATAGAGCTCGCTAACGGATTCCACGAATTGGATAACCCCAAGGAGCAACAAGCGCGTTTTGAGCAAGACAACCAGAAACGCCAGCAGATGGGCTTGCCGGTTCAGCCGATGGACGGCCATTTAATCGCAGCGCTAGAGGCGGGTTTGCCTGAGTGTGCAGGGGTGGCGCTAGGGGTGGATCGTTTGATCATGCTAGCATTGGGCTTTGAGCATATCGAACAGGTTATCGCCTTCCCCGTGACGCGCGCATAAGGCAAGGGTCGCAATGTGGCGTGGCGATGAAGAGGCGTCTTTGTCGAGAAATGTGCAACAGATTCTTATTCTGAGCGCTTTTGACTCGCGCCGTCCCATCATCCTCGTTATACTCCCAAGCTGAATTTTAGTCGGGGGCTGTCCATCCGTTGTACAGTTCCAAAATCGAAGAGCACAGGACATGCAAGAGTACATCGCATTTTTTCAACAGAACATGATTCTCTCTTTGGTATGGGCGGGTCTATTGGTTGCCCTTATCATGAACATCGTGAAATCCACTACCGCGGCCTACAAAGAGATCACGGCAGCACAAACGACTCAATTAATGAACCGTGAAAACGGTGTGGTGGTTGATATCCGCTCAAAAGATGAGTTCCGCAAAGGCCACATCACGGATGCAGTTCACATTTTGCCATCAGACATCAAAGCGGGCAGCTTTGGCGCTCTTGAAAACCACAAATCCGACCCAATCATCGTAGTATGCAAAACAGGTCAGACGGCGCAAGAAAGCGCGAATCTTCTAGCAAAAGCGGGCTTTGAGAACGTGAATCTTCTCAAAAACGGTTTGATTGCTTGGAGTGAAGCGAACCTACCTCTGGTTAAAGGCAAAAAGTAATTCATTGAGCGCTGATTGAAAAATCGACGTTTATTCAAGAGAGATGTGAACAGAGCCACGATTTAACGTGGAAATCGAGTCAGCGTCATATCTCTCGGTTAGTCTCTTGGCAGACTATTTTCTATGAAAGGATTTGAACCATGGCTGAAGCAGCACCGCAACAAGAAGCTCAAAACTTCGCAATTCAACGTATCTTCCTAAAAGACGTATCATTTGAAGCACCGAACTCACCAACTATGTTCCAAAAAGAGTGGAACCCAGATGTTAAGCTGGATCTAGACACGCAAAGCCGTGAGCTAGGTGAAGGTGTTTACGAAGTCGTGCTTCGTCTTACGGTGACAGTGAAGAACGCAGACGACACTGCATTCCTTTGTGAAGTTCAGCAAGGTGGTATCTTCACGGCTGAGAAAATGGAAGCGGGTCAATTGGCGCACTGCCTAGGCGCATTCTGCCCGAACATCCTTTTCCCTTACGCGCGTGAAACCATCTCAAGCTTGGTTGTGAAAGGCACGTTCCCACAATTGAACCTAGCGCCAGTGAACTTTGATGCGCTGTTCATGAATTACCTTCAGCAACAAGCTCAGCAAGGTGAGGGTGAAGCTCAGGCGTAATCTTCGCTCTGACGCAACCTTAGCGAAATGCACAGAGCATCTCATCACGATGCGCTGTGCATTTTTTGTTTGAGAATCTTGTGTTCAGCGGTTGGCAAAACGAACGCTGACCACTAGATTCTAGTCACGCAGCAGGACAACTAGGCGGAACCATGACAGACACACAATCCCAAAATGCGTATGGTCGTTCAATCTCTATGACCGTACTCGGCGCAGGCTCATACGGCACGTCGCTGGCCATTTCGTTGGCACGTAACGGTGCCAATGTGGTGCTATGGGGGCACGAGCCTGAGCACATGGCGCGTCTTGAAGCCGCACGCGCCAACGAAGAATTTTTACCCGGCATCGCTTTTCCAGACAGCTTGATCATTGAGACGGACTTAGAAAAAGCCGTCAGTGCCAGTCGAGATCTCCTTGTGGTGGTGCCAAGCCACGTATTTGGTCTGGTGTTGAACAGTGTTAAACCCTATTTGCGCTCAGACACTCGCATTTGCTGGGCGACCAAAGGGCTGGAGCCTGAAACCGGTCGATTACTGAAAGATGTCGCCCACGATGTGATTGGCGATCAATACTCCCTAGCCGTGCTCTCCGGGCCGACTTTTGCGAAAGAGCTCGCGATGGGGATGCCGACGGCGATTTCTGTGGCTTCGCCAGATGCCGAGTTTGTGAAAGATCTGCAAGAGAAAATTCATTGCAGCAAAACCTTCCGAGTCTATGCCAACAGTGACTTTATCGGTATGCAGCTTGGCGGCGCGGTGAAAAATGTCATCGCGATTGGCGCAGGCATGTCCGACGGTATCGGTTTTGGTGCCAATGCGCGGACCGCGCTGATTACCCGTGGCTTAGCAGAGATGAGCCGATTGGGCGCGGCGCTCGGTGCGCAAGCCGAGACCTTTATGGGCATGGCGGGTTTAGGCGATCTGGTGTTGACCTGTACGGACAACCAATCGCGCAATCGCCGTTTTGGATTGGCACTGGGTCAAGGTAAGGATGTGGACACGGCGCAGCAAGAGATTGGCCAAGTGGTTGAGGGCTATCGCAACACCAAAGAGGTGTTCCTACTTGCTGAGCGTGTCGGTGTCGAGATGCCGATTGTTGACCAAATTTATCAAGTATTGTATCAAGGGAAGGACGCACGCTTAGCCGCGCAAGATTTGCTGGCGCGTGATAAGAAAGCCGAAGCATAAGCGTCATGAGGTGACTCATAAGGCGCGCACCTTACTCATGTAAGGCCAGGGAGAATTAGGGACGAGCAAGTAACATGAAACATTGTGAGAAACAGAAAGTCTGGCAGACCATTGTTCGAGAAGCGCGTGAGCTCTCTGAGCAAGAGCCGATGCTCGCCAGCTTCTATCATGCGACCATCATTAAGCATGACAGTTTAGCGGCGGCGCTGAGCTACATTTTGGCCAACAAACTCAATACGGCTTCAATGCCTGCCATGGCGGTGCGAGAGGTGGTTGAGGAAGCATTTAACTCCGATCCCAATATTACTGCCGCGGCGGCCTGTGACATCTGTGCGACGGTCAACCGTGACCCTGCAGTCTCTATGTACTCCATGCCACTGCTGTACTTAAAGGGTTATCACGCCCTGCAAGGCTACCGCGTTGCCAACTGGCTTTGGAAGCAAGGGCGCATGGCGCTCGCCACCTATTTGCAAAACCAAATCTCTGTTGCGTGTCAGGTCGATATTCACCCAGCAGCGAGAATCGGTCGCGGCATCATGCTCGACCATGCGACCGGTATCGTCATTGGTGAGACAGCGGTGGTCGAAGATGATGTCTCCATTTTGCAAGACGTCACCTTGGGTGGTACCGGTAAAGAGTGCGGCGATCGTCACCCGAAAATTCGTGAAGGTGTGATGATTGGCGCTGGGGCGAAAATTTTGGGTAATATCGAAGTGGGAGAAGGGGCGAAGATTGGTTCGTGTTCCGTTGTCCTTCAGCCTGTGCCGCCACACACAACGGTTGCTGGTGTGCCAGCCAAAATTGTCGGTCGACCGAAAACCGATAAGCCCTCTTTGGATATGGACCAACAGTTCAATGGTAAGTCACAAAGCTTCATTGGTGGCGATGGGATCTAAGTCGTGAGCGCTTTGATGCTATGTTTACCACGAGGCTATGTTTGCCACGATACTATGTTTACCACGATGTTATGTTTACCACTTAGCCGAGAAAAGAAAAAAGTCAGCATCACGCTGACTTTTTGTCTCTTTCAACCTAATACGGTTAGGTCAGGGCTATTACGCCATATCGTTCAACTCAGCGAGCACTTCTTCTGCCCAATCAATCCAAGTTTGACGAATCAGAAGATTACGACGCAGCGTGAGACGCTCTAGACGTTGCTGCTTGTCTAGGGTCGCAGGCGTTGAGTAGTAACCGCTCTCGATTTCTTGGTAGTGAGCGACTAGCTTGCGTGACTCATCGATAAGCTCAGCGAGCTGAGTGCGAAACGGTGCAGAGGGTTGGATAGCACACGCCATCAACTTTGCACAGAACTCATCACGTACGGTAGGGTGCGCGGTCGGTTGATCAAACCACTCACCCAGTGCAGTACGGCCGGCATCGGTAATGGAGTAAACTTTACGATCGGGTTTGCCTTCTTGAGGCTCGAGAACACAGGTCACAAGATTGTTTTGCGCCATCTTGTTCAGTTCGCGGTAGACTTGCTGGTGGCTTGCTTTCCAAAAGTAGCCGATAGTGGCAGAAAATTCTTTGGTAATATCGTAGCCCGTCGCATCACGAGTGCTCAGGACCGTTAAAATAACGTGTGGTAATGACATGTCTTCAATCCAAATGGTCAATAAACTTCAAAATACAACCGCTTAATCTTGTGTGTGCTTCTTTGGCACGAATTCTTTTGTCAAGCGGCGCCAACAATGTGTTGGCCATGTCACCTTAAAAAGCCATCTATCACCTAGGTCGATATACTATCGATACGCAAGCTAGTGTTGTTATAGTCACTTGCGATGGCTGAGTAGTATATCTAAATAATAAGCATAAAGTAGAATAGAAGGACAATGTTGTCTAAAAAACTGATAAAAGACTCAGTAGATTTTTACCTGTGGTTTTTTATTCTTAATATTGAGTTATTTTGTCCTGATTTGGAAATATTATGCCTGAAAAATTGTATTTTTGGTATTCCATACAATAATTGGCGCAGTGTTGTGGCTCATCTTCCTCGTTAGTATTTGTTTTATAATAAAAAAGGCCGATAGATGACTATCGGCCTTTTAGGTTTAATGGGGCGGTGAGCGCCCAAATTTTGTGCGCTAGGCTTAGCCGGTGTTACGCATACCTGCCGCAATGCCTGCGATGGTGAGCATTAAGGCTTCTTCAAGCTCTTCCGATGGCTCGTCAGTTTGACGCGTACGATAGAGCAGCTCTGCTTGCAGCATGTTCAATGGCTCAACATAGATATTGCGCAGGCGAATGGACTCTTGTCCCCACGGGTCGCTCTGCATCAAGTTCTCGTTGTTTTCGACATTCAGTACGGTTTTGATGTCTTTTTGTAGCTGTGCACGTAGGCGATCGCCGAGAGGCAGCAGCTCAGGATCTGCTAGGCGTTCATCGTAGTAGCGAGAAATGTCGATATTACACTTGCTGTAGACCATTTCGAGCATTCCGAGACGGGTTGAGAAGAATGGCCATTCACGACACATCTCTTCTAGTAGCGCTTGGTGCCCTTTGTCGACGGAGTATTGAATTGCTTCACCTGCGCCTAGCCATGCTGGTAGTACGAGACGGTTTTGGCTCCAAGAGAAAATCCAAGGAATCGCACGTAGGCTCTCTACACCGCCGTTCGGGTTACGCTTAGCTGGGCGAGAGCCCAGTGGTAGTTTACCAAGCTCCAGCTCTGGCGTTGCTTGACGGAAGTAAGGCACGAAGTCTGGCTCGCCGCGTACAATGCCACGATAGGCTTCACAGCTCACTTCAGACAGCACATTCATCAGATCGCGCCACTCTTGTTTCGGCTCTGGTGGTGGCAGCAGGTTTGCCTCGAGAATTGCACTCGCGTAGAGGTTGAAACTGTTGACCGCCACTTCAGGTAAACCGAGTTTAAAGCGAATCATCTCACCTTGCTCTGTTACGCGTAGGCCGCCTTTCAAGCTCTTTGGTGGCTGAGACAGCAGCGCTGCATGTGCAGGTGCACCGCCACGGCCAATCGTGCCGCCGCGACCGTGGAAGAGGGTCAACTCTACGCCCTCCTCTTCCGCCACTTTGACCAAGGACTCCATTGCGTGGTACTGGGCCCAACCGGCCGACATGACGCCGGCGTCTTTGGCGGAATCCGAGTAGCCGATCATCACCATTTGGTGGTTTTGAATGAATCCGCGGTACAAGTCGATGCTCATCAGCTGTTTGATGACCGCTTCGGCGTTATTGAGGTCGTCGAGCGTTTCAAACAGCGGGCAAACATCCATACGGTACGGACAGCCCGACTCTTGCAGCAGCAAGTGCACCGCGAGAACATCAGAGGCGGTACGTGCCATAGAGATCACGTATGCGCCAAATGCTTCGCGAGGCTGAGCGGCAATGATCTTACAGGTGTCGAGTACCTCTTTGACAGGTTCAGAGGGTTCCCAATCGCGTGGCAGAAGTGGGCGCTTGGACGCCAGCTCATTGGTCAGGAACGCAATCTTATCTTGCTCGCTCCATTGGTCGTAATCGCCAATGCCCAGGTAGCGCGTCAGCTCTGACAGGACATCCGAATGACGGGTGCTCTCTTGACGAATATCCAAACGTACCAAGTGCACGCCGAAGGCTTTGATGCGGCGTAAGGTGTCGAGCAGTGAACCATCTGCAATCTTGCCCATGCCACACTCATGCAATGACTGGTAGCAAGCGTAGAGGGGATCCCACAGCTGTGCGATGCGTTGCAGTGGCGCTTTGACTGCCAGTTTCTGACCATGGATCTTAGCATCAAGGATGTCTTTGGTGTCGGTCAGCAGTTCACGCAGCTCTTTGAGCACGGCACGGTAAGGTTCATGCTCATCCTCTCCAGCGAGTGCTCTCACCGCGTCGTTGCAGCGCGTCATGGACAATTCACTGACCAACTCGTTGACATCGCTGAGATAGAGATCCGCGGCTTTCCAGCGAGAAAGCAACATGACTTCACGGGTGATGGTGTGGGTGACAAACGGGTTGCCGTCGCGATCGCCGCCCATCCAAGATGAAAAATGAACAGGGCGAGCATCGATAGGCAGCCCTTCACCAAGGTAATCGGTGAGTTTGTCGTCAAGCTCACGCAAGAAGTCAGGCACGGCTTCCCACAGTGAGTTTTCAACCACAGCAAAGCCCCATTTCGCTTCATCGAGCGGAGTTGGGCGCTGCTTACGAATGGTGTCAGAATGCCAGCTCTGGGCAATCAGCTGCTCAAGGCGGCGTTCGGTCTTTTGGCGCTCTTTGGCGGACAGATCGCCAAGCTCAAGCTTGGACAAGCATTTGTTGATTTTAACCAGCTTGTTGATCATGGTGCGGCGGGTGATTTCCGTCGGGTGCGCCGTGAGCACCAATTCGATGTTCAGATCGCGCACAGCCTGAGCGGTGTCTAGTTTGCTGATCTCGTTATTGCTCAGTTTGGCAAACAAGCTGTTGATGGCGTCCGGCTCACACACGTGCTCATCACAATGGCGTGAAATCGTATGGTACTGCTCCGCCATGTTGGTGAGGTTGAGGAACTGGTTGAACGCGTGCGCAACGGGAGTTAACTGCTCGTTTGGCAGGTTTTTGATCTCTTCAATCAAGCTCTCGCGGTCTTCTTTGTTGCCTGCGAGGGCAGATTTAGAAAGCTTACGAATTGTTTCTACTTTATCGAGCAGTGCTTCACCATGAGCATCCTTAATGGTGTTGCCGAGCAAGTGCCCGAGCATGCTTACGTTGCTTCGAAGAGCAGAGTATTTCTCATTCATTGTCGTCCTGCCTTGTAAAAAAATTACATCCATTGTTCTTTTGATAAGCCAACAATCTAGCGAAAAATGTCGCTTAGAGTCAATTATCACATGCAAAGTTTGCAAATATTATGCAATCGATATCAATGGGCAAAAAGCATCCAACCCCAGAGAAAATGGGTGAAATTTTATTACATTTGAAGTGGCTAACGACGAAAGATTGCTCTGCTCGAGAGGAAAGTCACCGAGCAGAGCGACGTGTCTGTTTTTAGAAACAGTATTTGTAAATGGCTTTTGACAGTACATCGATGGTCGGATCGATAAAATCGAAGGCGAGGAATTCATCGGGCTGGTGGGCTTGGTCAATCGAGCCGGGGCCAAGCACCAAGGTCGGACATAACTGCTGCAAAAACGGCGCTTCGGTGCAGTAGTTGACCGTTTCAGCGTCCATGCCACAAATGGACTCCATACCACCAATAAACGGGTGATCATGTTGACACTCATAACCCGGGATCGGCTCATGCAGCGGCGTGATTTCAATTCGGCCGGGCCATTTGGCTTCGACGTCTTTCAGTGCGCCGCGCAGCATGTTGTCGAGGCCATCCAAACTGATACCGGGCAGCGGTCTCACGTCATAATGCAGCTCGCAGCAGCCACAGATGCGATTGGCGCTGTCGCCGCCGTGGATGTGACCCAAATTGAGAGTCGGGCTCGGAATCGCAAACCCTGGGTGATGATACTCTTTGATCAGTTTGTCGCGCAGTTGCATTAGCGCGTACAACACTTCATGCATGATCTCGATGGCGTTGACACCAAGCGCAGGGTCGGAAGAGTGGCCCGATTTACCGGTCACGCGCACGGCATTGGCGACGTGCCCTTTGTGGCCACGAATAGGCACTAAACTGGTTGGCTCGCCAATGATGCAGTAGTCCGGTTTAAACGGGGCGTGTTCAGTGAAATGACGAGCGCCGAGCATGGTCGTCTCTTCATCGCATGTGGCTAAGATGTAGAGCGGTTTGCTTTGTTTGCTCCAGTCGACCTTTTTTACCGCTTCAATAATAAAGGCAAAAAAGCCTTTCATATCGGCTGTACCTAAGCCGTAGAAACGGTTGTTGTCTTCTGTTAGGGCGTGAGGGTTGTAGTTCCAGCGTCCTTCATCAAATGGCACCGTATCGCTGTGTCCGGCCAGCAATAAGCCGCCTTCTCCTGAGCCTTTCTTTGCCATCAGGTTGAACTTGCCCGGTTCGACTTGCGTGACTTCGACCTGAAAGCCGATGTCTTTGAGCCAGTCTGCGAGCTTTTCAATGACTTGCTGATTGCCTTCATCCCAGCGTGGGTCAGTCGAGCTGATGGATGAGGTAGAAATAAGGCCGCGGTAGACCTCGATAAAGCTAGGTAATTGCATATTTAGTTCGCATTCCCTGTTGACATAATTCTATTAAGAAGGTAAAACACATAATAAATCACTTTTAATGAATAAAAAACCGTTAAAAGCTAAAGTTTGTAAATTTATAGTCACTCTTTGGGTGGCGTTTTTAACCCAATTATGGATGTCGAGATGCTAAAAACCACAATCATCGGTGCCAGCGGCTACACAGGCGCAGAATTGGCGCTCATGGTGCAAAAACACCCAGAGCTTACGCTAGCAGGTTTATATGTGTCCGCCAATAGCGTCGATGCAGGTAAGAGCATTGCGACACTGCACCCCAAGTTACAAGGTTTAGTGACCGAGCCAGTGCAGCCGCTCGTTGACGTGGCAAAGGTTGGCAAAGAGAGCGACGTGGTTTTTCTTGCGACTGCCCATGAAGTCAGCCACGATTTAGCCGCGCCATTGCTTGAGCAAGGCTGCCAGGTGTTTGATCTCTCGGGCGCTTTTCGGGTCAAAAAAGAGGGCTTCTACAGTGAGTTCTATGGTTTTGAGCACCAGTTCGAACAGCTGCTAGAAAATGCCACCTATGGTCTTGCCGAGTGGAATGAGCCAGGCATTAAACAGAGCCAGCTTATTGCGGTGCCGGGTTGTTATCCCACTGCGTCACAACTTGCCATCAAGCCACTATTGCAATCTGGGTTAGTTGATACAACTCAGTGGCCAGTCATCAATGCGACAAGTGGTGTGTCGGGCGCGGGGCGCAAAGCCTCACTGACGAACAGCTTTTGTGAAGTGAGTCTTCAGCCTTATGGCGTGTTTACTCACCGCCACCAACCGGAAATTGCCACGCATCTGGGGTGCGATGTGATCTTCACCCCTCACCTGGGCAATTTTAAACGTGGGATTTTGGCGACCATCACTATGAAGCTAGCGTCTGGTGTGACGGCTGAGCAAGTAGCACAAGCGTTTACTAACGCCTATCAGAACAAACCGGCCGTTCGTCTGCACACGACGACACTGCCTTCGATTCAGAACGTCGAAAACACGCCTTTCTGCGATATTGGCTGGAAGGTTCAGGGCGAGCACATCATTGTCGTATCGGCGATTGATAACTTGCTCAAAGGCGCATCGAGTCAAGCGATGCAATGTTTAAACATCCACTACGGATATCCCGAGTTAACTGCCCTTGTATAGTCTCAATCGTCAAGGTTGAAACTGAGTCATCAAGCGGTAGAGGTAAGAGTAATGACAGAGAACAATCAAACGCCATTAGTGATCAAATTAGGCGGTGCGGCACTTTCTTGCACCGAGACGCTCAGCCAAGTGTTTGGCGCCATCGCTAATTACCAAACTCAGGCGCAGCGACGAATTGTGATCGTCCACGGCGGCGGATACTTAGTGGACGATCTTATGGCCAAGCTCAATCTTGAAACGGTCAAAAAACAGGGTCTACGTGTGACGCCTTATGACCAAATTCCTGTCATTGCGGGTGCATTGGCTGGTACGGCCAACAAGCTACTGCAAGGGCAAGCGATTAAAGATGGCCTGAATGCAGTAGGGTTGAGCTTAGCCGATGGCGGTTTGTGTCAGGTTCAAGAGTTGGATCCGGAACTCGGCGCGGTAGGCAAAGCATCACCTGGCGATTCTACCGTGTTGCAAGCGATTTTGGCGACGGGCGCACTGCCGATCATTAGCTCGATTGGCTTGACGCAAGACGGCCAGTTGATGAACGTGAATGCCGACCAAGCGGCGGTCGCAGTGGCTGGCGCACTGGATGCAGAATTGGTGTTGTTGTCGGATGTGAGTGGTGTACTGGATGGTAAAGGCCACCTCATCAAAAGCTTAGATGAAGAGAAAGCACAAAGCCTGATCAAAGGCCAAGTGATCACCGATGGCATGATCGTGAAAGTCAACGCAGCGTTGGAAGCGGCGAATGACTTAGGCCGTCCGATTGAAGTAGCGACATGGCGCTACCCAGAAAAGCTCGTTGAGCTGTTCGCTGGGCAAAGCATCGGCACTCAGTTTTTACCTAAGCCATAAACACACAAAGAGATTTATGCAGTGACTTGTGGTCACTGCCAAACAAACACAGGGTGTCCGCTTGATTTGATGCAGGGCACCAAAGCAGTTTAATCACCCAGCGCTAGGGCCATACGCCGCGCTGGATGTTGGAGAGAATAAAATGAGCAAAGTACAAGTAAACAAAGTCGTCGTCGCCTACTCTGGTGGTCTTGATACCTCAGTGATCATCCCGTGGCTAAAAGAGAACTACGACTGTGAAGTGGTCGCGTTTGTCGCTGATGTCGGCCAAGGTGAAGAAGAGTTGGTTGGCATCGAAGAAAAAGCGAAAGCATCCGGTGCGTCTGAGTGTTACGTGGTCGATCTCAAAGAAGAGATGGTGGCAGAGTACATCTACCCAACGCTGAAAACCGGCGCATACTACGAAGGCAAGTACTTGCTCGGCACCTCAATGGCTCGTCCTATCATTGCCAAAGCGCAAGTTGAGATTGCACGTAAAGTCGGTGCAGATGCCTTGTGTCACGGCTGTACCGGTAAAGGTAACGACCAAGTGCGTTTCGAAGGCGCGTTTGCTGCGCTCGCCCCTGACTTGCAAGTGATTGCGCCGTGGCGTGAGTGGGACTTGGTCAGCCGTGAAGAGTGTCTGGATTACCTAGCTGAGCGCAACATCCCTTGTAGTGCGTCGCTGACTAAAATCTACTCGCGTGATGCTAACGCTTGGCACATCTCAACCGAAGGTGGTGTGCTAGAAGATACTTGGAATGCACCAAACGAAGATTGCTGGGTATGGACCGTTGACCCTGAGCAAGCGCCTAACGAAGCGGAATACGTCACCCTCAAAGTAGAAAAGGGCGAAGTGGTGGCGGTTGATGGTGAAACCATGACGCCATACAACGCACTGGTTTACCTCAATGAAAAAGGTGCGAAGCACGGTGTGGGTCGTATCGACATCGTTGAGAACCGTTTGGTTGGCATGAAGTCTCGCGGCTGTTACGAAACTCCGGGAGGCACCATCATGATGGAAGCGCTGCGCGCGGTTGAGCAACTGGTGTTGGATAAAGCGTCATTTGAGTTCCGCGAAGAGCTGGGCCTAAAAGCGTCACACCTTGTGTACGATGGTCGCTGGTTCACACCACTGTGTAAGTCTATCCTAGCGGCGTCTGAAGAGTTGGCGCAGGATGTCAATGGCGAGGTGGTTGTGAAGCTGTACAAAGGTCAAGCAACGGTAACGCAGAAGCGTTCGGACAACAGCCTCTACAGCGAAGAGTTTGCGACCTTTGGTGAAGATGAAGTGTACGACCAAAGCCACGCAGGCGGATTCATTCGTCTCTACTCACTATCGAGCCGTATCCGCGCTTTGAACAGTCAGAAAAAATCGTAATCGATCTTCCTGAACTGTCTTGTTATCTTACTCAAGCCCATCTGAAAAGATGGGCTTGTTTCGTTACAGGCGACAGAAAATAGTCATGAATAAATATGTAAAAATAATGAATTAATACTTTATTTTTGTCTGAATTTGCCGTAACGTTGACCCATCAAAAAAATACTGAATTCCATTCAGAGATTGTTTTAGCAAACGCGCTGTCAAACGCACAGTGAGCACTGGTAATCAGGAGAAACGCAATGGCATTATGGGGCGGAAGATTTACCCAAGCAGCAGATACAAGATTCAAAGAATTCAACGATTCATTGCGTTTTGATTACCGATTGGCAGAGCAAGATATCGTCGGCTCTATCGCGTGGTCGAAAGCGCTGCTTTCTGTCAATGTGTTGAGTGAAGAAGAGCAGCAGAAATTAGAGCTGGCGTTAAACGAGCTTAAGCTTGAAGTGATGGAAGACCCGCACCAAATCTTGCGTTCAGATGCGGAAGATATCCACTCTTGGGTAGAGCAGCAGCTGATCAGCAAAGTCGGCGATCTGGGTAAAAAACTGCACACGGGCCGTTCACGTAACGACCAAGTCGCCACTGACCTCAAACTCTGGTGTCGTCAGCAAGGCCAGCAACTGCTAATGGCGCTGGATCGTCTGCAAGCGCAAATGGTCTCTGTCGCCAAACAACATCAAGCCACCGTATTGCCGGGTTACACGCACCTGCAACGTGCGCAACCTGTCACATTTGCCCACTGGTGTTTAGCCTACGTGGAGATGTTTGAGCGCGACTACTCACGTCTGCATGATGCGATTGAACGTCTTGATACTTGCCCGCTGGGCTCCGGTGCGTTGGCGGGAACGGCTTACCCGATTGATCGTGAAGTGTTGGCGCATAATTTGGGCTTTCGCCGTGCCACGCGTAACTCCCTCGACTCAGTGTCTGACCGCGATCATGTGATGGAGCTGATGTCTGTCGCTTCTATTTCCATGCTGCACTTGTCGCGTCTGGCAGAAGATATGATTTTCTACAACTCAGGTGAATCCAATTTCATCGAGTTGGCTGATACCGTCACCTCCGGCTCATCTTTGATGCCGCAGAAGAAAAACCCTGATGCACTCGAATTGATTCGTGGCAAAACAGGGCGCGTCTATGGCTCGCTAGCCGGGATGATGATGACCGTCAAAGCCTTGCCTCTGGCTTACAACAAAGACATGCAAGAAGACAAAGAAGGTCTGTTTGATGCACTCGACACCTGGAACGATTGCATGGAAATGGCCGCACTCTGTTTTGATGGCATCAAAGTCAATGGTGAGCGTACCTTGGAAGCGGCGAAGCAAGGGTATGCAAACGCCACCGAATTGGCCGACTACTTGGTTGCCAAAGGCATTCCATTCCGTGAAGCGCACCACATTGTTGGCGTTGCTGTAGTGGGCGCGATTGAGAAAGGCTGCGCCCTTGAAGAGCTATCATTAGACGAGCTCAAAGCGTTCTCTGCGGTGATTGAGAACGATGTGTATGACATTCTCACCATCGAATCGTGTCTAGAGAAACGCAGTGCGCTTGGCGGTGTGTCACCGAAGCAAGTAGCGTACGCCGTTGAGCAGGCGGAAGGCCGTTTAATTAAGCGCGACAACAACACCGTTAATGTGCGCCCTGCCCGTTTGACTGACATTGAAGCGCTAGAAGGCATGGTGACCTACTGGGCGAACATGGGTGAAAACTTACCGCGCTCACGTAATGAACTGGTGAGAGACATCGGCTCGTTCGCGGTGGCGGAACATCATGGAGAAGTGACTGGCTGCGCCTCACTCTACGTCTACGATTCTGGTTTGGCCGAGATTCGCTCATTAGGGGTGGAAGCGGGCTGGCAAGGTCAGGGACAGGGCAGTGCGATTGTTCAGTACCTGGTAGAGAAAGCGCGCCAAATGGCAATCAAGAAAGTCTTTGTGCTGACGCGTACCCCAGAGTTCTTCATGAAGCAGAGCTTCTTGCCGACCTCGAAATCACTGTTACCAGAGAAAGTGCTCAAAGATTGCGAGCAGTGCCCGCGTCAGCATGCCTGTGATGAGGTCGCTCTAGAGGTGAATTTGGTCGAGCAGCCGATTGCCCGTGTCAACGTTGCGTAACTTATGTCTCTCAATCAAGAGGGCTCAATATAGACAACTTGATGGATGGCAGCTAAGCAAGGCGATATAAGCGGTTGAAACCCAAGGCGATAAAAAAGATCAAAAAAGATCGTTATCGTATGGGAACTTCTAAGAGAAAGTCCGGTCTATTAAAGTACCACTGCTTTTTCTTAGAAGAATCTAAGAGAGCCCCAAGACTAAGATTGGTTTTGGGGCTTTTTTCTATCTAGCCCCCGCGCAGCCGGGCTGCGAGCTATCCATGACTCTCTTGATGAATGTCGCTAAGAGTGTATCGAAGAATACGTTCATGCCCAAAGTATCAAGATCAACGCTCCCACTGGATGTTCGCTATTTTTTATGGCGTTTCTGCCACGGGATAACAATGAACTTTACCCAAATATGAAGCGCTAATAAGCCATTAAAGGCAAACCCCGCCACCAGTAACGCGATGGATTCAATACTCTTCGGTTGCTCACGAAACAAGAACCACCACGCAACCCAACAGGCGACAGACAACACCGTGAGTTGATCCATGCAGCGCTGGCATCGGCCGATCTTTTTCCAAAACCAATGTTGATTGCAATAGGGGCAGGCCATCTGGGTCGCTCGAGCAGCAAGAGAAGCCAGATAATAAAAAAGCACCGGCCGTTTGGCTAGTGCTTTAGTGATAGTAAGTGAGTGAGAGGAAGTGATCCCCCGACCCACGTCTGGGCCGGGAGATCGAGGGCTCAGTGAATGATCAAGACTCTAAAGTGGCTAAGTAGTGATCCAACTCTTCGCTACCGCCGATGTGTTTACCGCCGATAAAAATTTGTGGCACTGTGGTTCGTCCAGTAATCGCGCGCAAGCTCACAGTGGTGGCGTCTTTGCCCAAGATCACCTCTTCGTATTGCAGATCATGGTCGATCAAAGCTTGTTTGGCTTTGACGCAAAACGGACAGCCGGGTTTGGTAAATACCGTGATGGACTCTTGCGTCTTATAGCTTGGCGCAACGTATTTAAGCATAGTGTCTGCGTCAGAGACTTTGAACGGGTCACCTGGCTCGTCTGGCTCGATGAACATTTTGTCAATCACGCCATCTTTGACCAACATGCTGTAGCGCCAAGAACGGTGACCAAAGCCAAGCTCTGATTTGTTGACCAACATGCCCATGCCTTGGGTGAATTCGCCGTTACCGTCTGGAATAAAGGTGATGTTGTCTGCCTCTTGGTCGTTTTTCCACGCGTTCATTACAAAGGTGTCGTTGACAGACAAGCAGACAATCTCATCGACGCCATGCTCTTGGAATACCGAGAACAGCTCGTTGTAGCGTGGCAGGTGACTTGAAGAACACGTTGGCGTAAAAGCGCCTGGCAAGCTAAACACAATCACGGTTTTATTGTGAAATAGTTCGTCAGTGGTGACGTTGACCCAGGTGTCGCCCTGACGGGTAGGAAACGTAACGTTTGGAACAGTCTGACCTTCTTTTGATACCAACATAGATGCCCTCTAATAATGTGGTTAGCAAGCCCATTCGGCTTGGTGTTCTCAATTTGTGGGTCCAGTATCGTAAAACTCCTTTGATAGCTCCAATCGTTTGATATAATTGTATCAATAGTTAAAATCTATAAAAAACTCATAGGAGAATCCCTGCGCATGAATATTCGAGATTTTGAGTATGTTGTTGCCTTGGCGGAACATAAACATTTTCGAAAAGCCGCCGAAGCGTGTTTTGTCAGTCAGCCGACCTTAAGTGGGCAGATCCGTAAGCTTGAAGATGAACTCGGCACTGTGTTGCTCGAGCGCAGCAGTCGCCGCGTGTTGTTTACCGATTCTGGCTTACAATTGGTCGAGCAAGCCAAGCGGATTCTCAGTGAAGTGAAAACCTTCAAGGATATGGCCAGCGGGCAAAGCGGCGCCATGACAGGTCCAATGCACATCGGTTTTATTCCCACCGTCGGCCCTTACATCTTGCCGAAAATCGTTCCGACGCTGAAAGAGCGTTTCCCTGAGCTTGAGCTGTTTCTTCATGAGGCACAAACTCAGCAGTTAGTGCGTCAGTTAGAAGAGGGCAAGTTGGACTGCTTGGTTTTGGCGTCAGTGGCAGAAACCGCACCGTTCAAAGAGATCCCCGTGTATGAAGAGCCGCTCAGTGTGGCGGTGCCGTGTGACCATGAGTGGGCAAAGCTGGAAGAGTTGGACATGTTGGAGCTCAATGGCAAGACGGTATTAGCGCTCGGTGATGGTCACTGTTTGCGTGACCAAGCACTCGGCTTTTGTTTCGCGGCCGGAGCCAAAGATGACGAGCGTTTTAAAGCCACCAGCCTCGAAACCCTGAGAAACATGGTGGCAGCCGGAGCCGGTATCACCTTACTGCCGCAGTTGTCTATTCCGCACGAAAAGCAAAAGGATGGCGTGTGTTACGTCAAGGCGGTCAATCCTGTGCCGTCACGGACGATAGTGGTGGCCTATCGCCCAGGCTCGCCACTAAGAGAGCGGTTTGAGCTGCTGGCGAAAACCATCAAAGAGAAGTTAGTCATCGACTAACACTCAGTACAAACTGAAAAGGGATGGCGCGCGCCATCCCTTTCTCTTCCTCTCTATCAAACCGATTAGAACAGCTCTTCTCCTTCACTGTTCGATGAGTAGATAGAGGGACCTAAATCTTCACTGACGTATTTGGTCGGCTCGGTTCCTTCGAGGAAATACTCGAACATCGCACTGGCATCAAAACGATTGGTCAGCAGACCAGAATCCCGGTCAATTCGCACACGCACAATGCTCTCAGGGATCGTTTTGTCCTGCTCTGGTACGCCATTCAATGCCACTTTCATAAAGTCCACCCATGCTGGCTGCGCGGTTTTCGCGCCTGACTCTGCGCCTGAGATCGGATTTTGCGCTAAGTTGGCGTTCGGCGTTGTGCGGCCGAGTGTACGGTTGTGGTCATCAAATCCAACCCAAGCAATCGCCACCATGCCCGGACCGTAGCCGTTATACCAGGTGTCTTTTGAGTCGTTGGTGGTACCGGTTTTGCCGCCCACATCGCGGCGCTCAAGTTGCTGGGCACGCCAACCGGTACCGTTCCAGCCGGTGCCTTCGCGCCAGTTACCGCCGCCCCAGATGTTGCTGTACATCATCTCGCGCATTAAAAATGCCGTCTGTTCGGAGATCACTTGCGGTGCGTATTGCACCGCATCGCTAATTGGCAACTCAACATCTTGCTCGTTGAAGTCGTTGATTGTCGCAGTGTTTGAATCAGTTTGAGGCGATGTACTCAGGGCCTCGCTATCACAGTCTGCACGGCAGACGATTTTCGGATTGGCGGCAAACTCGGGTTCACCAAACGGACCTTCTACCTTACTGATGTAGAAAGGTTCCACATAGTAACCACCGTTGGCAAACACGGAATAACCTTGAGCCATCTTAACCGGAGTTAAACTGCCGGCACCCAAGGCAATGGTTTCAGAGCGAGGCAGTTGATCGATATCAAAGCCAAAACGGGTCAAGTACTCGCGGGTCTCATCAAGACCGACTTCACGCAGCACGCGCACCGCCATTACGTTTTTCGATTGCGCCAGACCGATACGTAGGCGTGTCGGGCCGGTGTAGGTCGGCGGTGAGTTTTTCGGACGCCACGCCGTGCCTTGGCTGCGATCCCACTGGTTGATGGGGGCATCGTTGATCAAGCTGGCTAAGGTTAAGCCTTTGTCGATCGCCGCGGAATAGATGAAAGGTTTGATACTTGAGCCAACCTGACGAACCGACTGGGTCGCACGGTTAAACTTGTTATGGACGAAGTTAAAGCCACCGACCAGTGATAGGACTGCGCCGTTTTCAGGGTTCATGGCCACAAAGGCGGTATTGGCGTTAGGGACTTGGCTGAGCTGCCACATCGCGCTGTCATCGTCGACGGCGACCTGACGGACCCAAATTTGTTCGCCGATAGTCACGACATCACCGGCTTTACTCGGCGCGGGACCTTGACGCTCATCGGTCAAAAAGCGGCGTGCCCATTTAAGGCCGTCCCAGTTTAAGGTCTGCTCACCGCTGCCTTTCACCCATACGGTGGCTTGCTTCGCCGCCACATCCAATACCACGGCGGGAGTTAATTGGCCGTAGGTCGGCACCTTGTTTAATGCCTCTTCGATAGCTTGAGTGGACAATGGCGCCGCGCTGGGTTTCCACAACACGGTTTCTGCCCCGCGGTAACCGTGACGCTCGTCATAAGCGAGTAGGTTATTGATGGCCGAGTCATTGGCGGCGGCTTGCAGTTTAGAATCTACGGTTGTGTAGACATTCATCCCCGAGGTGTAGGCGTCTTCACCGTAGCGAGCCACCATCCAGGCGCGCGCCAGTTCCGCCACATACGGAGCGCTCAATTCGATATCGGCGCTGTGGTAGCGTGCCACGATCGGCTCTTCTCTCGCTTGGTCGTACTCTTGCTGCGTAATGTAGTTTTCGCTCAGCATACGGCCAAGAACCACGTTACGACGATTCGTCGCACGTTCAAGAGAGTAGATAGGGTTCATCGTCGATGGGGCTTTAGGCATCCCCGCCAACGTCGCGAGCTCGCTCAGCGTGAGCTGCTGAAGATCTTTGCCAAAATAGACCTGCGCTGCGGCGCCAAAGCCGTAAGAGCGGTAGCCCAAGAAGATCTTATTGACATAGAGCTCCATGATCTCTTGTTTGGATAGCAGCTGCTCGATGTGAATCGCGATAAAAATCTCTTTGATTTTACGCATGATCTTCTTCTCATTAGAGAGGAAGAAGTTACGCGCCAACTGCTGAGTAATGGTACTCGCCCCTTGTTTGGCCGAACCAGACATGGCCACCACGACCGCCGCTCGGGTAATACCGATCGGGTCGATACCTGGGTGATCGTAAAAGCGACTGTCTTCAGTGGCGATCAGTGCCTCAATCAAATGTTGAGGGATGTCGTCATAGCTGACCGGAATGCGGCGCTTCTCACCGAACTGAGAAATCAGTTTGCCGTCTTGGCTGAACACCTGCATCGGTGTTTGCAGTTCCACATCTCGAAGAGTGGCGACGTCGGGGAGGTCCGGTTTGACATAAAAATAGAAACCGAAAATTGTACCGACTCCAAGAATCATGCAAACCAATGTAAAAATGAATAATCGCTTTATGAACTTCACCGGAGAATTCCTGAAATTATAGGTCGCTAATATGCAAACCCTTGTACTGTAAGCTGAAACTTTAGCTCATGCTTTTTCTTAGTGCTTATTAAACCATCAATTCAGTAAGCGCGCGAGCTAAGCATTTCAATAGGGAGCAACGCGGTATGGGTAGAACATTGGTTACAGGCATAGACATCGGCCGTTACAGCATTAAAGCCGTGGTGCTCAAGCCTGTTAAAGACACATTCGCTTTGGTGGGTTATCACGAGATCCCCATTGAGGCGGACATATTCTCTGATAATCACCTGCTCAATTATCAGAAAATTGTAAAGAAACTCAAAGAACTAAGAAAGGGGTTGCCACTATTTAGTCGCAAGGCCGCTTTGTGTGTGCCCGACAACGCAGTAATTAGCAAGGTATTACAAATAGATAGCGAACTTTCCGGTTCTGAAAGAGAGTTCGCCATCTTTCAGGCCTTTTCTCATCAATCGCCATTTCCAGTCGAAGAGCTGAATTTAGACTTTGTTGCGATAAACCCGCAAGCTCAGCGCCATGCCACCGCCAGTTACCAAGTGTTTGCGACCCGCAAAGAGTTGGTCGATAGCCGTGTTGACGCCACCAGCAAAGCAGGCTTTGAGCCGGTGCTACTTGATGTGCAAGCCTACGGTTTGACGCAAATATGGCACGAGGCTGCGCGTATTCAGCAGCGCAAAAACTGGCTGCTGCTCGATGTCGGTTTTACTCAGGCCTCAGTGTGCATTGATGTATGGGACAAACCGCCCTTGTGCAAAGAGTTCCCTGTTGGCACACAAAGTGTGATTCATCACCCGAGCGAGTCCCTTGAAAGCGGTGAGCAACGTTTTGTCCGAGAGGTAATGGATAAGTTGCAGCGCCACATTCAACTGGTCTCGTCGATGAGCAATCGGGAGATTGAGGGCGTCTGGCTTACCGGTGGTGCGGCGTGCGACCCTCAATTGCAGGTGCTGTTGCAAGATGCGGTGGTAAACCGTTTACAGCTCAAGTTTGAATCGCTCGATCCTTTGGCGTTATTTCAAGGCGCGAGCAAAGTTCAAGGCGCGAGCAAAGGCAACAAGAAGCCGGGCTTTGCCTTTGCCACCGCTGCGGGACTGGCACTAAGAGGCCTTCAGTGGATGGAGAATCGCCATGCTGCATAGTCTCAATTTGTTGCCTTGGCGAGAGGCGCTCAAGGCGCGTCATCGACGCCGATTTTTCTCGCTGGTTGTGCTCGGCGTGCTTCTCGCTAGCGGTGTCCAATGGGGCGCGGGGGCGTATCTCGACTATCAAAAAGGGTTGCAGCAGCAGAGGTTGGATTACCTCAATCGCTACATTGCGAGCCTCGACAAGCAAATTGACAACCTAAAACAAGTGGAAAAAGAGCACTCAGCGTTATTGACCCGACTTTCGGTGGTTGAGGAGTTGCAACAGCAGCGCAATAAAACCACCGATTTCATGAACCTCATCCCTGCGATGATCCCGCAAGGTGTGTATGTCGACAAGATCAAGATGAATGGTCAGCAACTAGAGGTGTCAGGCATCAGTGATACCACCTCGCGACTGGCGACCATGCTCGATAATTTAGAAAAGTCTTCTCAACTCAGTAACGTGGAAATGCACTCGATTGTGCTGGGTAAACAACGCTTTGGTAAACAGTTTCAGACTTTTCACGTCTCGTTTTCTCTGCTCAATCAAGATGACGCGAATCGACAAGGAGCGCAGTGATGGCCAGTTACACCGATTTGGATTTTGAAGAGTTACCCGAATGGCCGTTGTTGCCGCAATTGGGCGTCATTGCAGTCTTGATTTTGTTGCTGCAGGGAGTGGGGTACTGGTTTTACTTGAAACCGAGTAACGAGCAGTTGCAACGGCAAATCGACAAGGAGCAAGTGCTCAAAACCACGGCCACCATCAAGGCGAACAAAGTGGCGGCGCTGCCGCAGTTAAAAGCGCAGTTGGATGAGCTTTCACAGCGCTACGACTATTTATCACGCCAACTGCCGGTACAGAAAGAGCTGGCGAGCATGTTGGCTGCCGTCAATGAGCAAGGGTTGAAGCACTCACTCACCTTTACTCGCATCGATTGGGGTGAAAAGCAAAACAAAGAGTTTCTCTACCGCTTGCCGCTCAATATCGAACTGACGGGCGATTACCACAATATTGGCCAGTTCTCACAGGCGATCGCGCAGTTACCGCGCATCATCAACTTTGATGATGTCGATTGGCAGCGGGTCAGCCAAGAGAGCAGTACGCTGCACTTTCGTGTGCGTGCCTACACCTACCAATTTAAACCGGAGGTGAAAGATGAGCAATAATCGCCGTCTCTCATACTCGTCATGGGGAGCGCTGTTGGGCTGCGTTTTGTTACTCGTCGGATGTAAAGCCAATCAAGCGCCGTTGGATCAATTTCGTCAGCAGATCGAGTCAAGCGCGCGTCATCAAGTGGCCTCGCTGGCACCGGTACTTGAGTTCAAGGCCAGTGCCTATCAAGCGCACGATCTGAGAGAGCCTTTTGTCCTGCCTAAAGTGGCCATTGCGATGAACCAACCCGTCGCCAAGGTGGATTGTTGGCAGCCCGATCCTCGGCGCAAAAGTGGTCGTTTGGAGCGTTACCCCATTAGCAAACTGCGTCTGACCGGTGTGATGAGCAGTCAAGGCGCGATTTCTGCGCTGATTCAGGTGCCGACGGGCGAAGTGATTAAAGCGACGCGCGGCCAATACATTGGCGTCAACAACGGAAAAATAACCAAAGTAACCCAGAGTTACCTAACGATAAATGAGACTTTGCCAGATGGCTTAGGTTGCTGGAATACCCGCAACGTCAAACTGGCGCTTAAATAGATGTTAATAATTGAGATGAAATCATGGTGAAAGGATTCCTCCCCCCAAGAAAACACACGCGGGTTACCTGTGGCTTAATGGCCTTATGGTTGCTTGTCTTTAGCAGCGCCGTATTGGCGACGAGCAATGAACCCAACCGTCTGGTGGACATCGACTTTCGAGTGGATAAACAGCAACACGCCAAAATCATTGTGCAGTTGCAAAGCCCTAAGGTCGCGGTGGATTTACAAAAAGCGCAAGAGGGGCTGAGCATTGAGCTGCTCAATACCCAGGTGCCTGATGACAAGCTGTATGTACTCGATGTCAAAGACTTTTCCACCCAGGTGAAGTCAATCGAAGTGTTTCGTAAACAGCCAAGCACGCTATTGATTGCCGATATCGAAGGTGAGTACAGCTACGACTACAGCCTCAATGGCAGTTACCTTGAGGTCTTAGTCAAAAAAGTGAGCAAAGAGGAGGCGGCAAAACCGGTCAACATCATGGAAAAGGAAGGCAAAACCATTTCGATTAACTTCCAAGATATTCCGGTGCGCAACGTTTTGCAGCTCATTGCCGATTACAACCAGTTCAACTTGGTGGTGTCCGACTCCGTCAAAGGTAACTTAACTTTGCGCCTTGATGGTGTACCTTGGCAGCAGGTGCTCGACATCATCTTACAAGTGAAAGGGCTCGATAAGCGCGTGGATGGCAATGTGGTGCTGGTGGCGCCTAAAGCCGAGTTAGATATGCGGGAAAAAGAGGCGTTAGAAAAAGCGCGCTTAGAGGCGGAGCTTGGCGAACTTAGCTCGGAGATCATCAAAGTGAAGTTTGCCAAAGCGTCGGACATTGCCGATATGATTGGCGGCGAGAGTGCAATGAGCATGCTCTCAGAGCGAGGTTCACTCAGTATTGATGAGCGAACTAACGCCTTACTGATCCGTGATTTAAAAGAGAACATCGATGTGGTGCGAGAAATAGTGGAATCGCTCGATGTGCCCGTCAAGCAAGTGCAAATTGAAGCGCGGATTGTGACCGTTAACGAGGGTAACCTGGATGAGCTTGGCGTGCGTTGGGGCTTTACCTCGACCAATGGCAATAATACCGTGGGTGGAAGCATTGAGAGCAACTTGTACCAGCGAGGCTTGCTTGATCAAGATACGCTGCCCGTGGATGACTTTTTGAACGTCAACTTAGGGGCAACGGCGGCCAATGCCTCGTCAATCGCGTTTCAAGTCGCCAAATTGGGCTCAGGAACGCTGCTCGATCTCGAGTTATCTGCCATGCAGAGTGAATCGAAAGCGGAGGTGATCTCCAGCCCTCGTTTGATCACCACCAATAAAAAGCCCGCCTATATCGAGCAAGGAACGGAAATTCCCTATCTTGAGTCTTCTTCGAGTGGTGCCACCAGTGTGACCTTCAAAAAGGCGGTACTAAGTTTGAAAGTCACGCCACAAATTACGCCAGACAACCGCTTGGTGTTGGATTTGAGTGTCACGCAAGATAGGCCGGGTCAAGTGGTGAAAACCGGCACGGGTGAGGCAGTGGCGATCGATACGCAGCGCATCGGTACACAAGTGCTGGTGGAGAACGGCGAAACGGTCGTGCTGGGCGGCATTTTTCAACATAGTGTGACGGATTCTGTCGATAAGGTGCCGTTATTGGGGGATTTACCTCTACTTGGGGCGCTATTTAAGCGAAGTTACCAGAAAATGGGCAAAAGTGAGCTGCTGATCTTTGTCACGCCTAAGGTCGTCTTGCAATAAGATGAGGCGTTATTATTAAGCTTAAGTAAAAATAGTTTGCATTAGTGGCACCAGATCTAGATAATTTCGGGTCTTATCACGAATTATCTGTGAGGAATCGGTGCCACAAGCACTTTCTTGGCAAGTTTTATACTGGCCTCTCTTGTGGCGATGTCATTGAATTAACGTTGTAAATTACTGCTAAACATGGCTGAAAAACGCAATATTTTCCTTGTTGGCCCAATGGGCGCCGGCAAAAGCACCATTGGTCGTCATCTCGCTCAACAACTTCATATGGAGTTTGTTGATTCTGACACTGAAATTGAAGAGCGCACTGGCGCAGATATCGCATGGGTATTTGACGTTGAAGGTGAAGACGGTTTCCGAGCGCGCGAAGAAAAAGTGATCGAAGACCTAACTCAAGAACAAGGTATTGTTCTGGCAACCGGTGGTGGCTCAATTAAGAGCAAAGAAAACCGTAATCGTCTCTCTGCACGTGGCATTGTTGTTTACCTAGAAACAACGATCGAAAAACAGCTTGCCCGTACAAACCGTGACAAAAAACGTCCGCTGCTTCAAACGGACAAACCACGTGAAGTTCTTGAAGCTTTGGCCGCGGAACGTAACCCACTTTATGAAGAAATTGCGGATTACACGGTCCGTACTGACGATCAAAGTGCAAAAGTGGTAGCCAACCAGATCGTAAAAATGCTAGAAGAAGGTTAACAGCCACTCTTTATTCGCATTTGGAGATTCCCATGGAACGGATTACGGTCAGCTTAGGCGAACGTAGCTATCCCATTTCGATTGGTGCCGGATTGTTTCGCGATCCGGCCCAACTTTCCCTTCTTAAAGCTAAGCAAAAAGTCGTGGTGATTACGAATGTCACCGTTGAACCTCTTTATGCTGAGACTCTCTTAGTCCAACTGGCCGAGCTCGATTGCGACGCGTCAGTGTTGGCACTGCCTGATGGCGAACAATACAAATCGCTAGAGACATTCAACACCGTCATGACCTACCTACTGGAAGGCAACACTGCGCGCGATGTGGTGCTCATTGCCCTCGGCGGCGGGGTGATCGGTGATTTGGTTGGCTTTGTGGCGGCCTGTTATCAGCGCGGGGTGGATTTCATTCAGATCCCGACAACCTTGCTTTCTCAAGTCGACTCATCGGTGGGCGGAAAAACCGCCGTTAACCACAAGCTTGGCAAGAATATGATCGGCGCATTCTACCAGCCTAAAGCGGTGATCATTGACACCGACTGTTTGGCATCCTTGCCCGAGCGAGAGTTTGCCGCGGGTATGGCGGAAGTGATCAAATACGGCATCATCTACGATCACGATTTCTTTGTCTGGTTGGAAGATAACCTCGATGCGTTGTACGCGTTAGATAAACAAGCACTCACTTACGCCATTGCGCGTTGCTGCCAAATCAAAGCGGAAGTGGTGGCGCAAGATGAGAAAGAATCTGGAATTCGCGCGTTGTTGAATCTAGGTCATACATTTGGTCATGCGATTGAGGCTGAGTTAGGGTATGGTAATTGGCTCCACGGTGAAGCGGTCTCTTCGGGTACCGTGATGGCTGCAAAAACCGCTCAGCTTCAAGGGCTTATTGATGAGCAGCAAGTGAAGAGAATTGTCTCTATACTAAAAAGAGCCAAGCTGCCAATCCACACACCAGACAGCATGTCATTTGATGACTTTATCAAACACATGATGCGCGATAAGAAAGTGCTTTCTGGTGAATTGAGAT
>NZ_JCBDGK010000045.1:0-91655 GCF_059834005.1 Vibrio sp. R12-SW3-ISO1
GACCTCTCGCTTATCAGGCGAACGCTCTAACCACCTGAGCTACAGACCCACTGAATGCTCTAATTAAACCATATCAATCTGTGTGGACACTCATAACGATAATCATCGTATAAGGAGGTGATCCAGCGCCAGGTTCCCCTAGCGCTACCTTGTTACGACTTCACCCCAGTCATGAACCACAAAGTGGTGAGCGTCCTCCCGAAGGTTAAACTACCCACTTCTTTTGCAGCCCACTCCCATGGTGTGACGGGCGGTGTGTACAAGGCCCGGGAACGTATTCACCGTGGCATTCTGATCCACGATTACTAGCGATTCCGACTTCATGGAGTCGAGTTGCAGACTCCAATCCGGACTACGACGCACTTTTTGGGATTCGCTTACTCTCGCAAGTTCGCCGCCCTCTGTATGCGCCATTGTAGCACGTGTGTAGCCCTACTCGTAAGGGCCATGATGACTTGACGTCGTCCCCACCTTCCTCCGGTTTATCACCGGCAGTCTCCCTGGAGTTCCCACCCGAAGTGCTGGCAAACAAGGATAAGGGTTGCGCTCGTTGCGGGACTTAACCCAACATTTCACAACACGAGCTGACGACAGCCATGCAGCACCTGTCTTACAGTTCCCGAAGGCACCAAAGCATCTCTGCTAAGTTCTGTAGATGTCAAGAGTAGGTAAGGTTCTTCGCGTTGCATCGAATTAAACCACATGCTCCACCGCTTGTGCGGGCCCCCGTCAATTCATTTGAGTTTTAATCTTGCGACCGTACTCCCCAGGCGGTCTACTTAACGCGTTAGCTCCGAAAGCCACGGCTCAAGGCCACAACCTCCAAGTAGACATCGTTTACGGCGTGGACTACCAGGGTATCTAATCCTGTTTGCTCCCCACGCTTTCGCATCTGAGTGTCAGTATCTGTCCAGGGGGCCGCCTTCGCCACTGGTATTCCTTCAGATCTCTACGCATTTCACCGCTACACCTGAAATTCTACCCCCCTCTACAGTACTCTAGTCTGCCAGTTTCAAATGCAATTCCGAGGTTGAGCCCCGGGCTTTCACATCTGACTTAACAAACCACCTGCATGCGCTTTACGCCCAGTAATTCCGATTAACGCTCGCACCCTCCGTATTACCGCGGCTGCTGGCACGGAGTTAGCCGGTGCTTCTTCTGCAGCTAACGTCAAATGAGTGCGCTATTAACACACCCACCTTCCTCACTGCTGAAAGTACTTTACAACCCGAAGGCCTTCTTCATACACGCGGCATGGCTGCATCAGGCTTGCGCCCATTGTGCAATATTCCCCACTGCTGCCTCCCGTAGGAGTCTGGACCGTGTCTCAGTTCCAGTGTGGCTGATCATCCTCTCAGACCAGCTAGGGATCGTCGCCTTGGTGAGCCCTTACCTCACCAACTAGCTAATCCCACCTGGGCATATCCTGACGCGAGAGGCCCGAAGGTCCCCCTCTTTGGCTCGAAAGCATTATGCGGTATTAGCCATCGTTTCCAATGGTTATCCCCCACATCAGGGCAATTTCCCAGGCATTACTCACCCGTCCGCCGCTCGACGCCGTTATCGCCACCCGAAGGCTTTGATAACTCGTTTCCGCTCGACTTGCATGTGTTAGGCCTGCCGCCAGCGTTCAATCTGAGCCATGATCAAACTCTTCAATTTAAAGTTTTGTTCGGCTCAATGAATACTGATAAGTTCCTAGTGACTAGAAGCTAGTTCCTAGAAAACTTGAATTGACTGTGCTGAATCCGAAGATTCAATGGTCACTCAGTTCATTGAAACCTAATTTGAAGCCGCTCTTTATTAAGAGAAGTTTCTAATTGGATTATCATCAACGAGTGCCCACACAGATTGATAGGTTTATAATGTTAAAGAGCTGTGCTTTTCAAGAAACTTTCTCTCAAAGCGGAGGTGCATTCTAGCGAGTTAATTTGAAGAGTCAAACACTTTTCAAATTTATTTTCTCAAGAAGCTTTTACCTCTCTTAACACTGCTGAAGCCTTGTGGCGTCTGCCGTGTCAGTGGATGCGCATTATAGGGAGCAACAGAAATAGCGCAAGCGAAAAAAGCCTTTTTTTTATCAAAAAACGCCTGACCGACTACTTTTCGATCAGGCACTATTTTATACCTAGTTTACGCGCACACTATCCTAAGCATATACACAAATGCCTGTGGATAACTCAACCTCTAACTGTCTGAATCAAAGAAGTATGAAATGCGTGAGCGTGGGTTTAAGTACTCTTTTACTTTATCTGGAAGCTTAGCAGGCAAAATCGCATTCACTATTTTCAGTTCTTTTTCCGCTAAATCGAGAATCGGCGCTTGAGTCCTTGGCACAGAAGGGTCGTACATCAGCACATTCGGGTAGAGAATATTGCGCGCGTTGACTGAAATGACCAAGCCAACCATGTTGTTGGACAGTTGGACAACGGTACCTGGTGGGTAGACGCCCATAAACTTGATTAAAATGCCGAGGTTTTCGTTGCTATAGAGATGCTTGCAGTTTTTATAAAGGTGAGACAGCGCAACATAAGGGATCTTTTGTTCTGCTTCGATATTGCAGTGACAGAGATTGTCATACGCATTCGCCACCGACACTATTTGCGTCATCATATCTATCTCTTCTTCTTTTAACCCTTGAGGGTATCCAGAACCATCATTCAGTTCATGATGTTGAGTAATGACCGTTTTAGCACTTTCCGGAAAGCTCTCTATTTTATCGGCCAAGTCAAAACCATACTTGGTGTGCAGTTTGAGGTAGTTTTTCTCTGGCTCCGTCAAGGCCGTCTTTTTGCGGACTATTGCCGTTGGGATTTTAACTTTTCCCATATCATGGAATAGCGCAGCAAACGCGACTTCTTTTATCTTGTCTGCATTGAGCTTTTTAGCCTTGGCAATCATCATCGCGATAACCGCAACATTGAGGGAATGAAAATAGATGTCCTCAAATTCACTCTTACCGTTCATGAGGTGTAACGTCACGTTGTCATCGCTAAGCAATTTGTCGACCACATCGCTGACTAACTCCGATGCTTCATCAATGGCTTGTTCTGGTCGGCTGCGAATTTTATTCATCACCGCTCGCATCTTTGACAACGATCGTTCGAACTCTTTTTCACACTGAATCACTCGGCGTCGATAGGCATTGAGCTTTTCTATTTGCTCTTGTTTCTGCTGCCAGAGTTTTTCTGCCTCACTATCAACGCCGGAGTGGTCATTGTCGGCCTCTTCTTCGGGTTGCGCTTTCTGCGGTGGCAGTGGTTCAACATCACTTTGCGCAGGATTGATATAGACGTGCTTAATTCCCAAGTGGCGAATGAGTCGCACTTGCTCTTCGTCTTTTATCTTGAAGCTATTCAATAAGAAAGGGTGCTCATTCCATTTGAGCGGCAGTCGAATGTGCAATCCGGGTTGGAGACGATCGACGGTAATTTTGATGCTAGCCACGACGTTTATACAACTGAATCATTTTGATAACCCAATAATCTTAGATGAATTAGGTGGCGATTTCATCACAAAAAGCCACCCTACCTGACCAACTCATCAACAGACGTGAGCAACGGATTGCTGACGCGGCATGACACCTCAGCAGATTAGACTAGATTGCAGTGCAGCATCCAACGGATGCCAAACTGATCTTCCACTTTACCAAAGCGTGCTCCCCAAAATGTGTCGGCCAAAGGCATCATCACGCGACCTTGCGTCGCGAGCTTATCGAACAGCCTCGCTTGTAAGTCGAGATCGTCAAGCACAATGGATAAGGCGATGGTGTTTCCGCTCAGCTCTTTCGCCACCACGCCATCAGAGAGCATCAATTTATTGCCCATGATGTCAATTTCTGCGTGCATAATCCAATGAGGCTCCGCCCCCTCAATGACCTGAGGTGAATCTTTGAAATATTGCACTGATGTGACGTCTGCCTCAAAACTGTCACGATAAAAATGGAGCGCCTCGGCACATCTTCCAGCGAAAAAGAGATATGGTGTGATTTGATACATTGTCTGACTTCCTGTTGTTTTCTTTAAAAGATAGCTGACAATTCACTAACTCGCGGATAAAGCGAAGAAAAATTCCCCCGTTCTTATCTTGCGCGCAAAGCGCCGACTCGAACCACACTGCGCTAGACGAGGCCTTGTTAATTTCTAATAGGATTCCCCTATCAATAAGATAGCTACAAGCAATTTTATTTAGTCTACGGCGGATGAGAATATACTTTCCGAAAGCAAGAACTGCTCACCCAAAACATTCTGAGGAAAGTAAAGATATGATTAACACTAAGATCAAACCATTCAAAGCGACCGCATTCAAACAAGGTGAATTTGTTGAAGTCACAGAGCAAGACGTTCTGGGTAAATGGGCGGTATTCTTCTTCTACCCAGCAGACTTCACCTTCGTATGTCCAACTGAACTTGGTGACCTAGCAGACCACTACGAAGAGCTTCAAAAGCGCGGCGTAGAAGTGTACTCAGTCTCTACTGATACACACTTTACTCACAAAGCATGGCACGATAGCTCAGACACTATTGGCAAAATCAACTACTACATGCTTGGCGACCAAACTGGCAACATCACCAACAACTTCGGTGTTATGCGTGAAGGTCAAGGTCTTGCAGACCGCGCAACATTCCTGATCGACCCAGAAGGTACGATTCAAGCGATGGAAATCACTGCTGAAGGTATCGGCCGTGACGCAGAAGACCTACTTCGCAAAGTAAAAGCCGCTCAGTACGTCGCTGCTCACCCAGGCGAAGTTTGCCCAGCGAAATGGAAAGAAGGTGAAGAAACACTGGCACCATCTCTAGACCTAGTTGGCAAAATCTAATCTCACTGAGATTGTTGTTCCTCCCCTATTAGGAACCTAATTAAGAGAGCATTCTGGGTCAGATACCTGACGACCTTCTACCCGGTTTGCTCTCTTCCCAACCTGTTTTTATCCAGAGTAACCACTCTTTTGTTTATTTAAGGTAAGTACCACCATGCTAGACCAAGCGATTCAACAACAACTCAAACAATATCTCGCCAACGTAAAAGAAGAGGTTCGTCTAGTGGTTAGCCTAGATGAAAGCAAAGCCGCCAATGACATCCTCGCCTTGGCCAATCAAATCGCTGAGATGAGCGATCTGATCAGTGTTGAACGAGATGATAATGCCAGCGCACGCAAACCTGTGATGGCAGTGACCAACCCGACCAAAGGTACGTCATTGCGCTTTGCCGGCTTGCCAATGGGACATGAATTTACTTCTCTCGTTTTGGCGCTGCTGCACTCTGGCGGTCACCCAATCAAGCTTGAGCCTGAGGTTATTGAGCAAATCGCCGCATTAGACAAAGATCTTGATGTCGAAATTTTTATTTCACTCTCGTGTCAAAACTGTCCAGACGTGGTTCAAGCGTTCAACATGATGGCGGCGATCAACCCGAAAGTGAACGCGACCATGATTGATGGCGCACTCTTCCAAGATGAAGTAAAACAACGTGACATCATGGCCGTACCGAGTGTCTTCGTTAACGGCGAGCTATTCGGTCAAGGCCGCATGTCTCTGACTGAGATTCTTAACAAAGTGGATGACGGCGCGAGCGAGAAAGCCGCGAAAGCTCTGAGCGAAAAAGATCCATACGATGTCTTGGTTGTCGGTGGTGGCCCTGGTGGTAGTGCTGCGGCTCTTTATGCGGCGCGCAAAGGGATTCGCACTGGCGTTGTCGCTAAACGCTTTGGCGGTCAAGTCATGGACACCATGGCGATCGAAAACTTCATTTCAGTGAAACGTACTGAAGGTCCAAAACTGGCGACTGATCTTGCTGAGCACTTAAAAGAGTACGATGTGGACGTCGTAACAGAACAGCAAGCAGAAAAGCTGATGGGCGCGGCGCACACAGAAGATGGTCTGATTCATATCCAACTTGAGAGTGGCGCAACTCTGAAGAGTAAGAGTGTCATTCTAAGCCCAGGTGCACGCTGGCGTGAAATGAACGTTCCGGGTGAGCAAGAGTACCGCAACAAAGGCGTTGCCTACTGCCCACACTGTGACGGCCCACTGTTCAAAGGTAAGAAGACTGCCGTTATCGGTGGTGGTAACTCAGGTATTGAAGCCGCTATCGACCTTGCAGGTATTGTTGAGCACGTGACTGTGTTGGAGTTTGCGGATGTCCTTCGCGCCGACCAAGTCTTGATCAACAAGGCGAACTCGATGCCAAACATCGACATTATTACCATGGCACAAACCACAGAAGTGATTGGTGATGGGAAACGAGTCACGAGCTTGAAGTACAAAGACCGCAACACAGATAAAATCAAAGAGATTGAGTTGTCTGGTATCTTCGTGCAAATTGGCCTCGTACCGAACACGGAATGGTTGAAAGATTCAGAGGTTGCCCTGTCAAATCGTGGCGAAATCGAAGTGGGTAGCCGTGGCGAGACGAGCCTAGAAGGTGTATTTGCGGCGGGTGATGCCACAACCGTACCGTACAAACAGATCATTATTGCGATGGGAGAAGGCGCAAAAGCAAGCCTTGGCGCATTTGACTACTTGATTCGCAAACAAGGATAAATCCCCTTATCGCACATCATTGGCACCGCGTGAAATTTTCACCTCAGAGGAAATTTATCGGGACGCAGTGATCGAACTTTGTGACGAGAAGTATAACAACAAAGGAAGCCCAAAAGACTTAGCCAGCAGCTGCCAACCTGCTGGCTTTTTTTGTCTACAATTTTTTTATCAGCAAAACGGCTTTTAACAGCAATACGGATTGTTGGTACAACCACTGAGCATGAGTGGTGTACATATACTTCTAACATGCACATCGATTATTTTGCTAAGAGTAGATTGGTATGATTAAGCTAGAGCGTGAGTTGTCGTTCTCTCAAAAAACGTACATTATCGGCCTGCCTATGATGGCACTTTCGTTTATCTATTTTACTCGCTATGGGTATGCGACGCCCGACCTGATTGCCACTCTGGTCTTGTCTGCCTTAGTCGTCATTCTCAATCGCCCCACCACTCGCTATGCGCTGCCGTACGTGCTGTATGGGTTTGTTGCTTTGCATATTCATCAAGCCTATGGGGACATCATGCTTCACTTTGAAGTCTTCATCATGTTGGCGTTAATGACGCTCTACAATAACTGGCTGATGGTATTACACGCACTGGTTGCGGCCGCTCTGCATCACGTTTTCTTCTTTTGGATGCAGTCGTCTGGCGTACCGGTATACCTCTTCCCACCGAACAGCAGCTACACCTTAGTTATTGAGCACTGCCTGTATGCCATTTTCCAAGCTAGCGTATCCATGTACGCCTGTCTCGTACTGGATAAAAACCTGCAACGATTGAAATACGTCAGCCGCACTGTCGATCATGTGGTACAAGGTTCGACGTTCAACTTAAATGTGAAACTGCAAGAGCGGGATGAATTTTTCACTCGCTTCAACCAAATCATTCTACAGTTGCAAGACACCGCTAGAATCCAACGCGAATCCGTTGCAGAGCTCTCTCATGTATCCGAGGATTTTGCGGCCAACACCACACGAATTGATCGTGAAATCTCTCGCAATAGTAACAATATCAAGCAAGTCGCAAGCGCGGTGAGCGATCTCAGTGATTCGTTCTCCCATGTTTCACAAACAACCCAAGCTTGCCATCAAAGCGCCCAGCATGCCACCGAGCTGAGCGACGCATCGCTTTCTCAATCGGCAGAATGCCAACATCGATTAGCCCGCATGACCGATATTGTTGACCAGACACGCAGCAACGTCAGCCAAGTCGTGCAAGACGCCAACAGCATTCATCAAATTCTCGAAGCGATCACGAGCATTTCTGAACAAACAAACTTGCTCGCCCTTAACGCTTCCATCGAGGCGGCAAGAGCCGGCGAAGCCGGGAGAGGCTTCGCCGTGGTGGCAGACGAAGTCCGCCAGCTAGCTAATCGCACCAGCGCAAGCGTTGAGGAGATTGGTGTTTCTCTAGGTCAACTAGAGAAAGCAGTCAAACTCTCCACGGGCAATATCAGCGACATGACTGAACTATCGACGCAAGTCTCTAGTGCCGTGGACAATATCATCCAATCGACCGGACAAATCTCGCACAATATCAGCCAAGTGAGTCTCCAGATGTCGCAAGTCGCCGATTCAGTCGATGAGCAACACCGCTCATTAGACCGTCTACAAAGCAATATGTCCGAAGTGGATAACGCCAGTGCTGTGATTGCCGAACAATCTCAGGAGCAGAACGCTGCGATATCAGAGCTAACGCAAGCCACTAGCAAGTTGGCAAGCCTAAGCCAGCGATTCCAGCTCTCTTAATGACCTACCGCTACTTTTTGATCCCGCTGCTATTCGCAGCGGGCTATGTCGCACCGACCTGGTTCAAGTTTGAACCGAAAATGGAGTTCGCCGCGGCGCCTCAAGGGCTTACATTGGTCGACTGCCCAGTGAATGATGGAAGATGCCAAGTCGATGGGTATCAAGTGACGATAAAAAGTGGCCAGTTTTCACCGCTAGAGAGAACCGAGTTTGAGCTCACTTTTCAAGATGAGTCTCCACTCACTGACGTACTCGTTACCTCTGATGATCAACAATTTGGCACCTTAATTGGCCAACCGACACTCGATAAGACCCACTCCTACTCCGTGCTGATCCCCTACTGCACCAATAGCGCCATGCAAATAATCATCATTGACCCCTCGCGCTCGGTTGGCTTACGCCTCTCATTGCTGTTATAACCATTGTACAAACGCATCGGGTTACCTACACTAAACTCAATACAGTGCATAATAAAAACAGTGGTTAGGAGACAAGGATGTTAAATTTCGCTCGCGCCAAAAATGACAAGATTACTCAGTTAGAAAATCAACTTAGCAGCGCTAATCAATTCAAGGAGTCGGTGAAAGAATCGGTTCCTTATATCGAATTCACACCCGATGGGCACATCCGTTTTGCCAACGCTCAGTTTCTCTCTGTTACCGGTTATAGCTTGGAAGAAGTGCAAGGCAAACATCACCGCTTCCTTTGTTTCCCAGAGGACGTTGAGACAGCTGAATACAAGCAACTTTGGAAAGATCTCAATCAAGGCATCCCTAAAACAGGCCGATTCATTCGCAAAAACAAGCAAGATCTCGCATTTTGGGTCGAGGCCACCTATTTTCCGGTCCGCGATCAACATGGGAAAGTCGAGTATGTCGCCAAAGTGGCCTCTGACGTGAGTGATGCTCAGCGAGAGCGTGAGCGCAATCGAGCACTGTTAGACGCCCTGGATAAATCGTTAGCCGTCATCGACTTTGAACCCGACGGCACCATCATTACCGCCAATAAAAACTTCCTCGCGCACATGGGCTACTCATTGGCCGAAATCAAAGGTCAGCACCATCGTATGTTTTGCTTGCCCGAGTTTTATCAGTCCAACCCCAATTTTTGGGCAGAGTTGTCGACTGGTGCCATCAAAACCGGTCTGTTCCAACGGATTGATAAGCATGGGCAACGTATGTGGTTAGAAGCGACTTATAACCCGATTTTCAACCATGAAGGCAAAGTAGTTAAAATCATCAAACTTGCGAGCGATATTACCGATCGTGTCGAAAAAGCCGAGCGAGTCAAAGAAGCCGCCACCACCTCATTCGAGATAGCCCAGCAAACCGTCAACTCTGCGTGTGAAGGGAAAGAGAGCATTGCGCAGCTTCTGACCAACTCTCAAGAGATAAACCGCTCAGTCGCCGAAATGAATGAGTTGGTGACCGCCTTGAATGGTCAGTCGAAAAGCGTTGAAACCATCGTCTCGACCATCAGCGCCATTGCCGAGCAAACCAACCTGCTCGCATTGAACGCTGCAATTGAGGCGGCTAGGGCCGGAGAACAAGGCCGCGGCTTTGCCGTTGTGGCCGATGAAGTGCGTAACCTCGCGGCCAGGACCTCTGAATCTACCTCAGAGATTGCCGACGTTATCGGTGAGAACAGTAAGATCACACAAAAACTCGATGGCAAAATCCAAGCCGTCACCGAAAAAACGTCCCACGGCGAATCTCAAACTGAGCAGATCTCACAAGTGATCGACAGAATCATCGATGACGCAGAAAAAGTGTCTCGAACGGTGGAAAACCTGTCTTAACCCTCTATCGTGATACTGCTAATCGTCGTTCAAACAAAGCCTCGTTTCAACACGGGGCTTTTTTGAAAATGGCGAATGCTAGAAACAACAAAGCCCCGACTTTCGTCGAGGCTTTGTTGTTTAAATATGGTACCGGTGGGCGGACTTGAACCGCCACGCCCGAAGGCAACGGATTTTGAATCCGTCGTGTATACCAATTTCACCACACCGGCATCTTGGGGATGACTCCCTGTTGATGTCTGGCATTATACGTAAGCTTTGCCATCGCGCAAGTGCAAAAAGCTGATTTGCTTATTGTTTGCTGATAAATTCGCCACAAAGTCGTAAGCTGTGCGCAAGCTCTCTTTTCATCACCAGTTTGACACTATATTCTGGCGCCAGTTTTTTAAGGGTAAGTCGTTTTATGTCTAGCAATAGCACCTTGCCACCAGCGGGACTTTTTCGCCGCTTAGGGGCACTTTTTTATGATGGGTTGATCATCATTGCCATCGAAATGATGGCGGCCGGTATCGTTATCGCCATTTTACATGCGCTAATGGCGCTCGGCGTATTTCATGTTGGCCAATACCAAGACGTCAGTGATTTCCTTACGCAGCATCCGGTATGGAGTCCTCTCTACACCTTCTATCTCGCGGCGGTATGGGTCTACTTCTTTGTCTACTTTTGGACAAAAGCGGGCCAAACATTGGGCATGCGTGCCTGGAAACTGCAACTGCAAAATGATCAAGGCGGGCGAATCACGGTGACGCAAGCGCTGATTCGCATTGGCACATCCGGTTTCGGCCTTGCCAATCTTAGTGTGCCTATCGACCCCAAAAAGCGCGGCTTTCACGATATATGGGCTAAAACGCGCGTCGTGGTATTGCCTAAAGCGCAATAACAATCTAATAGGTAATAAAAAAGGAAAGCGATGTGCTTTCCTTTTTTGGTTTCTGTCCCAGCCTAAATCAGCCTGGTCTATTCGGTGCTTAGTCAACACTGAGCTCTTTCAGCATCGAATCTGGTAACGCCAACTCATCGTTCTTATTGACCGAAATGCCCGCGTCAATAATCGCTGTTGCAATCGCTTTGGCTTCATCCAGTGAGTGCATCGCTGCCGTACCGCATTGGTATTCGTTGAGCTCTGGAATCTTGTTCTGGCTTTCCACTTTCAGCACATCTTGCATTGCCGCGAGCCATGCGTCAGCAACTTGAGACTCGGTCGGTGTGCCAATTAGGCTCATGTAGAAGCCTGTACGACAACCCATCGGTGAAATATCGATGATTTCCACGCTCTCACCGTTAAGGTGGTTACGCATGAAACCGGCGTATAGATGCTCAAGGGTGTGGATGCCTTTTTCTGACAAGATGTCTTTGTTTGGGGCGGTAAAACGCAAATCAAACACTGTGATGGTGTCCCCTTTAGGCGTGGTCATCGTTTTTGCCACGCGAACGGCTGGGGCGTTCATACGAGTGTGATCTACGGTAAAGCTATCTAGTAACGGCATGGTCCGTCTCCATTGGTTCCAAGCTCTTGGGAGCTGTTCTATTCTTTTTCTTGGCCCGGCGATAACAGCTAGGCAGATAGTCAAAGCCTAGCAAATCGGCGATGAATGAGCGAGCCTATTGTGGCACGGATTACGCCTGCTGCGATGTTTTTAAGTACGCGAAGTAGTCTTCTAAAAACGCATCAAATGACAGGCTATCTTTCGCTTCAATATCGGCTTGTGCCTCCACTGAGCGCGCGACTTCTTGTTCCATCAGAGACTCACTGTAGGTACGGTATTGGTGAGCTTGATGACGCGCTTTGTACTGACGACCAAACTCTCGGCCCACATTTCCTAAACCGCCTAGGCGCTTGGTGTCTGCCAGCAGTTGCCCTGAAATGGTCAGCTCAGGGTTATCAATCCACTCAAGCAGTGTCTTCGCCACATCTTGGTACGCCTGAACACCGGCGGCCTCATCCATGACTTTGGCGATCGCCGTCAATTCAGAAAATACACGCTTAGCCCAGGTTTGCAACGTTAAGACTTCGCCTTTGCAGCCAATCTGTAACTCAAGACCCGGCTTGCGACCTTCGACAATCACTTTGTTCCAGTTCTCTCGCCAGCACGCTTGCTCACAAAAATCCATCGGCTCAGAGTCACTTAATGCAGCCCATGCTAAGAAGAGGTCGAGGAAGCGAACCTGATCTTCGGTAATACCCACCGAGCTGTACGGGTTCACATCCAGTGAGCGCACCTCAATGTACTCAACCCCGCCTCGGCGCAACGCTTCAGACGGTTTCTCACCGCTTTTGGTCACTCGTTTCGGACGGATAGGCGCGTAGAGCTCATTTTCAATCTGTAAAACGTTGCTATTAAGTTGACGGTACTCACCGTCCACTTTCACGCCTATCTTGGCAAACTTATCTGAAGGCGTGCGAATCGCTTCATTAAGCCCTGCTAAATACTCATCAATGCTATTGAATCCGATCTTGAGGACACTTTGCGCGCTATTGGTGTAGCCCAAATCACTCAAACGCAGTGAGGTGGCGTTCGGCAAATAGAGGGTTTCACCAATGTTTTCAAACGGCAGTTTCGTCTCTCGACCACGAATAAACGAAGAGCAGAGCGCCGGTGACGCGCCAAAGAAATAAGGAATCAGCCACCCAAAGCGGTAGTAATTACGAATTAAGCCGAAGTACGCCTCAGATTTGCTCTCTTGACGCGCCTGCTCATCTTGCTCTCCATAGAGGGCATCCCAGAAACTGTCCGGGAAAGAGAAGTTAAAATGCACACCGGAGATAATTTGCATCAAACTGCCGTAGCGACGCTTCAACCCTTGGCGATACAGCGTTTTCATCTTGCCTGAGTTCGAGTCGCCATATTGAGCAAGGTTGATCAACTCCTCATGCTCGACGTAACAAGGCATCGACAGTGGCCACAGTTTCTCTTCCCCCAGTTTGGTTTGAGTGAAGTGGTGGATGTCTTCAAGCTGCGCCATCAACTGTTCGATGTCGTGCGACACCGGAGTGATGAACTCGAGCAGCGATTCAGAGAAATCCGTCGTGATCCATTGGTTGGTCAACGCCGACCCTAACCCTTGAGGGTGCGGAGTGGTCGCCAAACGCCCGTCTTGATAGCGCAAAGTCTCTCGCTCGACGCCACGGCTAAAGTGTTGGAATACTTCTGGGTTACGAGCGACTCGCTCTAATCGCGCAGCAAAATCTGTCAAAATGAAGTTCACTTATGTTTAATCGTTTCTACGTTCTCAGTTATGTGTACTCTAACGGATGATTTCAAGCTCTTCTATCGGAATCTGTAAACTTTCTAGCTGGGGTTTTAACGATTTCGCATCGCCCACCACGATGATTTGATACTGGCTGGGATCAAACCACTTCGCCGCGAGTGCGTTTAACGTCTCCTTGCTGACCGTTGCCACAATCTGATTTCGTTGCTGTAAATAGTCTTCATCCAATCCGAACGCCAAGATACTGCCTAGCAGTTGCGCTTTTTGTGCCGGCGTTTCGTAGTTGAGTGCATCTTGTTGACCGACGGCAAGACGCAAAAATTTCATCTCCTCATCGCTCATTCCCAGCTGCGCAAACTGTTCAAGCTCGTTACGCATCTCCACCAGTGCAGGCTGTGTGGCGTCTGCTCTAACTTGAGCGGAAAAGACCAAGGCACCCACTTCGCGGTTGGAGGCCAAATAGCCACTGGCACCATAGGTATAGCCTTTGTCTTCCCTTAGGTTTTGATTCAGACGGCTATTGAAATTGCCAGCCAAGTTAAAGTTGGCCAGTTGCGTAAGATAAACCTCTCCGGTTGCGTCAAATGGTAAGCCTTGTCGCACCATACGAATAATCACTTGTGGCGCTCCCGGCTTATCCACTAGGTAGAGCTTTTGCTGGGCAAGTGGCTCAACCGACTGAGGTCGTAGCAATGGCGCCGCCTCGCCTTGCCACTCTTTCAAAAACGCGAGCTGTTTGACGATCTGCCTGCGGCTGATGTCCCCCACAACCACTACTTGCGCACCTTGTGGCGTATAGTGCTGCTGATAAAACGCCTTCACATCGTCTAGGCTAATCGCCTCGACCGAGGCTTGGGTGCCATCGCTCGAACGTTCATAGACACTGCCAGAAAACAGAACTTGTCGCGTGGCTTGTGACGCCAGCCAAGTCGGTTTCTGATGTTGATACACTAGCCCTTCTAACGTCTGCTTTTTAATCCGCTCGAAGTCGTCAGCATCAAAAGCGGGCTTGAACAGCACTTCTTCGACAATCGCCAACGTTGGCGTGAGGTTTTTCTCCAAGGTGGAGATCGACAGTGAGGTGGTGTAATTGCCCGCTCTCACCGAAAGCGTACTGCCCAACGCATCCAGTTTGGCTTGCAGCTCTTCCACACTCGACTCAGTGGTGCCCTCTTCGAGTAACGACGCTGTTAAGTTAGCCAGCCCTTCTTTATCTTGCCGGACATAGCGCTCCCCTGCCGGGAAACTTATCTCAAGCTGAACCGTCGGCGTTTCTGAGCTCACGGTACCAATCAGCTCAGCGCCATTATCAAAATAGACGCGGTACAGCTCAGGCATCGTTGCTTCGACACCCTTGGCGACCTCTGGCATCACCGAGCGGTCAAAATCATCCTCTGCACGTCGATACGCCAGTTGGCTCTCGTCCACTTTTTGGTATTCAGGCAACTGACGCTCAGGGGTGACAAACGTCGCCGGAGCAGCTGCAAGCTCCGCTTTCCCACGCGGAATTACACTTAATGTCACTTTGCGTTGGTCTTTGATAAAACGCTGATACACAGATTGCACGGACTCTGGCGTCACGTTGCGGATCTGCTCTAACTGAGTCTGCATTCTATCTGGCTGACCAAAGAAGGTTTGATTGGATGCCAACTGCGAAACTTTACCGCGCACACTTTGCAGGGCAAAGACGGCGTCAGCTTCCGCCATACCGGTAATTTGCTCAAGGCGCGCTTGAGTGGCCCCTGTTTGCTCGAACTCCTCAAGGGTGTCCATCAGCGCTTGGTAGAGCGGCGTCAACTGCCCTTTGTCACCGGATGGGCCCATGGCATAAACGTAGAAGGTACAGGCAAGTTCAGCGCAATCTTGGAAGGCGCCCGCATCCACAGCCATCTCTGTCTTGACTAAGTTTTGATAGAGCAAGCTATTGGCACCACTGCCCAAAATATTCGCCAATGCATTGAGCGAGGCCTGATTTTGCTCGCCATTGTAAGTGGTTGGCCACCCTACCAACACCATAGGTTGAGAAATGCGATCCTCTAGCGTGACATAGCGATCTTCATTGAGCTGAGCCGGCTGTTTCGGCGCTTTCTCTACCTCTGGTCCTGCCGGAATTGAAGCAAAATACTGGTGAACCCATTCAAGCGTTTGATCCACGTCGATATCGCCACCGATCGTCAGCACGGCATTATTCGGTCCATACCAGCGTAAAAAGAAAGCTTTAAGATCGTTGACATCCACACGGTCTAAATCCTCAACATAACCGATCGTTTGCCACGAATAGGGATGGCCTTCTGGGTACATGGCTTCCGCCATCTTTTCCCACATCAAGCCATACGGGCGATTATCGAAATTCTGCGCTCGCTCGTTTTTCACCGTATCACGTTGGACTTCAAACTTACGTTGTGAGACCGCATCAAGCAAAAATCCCATACGATCGGACTCAAGCCACAACATTTTTTCTAGCTGATTTGAAGGGACAGTTTCAAAGTAGTTGGTTCGGTCACGGTTGGTCGTACCGTTTAACGTACCGCCCGCTTCAGTGATAATTTTAAAGTGTTGCTGATCGCCAACATGTTCGCTGCCTTGGAACATCATGTGTTCAAAAAAGTGGGCAAAGCCGGATTTACCGACTTCTTCCCGCGCAGAGCCTACATGGTAAGTGACGTCCACATGGACAAGAGGATCTGAATCATCCGGAGAGAGGATGACCGTCAACCCGTTGTCGAGGCGATATTTGGCATAAGGGATCATCGCAACGCCAGGCTGAGGCTTTACCTCTTCGATCAGAGAAACGCCCGGAGGGAGAGAAGAAAACAGCGATACTGAAGGAATCGTGCTGCTCGCGCAGCCATACAAAGCAAGGAGAGAAAGGGCACCAAGCCAGAGTTTTCTCATGACATCTCCTAGAAAAGTCCAAAATAAAGCGCAGCTAACGCGCTGTAACGTAATGCCTTACCCAGCAAAATAAGCCAGCAACATGGCCAAAACCGCATTCTCAGCCATCCAGCGGCTAAACAGAGAGGATCGCCAATAATCGGCAGCCAACTGAGCAGCAATGACCAATAGCCGTACTTTTGCAGCCAAGCTACGGCTTTATGACCGTGTTTTTCATCTTGAGTTCGATTTGGTAACCAGAGCCCGAGCCAATAATTGGTGAGCCCGCCCAAGGTGTTACCTAGGCTGGCAACGACGATCACCATCATAGTGGAGAATTGATTGAGACTGAGGGTGGCAACGAGCCCCGCCTCGGAGCCGCCCGGCAGCAGAGTCGCACTGAGAAACCCTGTGATGAAGAGTACCCACAGAGCCGAATCAGAAAACCACAATGCGACCGACTGAAATGCGTGATTAAACGCGTCTAACATTGCATATCAAGCAAGACTTTCCCGCGCGTTCTGCCCGTCTCGATTTGTCGATGTGCATCAGCGACATTGTCCATTGGGTAGACGTGCTGGATTTCCGTTTTAAGTAAGCCAACGCTGACCATATAGACGAGGGCATCTAACTGTTCAGGATTTGGGTCGACCAGCATCCCGGTCGACTCAAAACCCAGAATCTTGGCTTTTTCGCAAATCATCTCAGCACTGATGGTCGGGACCGTGACGACGGTCGCGCCATCTTTTAGGCATTTTAGCGCATCTAATGCGGCGTCACCGCCCACTAGGTCAATCAAGACATCTACGTCTTCAACGCGCTCAGAGACCGGGGCAAACTGATAGTTGACCGCATGTGCGCCCAATGTCGCCAGGTAATCCAAATTGGCTTCCGAACAGGTGGTAAACACTTCCGCTTTCGCCGCGAGCGCCACTTGTACAGCGATGTGCCCCACCCCGCCAGCTCCCGCAAGAATAAGCACGCGTTGCCCTTCTTTGACGCCGGCTTTATCCAGCGCCTGAACAGCGGTTTGCCCAGCCAAAGGCAGAGCGGCAGCCGCCTCCAACGTGATGGCATCAGGCACTAAGGTTAGTAGCGTCTCTGGTACGGCGACATACTGGCTGTAGCCTCCACCTTGCAAAGGAAAGCCAATAAATCCCGCCACTTTATCGCCGACAGCAAAGCGCTGCGCGTCATCGCCCGTTGCTACTATCTCTCCAGCGATATCGTAGCCGGGTACCCAAGGGAGGTTGTCTTTGTTTTGCGCGGCAGCCCAACCGAGCCCTGCACGGGTTTTTACGTCGATAGGGTTAACCCCAGCGAATGCCACTTTAACCAACACTTCGCCGGCTTGAGGCTGAGGCACCGCTGAAGATTGAATCGCTAAGACATCCGGTTCGCCAAATTTCGTGATTACGATTTGTTTGTTTTCCATGTGTACTTTCCCTATCGATAAAAAAAGGGATGCGAAAGCATCCCTTTGAATATATACCAATTCTTAGTGAGAAGTTAACCGAACTGTCGCAATTTCGCCTTGCGTCACTCGCTCGACCTATTGAACCAGTGCCAGTAATATACCGGCGGCCACGGCCGAACCGAGCACGCCGGCCACGTTCGGGCCCATCGCATGCATCAGCAAGAAGTTTTGTGGGTTTGCTTGCAAGCCGACTTTATTCACCACGCGCGCAGCCATAGGTACCGCCGATACACCAGCAGCACCAATCAATGGGTTGATGTCCTCTTTTGACAGCTTATTGAGTAGCTTCGCCATCAAGACACCGCCTGCGGTACCGATACTGAAAGCAACCGCACCCAGCGCTAAGATCCCCAATGTTTCGATGTTGAGAAACTCTTGTGCTTGAAGCTTGGAGCCGACACCCAGACCAAGGAAAATGGTCACTATGTTTATCAACTCATTTTGCGCCGTTTTCGATAAACGCTCCACCACACCGGCTTCACGCATCAAGTTACCTAGACAGAACATACCCACCAACGGCGTCGCCGCTGGCAGGAAGAGGATCGTCATCAACAAAACCGCTAATGGGAAGAGGATCTTCTCTGCTTTACCCACATGACGCAGTTGCGCCATTTGGATCTTGCGCTCCTCAGGCGTAGTCAGCGCTTTCATAATCGGTGGCTGAATGATAGGCACTAACGCCATGTAGCTGTAGGCTGCCACGGCAATCGCGCCGAGCAGATCGGGCGACAATTGGCTGGCAAGGAAAATCGCCGTTGGGCCATCTGCACCACCAATAATGGCGATCGAGGCCGCATCAGGCATACTAAATTCCATACCCGGCACATAGTTAAGCAAGATCGCACCAAACAAGGTGGCGAAGATACCAAACTGCGCCGCAGCACCTAGCCACAAGGTTTTAGGGTTCGCGATCAAAGCGCCGAAGTCCGTCATCGCGCCCACACCCATAAAGATCAACAGCGGGAAAATACCCGATTCGATCCCCACGTAGTAGACATAATAGAGCAAACCGCCCTCTTCGGTAAAACCCGCATTCGGAATATTCGCTAAGATCGCACCAAAGCCGATCGGCAGCAGCAGCAATGGCTCAAAACCTTTGCGGATAGCCAAAAACAGCAGCACACAGCCGACCAAGATCATGCAAATCTGGCCAAATTCGAAGTGAGCGATCCCTGTCTCTGACCACAGAGTCATTAAACCTTCCATGTTACTCCCTTACGCCAAGCTTAATAACGGGGCGCCTACCGTCACGGCATCACCTTCTTTGACATGCAGATCTTGGACGATGCCAGCACGCGCCGCGCGGACTTCGGTTTCCATCTTCATGGCTTCTAAGATGAGTAGGACATCACCTTCTGCCACTTCAGCGCCACTTTGTACGTTCACCTTAAAAATGTTACCCGCCAATGGTGCTGGCACTGTTTCGGCATTGCTTTCTGCCGCAGGTGCAGGAGCCGATGACACCGATTTCGCTGGTGTGACGGAGCTGAGCTGACCTTGAGGGCCTACCTCAACATCGTACACTTGGCCATCGACCTTAACGCTGTAGGTTTCAATTCCGCCTTGAGCGGCAACGCTAGGGGCTGCAACGACAGGCTCTTCTTTACCCGGCGCAGGCTCAAACGCATCTGGATTACGACGGTTTTTAAGGAACTTCAGCCCCACTTGTGGGAAGAGTGCGTACGTCAACACGTCATCAACAGTATCTTGCGCCAACGCGATGCCTTCCGCCTTCGCTTTTGTCAGTAGATCGTCAGTGAGGGTGTCCATCTCATCAACCAAAAGATCCGCAGGACGGCAAGTGATCGCTTCCGCCCCATCCAGCACTTTCGCTTGAAGTTCTGCATTGAGCTCTGCGGGCGCTGCGCCATACTCGCCTTTGAGTATGCCTGCCGTTTCCTTGGTAATGCTCTTGTAACGCTCGCCAGTAAGCACGTTGATCACTGCTTGGGTACCAACGATCTGTGAGGTTGGGGTGACGAGAGGAATGTAGCCAAGATCTTGACGAACACGTGGGATCTCTTCCAGCACTTCATCAAGACGCTCCGCGGCGCCCTGCTCTTTAAGCTGGCTCTCCATATTGGTCAACATGCCGCCAGGTACTTGAGCAATCAAGATACGAGAATCGACGCCTTTCAACTGACCTTCAAATTTCGCGTACTTCTTACGAACCTCGCGGAAATACGCCGCAATAGGTTCAAGCTGATCCAACTTGAGGTTTGTGTCGCGCTCTGTCCCTTCTAGCATTGCCACCACAGTTTCTGTTGGCGTATGGCCATAGGTACAGCTCATCGAGGAGATCGCCGTATCGAGAATATCCACGCCCGCCTCTACCGCTTTCACTGCCGTGGCCGTAGATAGGCCAGTCGTCGCGTGACAATGGAGAGCCAATGGAATGTCCGTTGAAGCTTTAATACGCGTGATCAGCTCTTCGGCTTCGTAAGGCTTAAGCAAGCCAGACATATCTTTAATACAGAGAGAATGACAGCCCAAGTCTTCTAAGCGCTTGGCCAGATCCACCCAAGTATCAGCGTTGTGCACAGGACTGGTGGTGTAAGAGAGCGTACCTTGAGCGTGCGCACCCACATCGACGGTTGCTTTGACCGCTTTCTCGAAGTTTCTCACATCGTTCATGGCGTCGAAAATACGGAACACATCCATACCATTGGCATGGGCACGCTCGACGAATTTCTCCACTACATCATCCGCGTAGTGGCGATAGCCCAATAAATTTTGTCCACGCAGTAACATCTGCATCGGCGTGTTTGGCATCGCTTGTTTCAATGCGCGAAGACGCTCCCAAGGATCCTCTCCTAAGAAACGGATACAGGCATCAAAGGTGGCACCGCCCCATGTTTCTAAAGACCAATATCCGACTTTATCGAGCTCAGCTGCGATAGGTAACATATCTTCAAGGCGCATACGGGTCGCAAACAGCGATTGATGGGCGTCACGAAGTACCACGTCGGTTAACGCTAGTGGTTTAGACATGCTCATTAACTCCTTTTAATCCAGTCCAATACTAATTTGCCGTCTTGGTGCGATATTGATGCACCGCAGCGGAGATCGCCGCTACAACAGTCGGGCTCACCGTAGAAGAGCTGGGTTGAACTTTATTATTTTTAAGTGGGGTGGCGATCGGCTCTGGCACCTCTTCGGGGACCAGTTTCGACATCAGCCGAACGAGATAGACAAGAATAGTGAGGAACAGAAACACAACCGTCATCCCTGTTAACATCAGGGCGGCCGCGTCTACTAGCAGGCTTCCAACATTTTCCATTTTTGCATCCTTTCTTTGTCATCCTGACAAGGAGATAGGCCTCAATGTGGACGTCATTATCCTAAGGGTCGAATAACAAGTCCTGATGGCCTAATAAAACCAGCGCAAAGCTGGTCCATCATTGTTCAGGATAAACCGTTTAATCCCGACAAGAGGTTTAGGATTATCTCGATTGGCTAAACTTTGTCAATTTTGATTCCTGCACTCTTGAGGATAATGCACATTTCTAAGGACGAACACGTCTTACAAATCACATAAATCTGCAATTTCACCGTATCCGAGCACAAATAACTGCTGATTTTATGACGTTATTGCAAATTTGGAGCAATTACTGGGATAGACTTAATGTTTCACGAAAAACTTCATAAAAAACATCAAGTTGTAAATGGAAGGTTGGAGTAGTATTACTAAGATGTTAAAAAGCCCCGCTATCACTAGCGGGGCTTATAATGTGGCGCGCTCGGAAGGATTCGAACCTTCGACCGCCTGGTTCGTAGCCAGGTACTCTATCCAGCTGAGCTACGAGCGCGCAATCTTCTCATTACGAGAAATTTGTGACTATTGGGACACCAATAGTGGTCGGGCTATGCCCTAAAGAGTGGCGCGTCCTGGAGGATTCGAACCTCCGACCGCCTGGTTCGTAGCCAGGTACTCTATCCAGCTGAGCTAAGGACGCGTCGGTTTCACTGATTTTGGTCTATTCGCCATCATCAATCAAACGTTATAGTGGCGCGCTCGGAAGGATTCGAACCTTCGACCGCCTGGTTCGTAGCCAGGTACTCTATCCAGCTGAGCTACGAGCGCGCAATCTTCTCATTACGAGAAATTTGTGACTATTGGGACACCAATAGTGGTCGGGCTATGCCCTAAAGAGTGGCGCGTCCTGGAGGATTCGAACCTCCGACCGCCTGGTTCGTAGCCAGGTACTCTATCCAGCTGAGCTAAGGACGCGTCGGTTTCACTGATTTTGGTCTATTCGCCATCATCAATCAAACGTTATAGTGGCGCGCTCGGAAGGATTCGAACCTTCGACCGCCTGGTTCGTAGCCAGGTACTCTATCCAGCTGAGCTACGAGCGCGCAATGTTCTCATTACAAGAAGGTTGTGAAGTATATCACACAAATTTTCGTCTAAAACAAAAAAATTGACCAAAGGCCAATTAATGGCGGTGAGGGAGGGATTCGAACCCTCGATACGGCTACAAACCGTATACTCCCTTAGCAGGGGAGCGCCTTCAGCCTCTCGGCCACCTCACCGTTTTATTCCCTGGTAAGGAAATATGGCGCGCTCGGAAGGATTCGAACCTTCGACCGCCTGGTTCGTAGCCAGGTACTCTATCCAGCTGAGCTACGAGCGCGCAATGTTTTCCGCTGTTCTTCCAAAGAACGCTTTAAACGAATGCTCTAACGAGCAGTGCAAGAATGGCGGTGAGGGAGGGATTCGAACCCTCGATACGGCTACAAACCGTATACTCCCTTAGCAGGGGAGCGCCTTCAGCCTCTCGGCCACCTCACCGTCTTGCGGAGGCACATATTACGATTTACCAAAAATATGTCAAACACTTTCTTGGCAAAAACGCCATTTTATCCTTCAACCGTTGGGTATTTAATCAAAGCGATGTTAATTCGCTCTTTTCATTCACTTTGTCACCATTGTCGATACAAAAAAGGCTGACAATCGTCAGCCTTTTCACAGGTTAGTAGTTACTTGGTGCAACGTTACCGTTGCCTTTTTCCGCTTGAATTCGCATGTAGATTTCTTCGCGGTGAACGGATACTTCTTTCGGAGCATTGACGCCGATACGTACCTGGTTACCTTTTACACCCAGTACAGTTACTGTTACTTCGTCACCGATCATTAGAGTTTCGCCCACTCGGCGAGTTAAAATTAGCATTCTGTGCTCCTTGAGTAATCTCTGATTTATCTTGCTACTGGGTTATTATCCAACAAAAGGGTTATTTACGTAAACTCTATTGTTGTGACTAATCAACCCCAAAAGGCATGTTTTTCTAAGCAGTCGATCGCCTTTGCAGAAGTGATGTAATGCTCATGCAGTACATTAGCCGCTTTATCAACAGACTCAGGTTCCACCACCAAAGTTAACGATTGCGGGTTAATCGATACATGAATCACGTCAATGGCAACTTCTGACAATAACGCACACGACTGTTCTACCAATCCTTCGACATGCAAACCTACTGCGGTGAGTAAGCTAACAGACCCACTATTGCGGATTTTGTCTTTGAAAACCAGTTCCAGTTTAGAGTATGCGTCCTCTTTTAACACCACGTCGACCCATTCTGCATGCTCGATCACATTCCAGAGATGAATACCTAACATTAAACACTGTTTCTTCAGGCTCTCAAGTGACTCTTTTTCAATACTGATCAGACGCATATCTCGCTGCAGCGCAATACCACAAACCGCATCTTGGCACTCTTCCCCTTTGACTAAGCTGCCAGGGTTAGTATCAAAGGTCGATAACACACGCAGAGGTACATTGTGTTGCCATGCGTACTGTACAGAGGGCAAGTGCAATACCTTCGCCCCTTTACGTGCCATCTCTTCCATGGATGGGAAGTCGATCACTTCTAGCTTTTTCGCGTTGGCCACAACACGAGGGTCACAGGTATATATGCCATCCACATCGGTAAAGATTTGGCACTCATCGGCTTGCAAAGCGCCCGCTAGAGTCACTGCGCTGGTGTCCGAACCGCCGCGTCCCAGTGTGGTGATGTCCCCTTTTTCATTGATCCCCTGAAAACCAGCCACGACCACAATATGGTCTTCCGCCAGCAGTTCATCGATAAGTTGGGTATCAATCTGTTTAATCGTCGCATCATTGTGAACATTATCCGTCACAATGCCTGCTTGTGCTCCGGTAAGTGAACGGGCCGGATAGCCAAGTTTATTGAGCGTCATCGCCAATAAAGCCATCGATACTTGTTCACCAGCAGAGAGCAAAACATCAAGTTCTCTCGCCGTAGGTACGCTGTCTACCTGCTTCGCCAAATCCATCAATCGATTGGTTTCACCAGACATCGCAGACACCACGACAACCACTTGATTACCATCATTTTTCGCGTTAATGATGTGTTTGGCTACCGTATGAATTCTCTCAATAGAACCCACTGAGGTTCCGCCAAACTTTTGCACGATAAGGGGCTTTTTCACCAGTCTTCACCTTCCCAAGACTATGTCTCATTAGGACTGCATTCAATGCGTTGAATATTGTTTGCAGTAGTTAAAACAAAAACCAAGCGGCTTATAGGCTTGATTCATCAGGCCCAATTAAACCACTTGGCTTACAAAAATAAATTACGCCCAATCAAACTAATGATTGAGCGTGATAATTACTCTCGCGATTTTAGAGGCGCTCTTCCAGCCACCCTTGAACGGATTCAAGCGCTTTCGGTAGTGCCGACACATCCGTACCACCAGCTTGAGCCATATCAGGGCGACCGCCGCCTTTACCACCGACTTGTTGCGCGACCATGTTGACCAACTCACCCGCTTTTACTTTGCCGATGAGATCTTTGGTCACGCCTGCGATAAGGCCGACTTTGTCATCGTTGATGTTCGCCAGCATGATGATGCCGCTGCCCATCTGATTTTTGACATCGTCAACCATAACGCGCAGATTTTTGTTGTCCGCACCTTCTAGTGCTGCAATCAGGACTTTAGTACCGGCAATATCTTGTACTTTACCCATGATGTTGGCACTCTCGGCTGCAGCCATCTTATCTTTGAGCTTCTGGATCTCTTTTTCCAAAGATTTGGCTTTCTGCGCAGATTCCGCCAGCTTCTCTTCGTACTTCGCCGCTTGAGCTTCAATCGCATCTAACGCCGCTTCACCCGTTACCGCTTCAATACGACGGATACCCGCTGCAATACCACCTTCTGACGTGATCTTAAAGAGACCAATATCACCCGTATTGGCCGCGTGGATACCACCACACAGTTCGGTCGAGAAGTCACCCATCGATAGTACACGCACTTCATCGTCGTATTTTTCGCCGAACAGAGCCATTGCCCCTTTCTTCTTCGCCGACTCGATGTCCATGATGTTAGTTTCAATCGTATGGTTGCGACGAACCTGGGCATTGACCAAGCGCTCCACTTCTTTCAGTTCAGTCGCGGTTACCGCTTCTAAGTGAGAGAAGTCAAAACGAAGGTTTTCAGGCTTAACCAGTGAGCCTTTTTGCGTGACGTGCTCACCAAGGACTTGGCGCAGCGCTGCGTGAAGTAAGTGCGTGGCTGAGTGGTTGAGAGAGATAGCCGCACGACGCTCAGCGTCAACCAGCGCTTCAACTTGTTCGCCTTTTGCCAGTACACCTTCAGCCAAAACGCCGTGGTGCGCAATCGCATTACCCAACTTCTGAGTATCTTCGACTTTGAATAGGCCTGATTCTGTTTTCAGAACACCCGCATCGCCACATTGACCACCCGATTCTGCATAGAAAGGCGTTTCACCCAGGATTATGATCGCTTTGTCACCTGCCGATAGAGATTCTGCCACTTCACCTTCAACGAAGATTTCAGCCACATGACTCTTACCTTGAGTGCCGGTGTAACCGCAAAATTCGGTTTCCGCTTCCGTTTTAATGGTTGCGTTGTAATCCGTATCGAATTGGCCGGCTTCACGTGCACGCTGACGCTGCTCTTCCATCGCTTTTTCGAAACCCGCTTCGTCGATGGTGAAATCACGCTCACGAGCCACGTCGTTAGTTAAGTCAGCCGGGAAGCCGTATGTGTCATAAAGCTTAAATACGGTCTCGCCATCAAGCTCTTTACCTTCAAGTGCATCCAGTGCTTCATTGAGGATAACCATGCCACGCTCGAGTGTACGGCCAAAGTTTTCTTCCTCAATGCGAAGTACTTTCTCAACAACCGCTTGTTGCTTCTTAAGTTCGTCAGCGGCGCTGCCCATCACTTCAGCCAAAACACCGACAAGCTTGTAGAAGAAGACGCCTTTGGCACCTAGTTTATTACCGTGACGCACAGCACGACGAATAATACGACGCAAAACGTAACCACGGCCTTCGTTTGAAGGCATCACGCCATCTGCGATTAGGAATGAACAAGAGCGAATGTGGTCAGCAATCACGCGTAGCGATTGGTTTGAAAGGTCTTCGCAACCGACCACTTCTGCCGCCGCTTTGATGAGCTTTTGGAATACATCGATTTCGTAGTTTGAATGAACGCCCTGCATGATGGCAGAAATACGCTCAATACCCATGCCCGTATCAACAGCTGGCTTAGGTAGTGGCTCCATCGTACCGTCAGCATGACGGTTGAACTGCATGAATACGTTGTTCCAGATCTCGATGAAACGGTCGCCATCTTCTTCAGGCGTACCCGGACGGCCACCCCAAATGTGCTCACCGTGATCGTAGAAGATTTCGGTACAAGGACCGCATGGGCCAGTATCACCCATGGTCCAGAAGTTGTCTGACTCGTATTGCTTACCGCCCTCTTTGTCACCAATGCGTACGATACGATCGGCGGGAACACCTACTTTTTTGTTCCAGATTTCAAATGCTTCGTCATCGGTCTCGTAGACAGTGACTAAAAGACGATCTTTTGGCAATTGCAATGTTTCGGTCAGAAACTCCCAAGCGAACGCAATGGCATCTTCTTTGAAGTAATCACCAAAACTGAAGTTACCGAGCATTTCGAAGAAGGTGTGGTGACGAGCCGTGAAGCCGACGTTCTCTAGGTCATTGTGTTTACCACCCGCACGTACACAACGCTGAGCCGTAGTTGCTCGCGTGTAGGCACGTTTTTCTGCGCCCAAGAAGCAATCTTTGAATTGGTTCATGCCTGCGTTAGTAAATAGCAGGGTTGGGTCGTTATGCGGTACTAACGATGAACTTTCTACGATTTGGTGTCCTTTGCTTTCAAAGAACTTGAGGAACGCGTTACGAACCTCATCAGTGCTCATGTACATGCAGCTCTTCCTGAAAATAGTCGAGTTAGAATTTTGCCGTATTGTAGATCATGCAGTCAGCTACGACTAGTTTTCTTGAAAAAATGCCGCCGTTGACGGTTGTTCACGCTTAGATTGATGAAAGCGTGTTGAATTAAGAGTCACAATGGCCGTTTAAGGCGTAACTGATTTGTTCAAAGCTGTATCCACGATACTGTAGAAAACGCACTTGTTTAGCGTACGCTTTTTGATCTTGTGCTTTGATGCCTTTGAATTTTTTCTCTGCCGCAAGCTTGGCAAGCTCAAACCAGTCTTGAGGTTCTTCCTCAAGGGCTTGATTGACTGTCGACTCAGCCACTCTTTTTTGTTGCAGCTCTTGGCGAATTCGACGCTCACCATGGCCTTTGTAAACCTGTTGGCGAACCTGGCTCTTGGCATAACGCAGGTCATCGAGATAGCGGTGCTCTAGGCAAAAATTCACCGCCTCTTGAATGTCGGCGTCCTCATAGCCTTTGAGGCTTAACTTCTGTTGCAGCTCATACACGCCGTGATCTCGGCGGCTAAGTAATTGCATCGCAGCTTCTTTACTGGACAGTGTCGGAGGTTGACGTTGATACATAATCGCACAGTGATCCATGACAAGTGAGAGGATGATTCAGTGACTCTCGAATTCAGTAACTCTCGAGAAGGTACCGCCTACTTTTCATATTGAGAATGTAGCGAACATTGAGAGTACAAGAAACGACAAAGCCCCGCATAAGCAGGGCTTTGATGAATGACGCTAAAAGCTTATAGCTCTTCTTGCTCTGGCGCTTGGCCAAATTCTGGCTCTTCAGCTGGGATTGCAGCCGGAGAAAGCAGAAGGTCACGCAACTTTTTATCCAGTGTTTTCGCCGCTTCAGGGTTCTCACGCAGGAACTTACACGCGTTCGCTTTACCCTGACCGATCTTGTCACCGTTGTAGCTGTACCATGCACCGGCTTTTTCTACCATCTTGTGTTTCACACCAAGGTCAATAAGCTCGCCTTCACGGTTGAAACCTTGACCGTACATAATTTGCGTTTCAGCTTGCTTAAACGGCGCAGCAATCTTGTTCTTAACCACTTTGATGCGCGTCTCGTTACCGACCACTTCATCGCCTTCTTTGATAGAACCCGTACGACGGATATCAAGACGGACAGAAGCGTAGAATTTTAGTGCGTTACCACCCGTGGTGGTTTCAGGGTTACCAAACATCACACCGATCTTCATACGAATCTGGTTGATGAAGATACACATACAGTTAGATTGCTTAAGGTTACCCGTCAACTTACGCATTGCTTGTGAAAGCATACGCGCTTGAAGACCCATGTGGCTGTCGCCCATTTCGCCTTCGATTTCAGCCTTTGGTGTCAAGGCAGCAACGGAGTCAATCACCATCACGTCAATCGCACCAGAACGTGCGAGCGCGTCACAAATTTCAAGCGCTTGCTCGCCTGTGTCTGGCTGAGACACTAATAACGCATCGATATCCACACCCAGTTTTTTCGCGTAGACAGGGTCAAGCGCGTGCTCAGCATCGATAAAGGCACACGTTTTACCTTCACGTTGCGCAGCGGCAATCAGTTCAAGCGTTAAGGTTGTTTTACCTGATGATTCAGGGCCGTAAATCTCAACGATACGACCCATTGGTAGGCCACCGGCACCCAGTGCAATATCAAGAGAAAGAGAACCAGTAGAAATCGTTTCCACATCCATTGCGCGGTTGTCACCAAGGCGCATGATTGAACCTTTACCGAATTGCTTTTCAATCTGGCCTAGCGCAGCGGCGAGCGCTTTCTGTTTGTTATCGTCCATTACTTTCTCCAAAACTTTCACCTGAAATTAGGTAAAAATGAATACTTTCTTCAAATCGGGGGTGGCCCGAACACTCTATAAACGTCATTATACTGTTGATTCATACAGTGTCTATAGCTGATCAGCGTTTTTTTGAAATTCAATCGTATGTTACTGATAAGTAAGACTTAACTGTTTTAGCTACGACGTTTTCGCTCGCTGTTGCAACTCTTTATACAGTACTTCTAAAGCGGTTTCGACCGCAGCGGAGCGAACTGCGTCACGGTTCCCATTAAAATGACGCGTCTCGATTTTTTGCCATGAATGACGGTCACACCAAGCAAAACAGACCGTGCCTACCGGCTTCTCTTGCGTTCCGCCTCCTGGGCCCGCGATGCCGCTAATCGCTATCGCGATGCCGGCCCGTGAATGAGCCAATGCTCCCTGCGCCATTTCGCGCACCGTCGGTTCGCTCACCGCGCCATATTGTTCCAAAGTAACAGCACTCACGCCCAGCATCTCTATTTTTGCTTCGTTGCTGTAGGTAATAAACGCTCGGTCAAACCACGCTGAACTGCCAGCGATGTCTGTGATCGCTGTCGCGACACCGCCACCGGTACAGGACTCTGCGGTCGTTAGCACCAAGCCATGTTGAGCCAAGGCTTCACCAACTTGGTGAGATAAATTTTGTTTGCTTTGCATCCTTTGCACCTTTTACCCATTTGGTGATTCACGTATCCTAAGCCGCAATAACCACAAACGAAAGATGTAACCGTGAAAGCAGAACAAAAACATACCCCAATGATGCAGCAGTATCTCAAGTTAAAGGCAGAGAACCCTGACATTCTGCTGTTTTACCGCATGGGGGATTTTTATGAACTGTTTTACGATGACGCAAAACGCGCCTCGCAATTGTTAGACATTTCCCTCACTAAGCGTGGCGCGTCAGCCGGTGAGCCCATCCCGATGGCGGGCGTGCCTTTCCACGCGGTCGAAGGCTATCTCGCCAAGCTGGTTCAACTCGGTGAATCCGTTGCAATTTGTGAGCAGATCGGCGATCCAGCCACCAGCAAAGGCCCTGTGGAGCGTAAGGTAGTGCGCATCGTGACACCCGGCACAGTGACCGATGAAGCCTTACTCTCTGAACGGATCGATAACTTGATTGCCGCGATCTTCCATCACGATGGTCGATTCGGCTACGCGACGCTCGATGTGACTTCCGGTCGCTTTCAGTTGATGGAGCCGCAAAGCGAAGAAGCGATGGCGGCAGAGCTGCAACGCACTTCGCCAAGAGAGCTTTTGTTCCCTGAAGATTTTGAGCCCGTGCATCTGATGTCTTCGCGCAGTGGTAATCGCCGCCGACCAATCTGGGAGTTCGAGCTCGATACGGCCAAGCAGCAGCTGAATCAACAATTTGGCACGCGAGATTTGGTCGGCTTTGGTGTTGAACATGCCAAACTGGGCCTCTGTGCCGCTGGCTGTTTGATCCAGTACGTCAAAGATACGCAACGCACCGCCCTGCCTCATATTCGCTCGCTGACGTTTGATCGCCAAGATCATTCGGTGATCTTAGACGCGGCGACAAGACGCAATTTAGAAATCACGCAAAACCTCGCGGGCGGCACCGACAACACGTTGGCTTCCGTACTCGATCACACCGCAACCCCTATGGGCAGTCGAATGCTCAAACGTTGGTTGCACCAACCGATGCGCGATATCGACACGCTCAATCAGCGTCTCGATGCCATCACAGAACTTAAGCAGCTCGCGCTCTTTACTGAGTTGCAGCCCGTACTCAAACAAGTGGGCGACATTGAACGCATTCTTGCACGCTTAGCGCTACGCAGTGCTCGACCTCGCGATATGGCAAGACTGCGCTTTGCCATGCAACAGTTGCCAGAGCTCGCTGATGTGATGAAAAGTGCTGAGCATCCGTACCTTAAAAAGCTCGCCCAGTATGCTGCGCCGATGGATGAGGTCTGCGAACTGCTTGAGCGCGCCGTTAAAGAGAATCCGCCCGTCGTCATTCGTGACGGAGGGGTGATTGCACAAGGCTACGACGCAGAGCTCGATGAATGGCGCAAATTGGCCGATGGCGCCACCGAATACCTGGACCAACTTGAGCAAGAAGAGCGCGAACGTCACAGCATTGATACATTGAAAGTCGGCTACAACAATGTGCACGGCTTCTTTATTCAGGTCAGCCGTGGCCAAAGCCACCTTGTGCCGCCTCACTATGTTCGCCGCCAAACGTTAAAAAATGCCGAGCGCTATATCATTCCTGAGCTGAAAGAGCATGAAGACAAGGTCTTAAACTCCAAGTCAAAAGCACTGGCGCTTGAAAAGCAGTTATGGGAAGGGCTGTTTGATCTGCTGCTGCCTCATTTAGAGCAGATGCAAAACCTGGCCTCAGCATTGTCACAAATCGATGTGTTGCAAAACCTAGCAGAGCGCGCCGATAGCCTCGACTACTGCCGCCCGATACTCAATGGTGAGATTGGTGTTCATATCCAAGGCGGTCGCCATCCAGTGGTGGAGCAGGTAATGGATGAGCCGTTTATTGCCAACCCCACAGAACTGACGCCACAACGTAAGATGTTGATCATTACCGGGCCTAACATGGGCGGTAAATCGACCTACATGCGCCAGACCGCCCTTATCGCTTTGATGGCGCATATCGGCTCCTATGTGCCCGCCGAATCGGCAACCATAGGCTCGATTGATCGTATATTTACCCGTATTGGCGCTTCCGACGATCTGGCCTCTGGGCGCTCAACCTTTATGGTCGAAATGACGGAAACCGCCAACATCTTGCACAACGCCACGGAGCGCAGCTTAGTGTTAATGGATGAAATTGGCCGTGGCACCAGTACCTACGATGGCTTGTCGCTTGCTTGGGCAAGCGCTGAATGGCTTGCCAAAGAGCTTGGGGCGATGACTCTGTTCGCCACCCACTATTTTGAATTAACAGAGCTGCCCAACCAGATCGCAACCTTAGCCAACGTCCACCTTGATGCGGTGGAGCATGGCGATAGCATTGCCTTTATGCACGCGGTGCAAGAAGGGGCGGCAAGTAAATCCTACGGTCTCGCCGTTGCCGGGTTAGCTGGCGTACCAAAAAGTGTCATCAAACAAGCACGAGCTAAATTGCAGCAGTTGGAATCAATCTCGTTAACCGATGCGCCAGCACCTGCGCGGGCTGGCGTTGATGTGGCTAACCAGCTCAGCTTGATCCCCGAGCCAAGTGAAGTGGAACAGATGCTGGCCAATATTGACCCTGATGATTTAACGCCTCGACAAGCATTAGAAGCGCTGTACCGTTTAAAGAAACATCTCTAAAGCTCAGTACACTATCAAGCCTACAGACAACAAGGCCTCCCGAATATGGGAGGCCTTGTTGTTAACATGCTAGTGAAAGATCACGCCCCGTGGCTACAACTTGCGGCGTAACAGCAACAGCGCAATGGTCAAAAACACCACGCTCGGCATCACCGCACCAAAAACAGGCGGAATGCTGTACACCAAGCTGAGCGGGCCAAAGAATTCACTCGAGATGTAAAAGGTGAAGCCGGCCACCACACCCGATAAAATGCGTGCGCCCATGGTGACACTGCGCAGCGGACCAAAGATAAACGACAGCGCCATCAACATCATCACGGCAATGGAGAAAGGCTGCGTGACTTTACGCCACAGCGCCAATTCATAGCGTGAAGAGTCCTGCTCTGAGGCTTTTAAGTAGGTCACGTAATCGTACAAGCCACCCAGTGACAACTCTTCAGGTTTCACCGTTACCACGGCGAGCTTGTCGGGGGCGAGTGACGTCGTCCAACGATACTCGGGCAGCGCCGTTTTATTGATCTCGACATCGTCCATCATTTCCGTCACTTGGACCTCTTTCATGAGCCAAGTGTTGTCGGACAGGTAATCCACTTTGTTGGCGTACACTACGGTTTGCAGCTTTTTATCGCTGTCAAATCGCCACATGTTCATGCCATAAATCGTGTCGTCTTCGACTTTACCCATAAAAATAAAATCGTTGGCATCACGCGCCCAAACACCAGTGCGCACAGACATAATCGCACCGCCAGAAGTGGCAAACGCTCGTAAGTCACGCGCCATTTTTTGCGCTTGCGGTGCGCCCCACTGACCGAGTAACGTCACCAGCACCATTAACGGCACTGCGGTTTTGAGCACCGACAAACCGATATCTAACTTCGAATAACCCGACGCCTGCATCACCACAAGCTCGGAGCTTGAAGCCAACATACCAAGCCCTATCAAAGCGCCAAGCAATGCCGCCATTGGGAAAAACATCTCGACGTCACGCGGAATACTGAGGACGACAAAAAACAGCGCTTGCAACAAGTCATAGGTGCCACTGCCGACCTTACGCAACTGCTCGACATATTTGATGATGGCCGACAAGCCAACAAACGTAGCCAACACCAGAGACGTCGTGGCAATAATGGTTCTACCTATGTAGAGATCAAGAATCTTAAACACGACTTACGCTGCCTTCTTTTTTCTTTGTCTGAGTCTATCTTTAAAGCGACGAACCGCAATACTGTCCATCGAGTTGATACCCACTGCGGTGAGCAACAACGCCGCGTTAATTGGCCACATGCCGATCATCGTAGGAATAGAGCCATCTTCAAGAGCCGACTTCGTCGCACTGATGGCTAAGAAGTAGGCCAAGTAAATCAATATCGCCGGCCCCATTTTCGCGAAGCGCCCTTGACGAGGGTTAACCGCCGATAACGGCACCACCAGCATGGTAAGCAAAGGGATGCAGACCACTAACGAGAGGCGCCATTGTAACTCCGCTTGTGCGCGTCGGTCAGGGTTGGACAACAGCTCCATCGTCGGAATTGCTTCCCAGTCACGCCCTTTCGCTTTCACATCGCGCTGACCAATCAGTCCCTCGTACTGATCAAACTCAGTGATCATATAATCCACACGCGTTGGCACCCCTTCATAGCGTGTACCATCATACATGCGAATAACCTGACGCCCGTCGCTCAGCTCTTTCACTTCACCAGATTGAGAGAAAGAGACGCTCGGTAAAATGGAGTCTCTCGGGCGCATTTGTGCGACAAAAACGTGTTTGAGTTTTTTACCGTCTATATCATCAATAAAAACAACAGATGATCCATCCGGCGTACCTTGGAAGTGTCCTTTTTTGAGGAGGTCAACGCTATTTTCCGCTTCGACTTCTTCTTGCAATTGAATCAGCTTTTCTTGGCTGTAAGGCGCAAAAACAAACGCGTTGGCGGCGGCAATTAACCCAGTGATCACCGCTAAGTACAAAGCGGCGCGAATCAGGAATTTGTTGCCAATCCCCGTTGCGTTCATCACGGTAATTTCACTTTCTGCGTAGAGACGGCCAAAGGTGAGAAGAATGCCTAAGAATAGACTAAGCGGCAGCATCAAAAGCCCCATTGATGGCATGCTTAAACCGACATAGTGCATGACCAAACTTGCGGGGATATCACCATCGGATGCATCGGCGAGCACTTTGATCAGTTTTTGGCTGAGAAACACCAAAAACAGGATAAAAAATATCGCTAATTGGCTCTTGAGTGTCTCGCGGATCAAATATCTAACAATAATCACGCTGAAATTACCTATACAAAACTTGTTTTTTTAATTGAATCACTATAATTTCCCGATGAACCTTTTGTTTTTAAATTTTTTGGCTAATTGTTAACGCGCTTATTTAAAGATAGTTCCGGTGTAGGAATCAACAAGTAAGACGCCATTATCTAACATTTAGTTCGATTTGTCTTCAGGATGTAGGAGTACGCATGGAGTTCAGTGTAAAGAGTGGCAGCCCAGAGAAACAACGTAGCGCATGTATCGTTGTCGGGGTGTTTGAGCCACGTCGCCTTTCTCCAGTTGCTGAGCAGCTAGATAAAATCAGCGATGGCTATATCAGTTCACTACTTCGCCGTGGTGATCTAGAAGGAAAACCTGGGCAGATGCTACTTCTGCATCAAGTACCTGGTGTGTTGTCTGAGCGAGTTCTGCTTGTCGGTTGCGGCAAAGAGCGCGAGTTGGGTGAACGTCAGTACAAAGAGATTATCCAGAAAACCATCAACACCTTGAACGAAACGGGCTCTATGGAAGCAGTGTGCTTCTTGACTGAGCTGCATGTGAAAGGTCGTGATACCTACTGGAAAGTGCGCCAAGCGGTCGAAGCGACCAAAGATGGCCTCTACACCTTTGATCAGTTTAAGAGCGTCAAGCCTGAAACTCGTCGCCCACTGCGCAAGTTGGTGTTCAACGTACCGACGCGTCGTGAGTTGAACTTGGGTGAAAAAGCGATCGCGCACGGCTTGGCCATCTCGTCGGGTGTCAAAGCGTGTAAAGATCTTGGCAACATGCCACCCAACATTGCGAACCCAGCTTACCTCGCCTCTCAAGCGCGCCGCTTAGCGGACGACTACGAGACGATTACGACGAAAGTGATCGGCGAAGAAGAGATGGAAAAACTGGGGATGAACTCTTACCTAGCGGTAGGCCGCGGTTCGAAAAACGAATCGATGATGTCAATCATGGAATACAAGGGTAACCCAGACGCACAAGCCAAGCCTATCGTATTAGTCGGCAAAGGTCTGACGTTCGATTCAGGCGGTATTTCACTCAAGCCTGGCGAAGGCATGGATGAGATGAAATACGACATGTGTGGCGCTGCCTCCGTGTTTGGCACCATGAAAGCGCTCGCGAAACTCAACCTGCCTATCAACGTGATTGGTGTGCTGGCCGGCTGTGAGAACATGCCAGGCAGCAACGCTTACCGTCCGGGTGATATCCTAACCACAATGTCAGGTCAAACGGTCGAAGTATTGAATACCGATGCCGAGGGCCGTTTGGTTCTGTGTGACGCACTGACCTACGTTGAGCGCTTTGAACCAGAATGTGTCGTGGATGTCGCTACCCTCACTGGTGCGTGTGTGATTGCACTGGGTCACCACATCAGTGGCGTGATCTCAAACCATAACCCGCTGTCTCACGAGCTTATCAACGCTTCTGAGCAAGCGAGCGATCGCGCATGGCGCTTACCGATGGCCGATGAGTACCATGAACAGCTGAAAAGCCCATTCGCCGATATGGCGAACATTGGTGGTCGTCCTGGTGGCACCATTACTGCCGGCTGTTTCTTGTCGAAATTTGCGAAGAAGTACAACTGGGCTCACATCGATATCGCGGGCACTGCTTGGAAATCTGGCGCAGCGAAAGGCTCAACAGGCCGACCAGTCTCTATGCTTGTCCAGTTCCTGCTCAATCGCAGCGGTCAAGATACTGAGGAGTAATCCTCAACCACATCGAAGGGCCGCAAGGCCCTTTTTTGTATACAGGCATCAGTAAATATCATGGCTAACGCGACCTTTTATCTGATTCAATCGGATTCTCCCCAAGCCACCCCTGAGGGGTTGGATGCGTATGCGGTCTTTTTGGCGCAGCACTTTGCCAAACAAGGGGCAAAAGTGTACGTCAACTGCCAACACAAAGCCCACGCGGAAGCCCTTGCTGAGCGGTTTTGGCAAGTGGAACCTGAGCAGTACATCGGCCATAACTTGGTTGGAGAAGGCCCCAAGTATGGCACGCAGATTGAGATCGGCCATCAGCAGGTCCGCCCTTCTTGGCATCGCCAGTTGGTGATAAATATGGCTGAAAATGAGACAACCTTTGCGCATCCGTTTACAGAGGTGGTAGACTTCGTCCCTTGCGACGAAAAAGCCAAGCAGCAAGCGCGAGAACGGTATAAAATTTACCGTCAATCGGGCTTTCAAATGCAAACGATCGCACTCGAACACCACTGATCGTCAATCCTTATAGTTAAGCTCTCTTTTCAGAGAGTTCACTTATAAAGATTGACCTAGATTTACCATTAACCAGAATCAAACCTCCAAGGGGTAGAACGTAGGCTGGCCCTAATCATTAGGTGAATGCACGCCGCCTAGGTTCCATCATCACGAGGCAAAATGAGCGCTATGGAAAAGACATATAACCCAACTTCAATTGAACAAGCTCTATACCAGGCTTGGGAAGAAAAAGGCTACTTTAAGCCGCACGGCGACACGACGAAAGAATCATACAGCATCATGATCCCGCCACCGAACGTCACCGGTAGCCTTCACATGGGCCACGCATTCCAAGACACCATCATGGATACCTTGATCCGTGCCGAACGTATGAAGGGCAAGAACACCCTTTGGCAAGTCGGTACTGACCACGCGGGTATCGCCACACAGATGGTGGTTGAGCGTAAGATCGCGGCAGAAGAAGGCAAAACCAAGCACGATTACGGCCGTGATGCGTTCATCGACAAAATCTGGGAATGGAAAGGCGAATCAGGTGGCACCATCACTAAACAGCTGCGTCGCCTAGGTGCTTCTGTCGACTGGGACCGTGAACGTTTCACTATGGATGACGGCCTATCAAACGCCGTTCAAGAAGTGTTCGTGCGCCTCTACGAAGATGACCTCATCTACCGTGGTAAGCGTCTGGTTAACTGGGATCCTAAACTGCATACCGCAATTTCTGATCTTGAAGTTGAAAACAAAGATAAAAAAGGCCACATGTGGCACTTCCGCTACCCACTAGCGGATGGGGTGAAAACGGCAGATGGCAAAGACTACATCGTTGTCGCCACCACTCGTCCAGAGACGATACTGGGTGATACGGGCGTTGCGGTAAACCCAGAAGATCCTCGCTACAAAGACTTGATCGGCAAAGAGATCCTTCTTCCTATCGTCGACCGCCGCATCCCTATCGTCGGTGATGAGCACGCGGACATGGAGAAAGGCACAGGCTGTGTGAAAATCACCCCTGCGCACGACTTCAACGACTACGAAGTGGGTAAGCGCCACCAGCTACCGATGATCAACATTCTCACCTTTGATGCCAACATCCGTGACGCAGCCGAAGTGTTTAACACGAATGGCGAAGCGAGCGATGCTTACTCAACAGAGATCCCGGCTAAATACCAAGGGTTGGAGCGTTTTGCCGCGCGTAAAGCCATCGTAGCGGAATTTGAAGAGATTGGCCTGCTCGACGAAATCAAAGACCACGACCTCACCGTGCCATACGGCGACCGTGGCGGCGTGGTCATCGAACCGATGCTGACCGACCAATGGTATGTGCGTACTGCTCCTCTTGCAGAAACCGCAACTAAAGCAGTAGAAGACGGCGAAATCCAATTCGTACCTAAGCAATACGAAAACATGTACTTCTCTTGGATGCGTGACATTCAAGACTGGTGTATCTCTCGTCAGCTATGGTGGGGGCACCGTATCCCTGCATGGTACGACAACGACGGCAATGTCTACGTTGGTCGCACTGAAGACGAAGTGCGTGAGAAGAACGGCCTAGCACCGGTTGTGGTACTGCGCCAAGATGACGACGTACTGGATACCTGGTTCTCTTCTGCCTTGTGGACGTTTGGCACACAAGGCTGGCCTGAAAACACAGATGATCTGAAAACATTCCACCCTTCAGATGTGCTGGTCACCGGTTTCGACATCATCTTCTTCTGGGTTGCTCGCATGATCATGATGACTATGCACTTCTGTAAAGATGAAAACGGCAAGCCACAAGTGCCATTCAAGACGGTTTACGTAACGGGTCTCATCCGTGATGAAAACGGCGACAAGATGTCGAAGTCTAAGGGTAACGTGCTTGATCCAATCGACATGATTGACGGCATCGACCTTGAGTCTCTAGTTGAGAAGCGCACCGGTAACATGATGCAGCCTCAACTTGCCGCGAAGATCGAGAAGAACACGCGTAAGACGTTTGAAAACGGTATCGAACCCTACGGTACGGATGCACTGCGCTTCACGCTTGCTGCTATGGCTTCAACGGGTCGTGACATCAACTGGGATATGAAGCGTCTGGAAGGTTACCGTAACTTCTGTAACAAGCTATGGAACGCGAGCCGTTACGTGCTGATGAATACAGAAGAGCAGGATTGTGGCTTCCATTCATCTAACGAACAGGCAGGTGAGATCGAGTACTCACTCGCAGACAAATGGATCGAGTCTCAGTTTGAGCTAGCGGCGAAAGAGTTCAATAGTCACATTGATAACTTCCGTCTGGATATGGCAGCAAACACGATTTACGAATTCATCTGGAACCAATTCTGTGACTGGTACCTAGAGCTCACTAAGCCAGTGCTTTGGAAAGGTAACGAAGCTCAGCAACGTGGTACTCGCCGCACGCTGATCACCGTTCTAGAGAAGACACTTCGTCTTGCGCACCCAGTGATCCCATATATCACAGAAACTATCTGGCAGAGCGTTAAACCACTGGTTGATGGTGTTGAAGGTGAGACGATCATGCTTCAAGCGCTTCCTCAGTTCGACGAAGCGAACTTCAACCAAGCAGCTCTTGATGACATCGAGTGGGTGAAGTCATTCATCACTAGTATCCGTAACCTACGTGCGGAGTACGACATCAACCCAGGTAAGCCGCTTGAAGTGATGCTAAAAGCCGCAAACGCGGAAGACGCAGCTCGTCTAGAAGCGAACAAGCAAGTTCTTGTTTCTCTGGCGAAGCTTGAGTCTGTACGTGTACTGGAAGCGGGTGAAGAAACACCAGCTTGTGCAACGGCACTCGTCGCTAAGTCGGAGCTAATGATCCCAATGGCGGGTCTAATTGACAAAGACGCCGAGCTTGCTCGCCTCGATGGTGAAATCAAAAAGACACAAGGCGAAATCAAACGCATTGAAGGCAAGCTAGGTAACGAAGGCTTCGTGGCTAAAGCACCAGAAGCGGTGGTGGCTAAAGAGCGTGAGAAGCTAGAAGGCTACAAAGAAACGCTCGTGAAGCTTGAAGAGCAAAAAACGACGATTGCCGCACTGTAAGTTCATAAATCAAGTCTGGGAGGCTGGTCATGATGACCAGCCTTTTTTATGTCTTGCTCTTTATCGGCTGAGAACTAAAGTTAAAGTAAAAGCGACAAAGGAGTGACTTGTGCGCGCGCTCGCAGTATCCCTTTCTAGTGCCCTGTTCGCATTGTGGTTCGCCGTGAGTGTCGACGCCACGGCAGAAACCAATAATGGTGAAGTGAATAATGATGAAGACAATAAGATTGTCAAAATTGCCGCAGGTGAGTGGCCACCTTTTATTGGCCAAGAGTTAGAAGAATTCGGATTTGTCGGAAAGACCATTGAGCAGGCGTTTGCGACACAAGGCTATCAAGTCGAATTTCACTTCTTTCCTTGGAAACGGGCCTACAAAGAAGCGAGTGAAGGCGAATTTGTCGCCACCGCGATCTGGATGTTTGCCCAAGAGAGAACCGAACATTTTTATTTCAGCGAACCAGTGGCACAGGAGGAATTTGTTTTTTTTCATCGCAAAAGTGATGACTTTTCTTGGCAGCGTTTAGAAGATTTAGAGGGTAAACACCTTGGCGGTGGGCTGGGCTACAGCTATGGTGAAGAACTGGATGCACTGATCGAGGATGGGCATGTCACCATGCAACGGGTCGCCGACCCTACCAAAGCGTTTCAATTTCTCAAATATCGCCGGGTTGAGCTCGTGCCAGAAGAGAAACACATCGGTCTATTTACGCTCAACAAACTCCCCTATGAAACCCAGGCTCTGATCAGTTTTCACCCTAAGCCATTTTTGACTAATAGTAATTATTTGATGTTCTCCAAAGCGCACCCTGATGGAGAAAAGCTGCTGCGAGTATTCAATCAAGGCTTGAGTCAATTAAAGGCCAGCAGCAGCGAGTAAATCACACCACGCGATTTTGCTCTCGACCGTCAAGAAATGCGTCGATGTTATCAATAAGAATGTCGGCGAGTTTCTGAATCGCGGAGTCGCTACCCCAAGCAACGTGTGGTGTAAGCAGCAGGTTTGGGAGCGAAATATTCGCCAACAAAGGGTTACTCTCATCGGCTGGCTCACTCGTGAACACATCGACCCCCGCCGCCCCTATCTGACCAGACGTCAACGCCGACACCAATGCCTGTTCATCAACTAATCCCCCTCGCCCAGTATTGATCAATATCGCGCTCGATTTCATCAAGCCCAGCTCTGGCTCACCGATGAGGTGAAAGGTCTCATCACTCAGTGGACAGTGCAAACTCACCACATCCGCTTGAGAAAGCGCCGCCTCAAACGGGACATAGCCCTCACGGCACTGATGTTCCCCCTTACGTTCAGCAAAGATCACGTGCATACCGACCGCACTGGCGAGTTGCGCGGTGGCCCGTCCTAATGCCCCGCCGCCCACAATCGCAAGGGTTGCCCCCGCTACATCCCTTATCGGGTGGGTAAAAAAGCAGAACTGCTTGTTGCGCTGCCACTCCCCTTGGGCAATGTCGTGATGGTAGGCACTGAGGTGACGACTCAAGCTAAAGATCATACCCAGCACGTGCTCAGGTACCGATTGGGTGGCGTAACCTTGAACGTTGGTCACAGCAATGCCCAAGCGGCGACACGCTTCAATATCAAGGTTATTGTATCCTGTCGCCGAGACGGCGATGAGTTTGAGTGATGGAAGCTGCTCAAGCACCGTTTCATCGAGTACCACCTTATTGGTGATCGCGACAGTGGCGCCTTGCAGGCGCTCAACTACTTGTTCTGGTGCGGTGAAGTCATAAGCTTGCCAAACGTGCGGATGGCGAGGGGTTGGCAAGGTGATTTGACTTGGAATGGTGGCTCGGTCAAGAAAAACAAGGTTGGGCAGCATAAGGTCTCCTTCAACTGCCCACTCTGTGTCACCGATTATGGTTTGGGCAGTGTTTTATAATCGGGTAATTTTCGCACAGGATCGAAATAATCAAACAGCATCTCTTGTGCCTCGGGATAGAAGTCACAAGGAACAAAAATACTTTTCAGCCAATGACTGCGTGGATGATAAAAGCTCAACTCTGCCGCGTGAAGGGCTAAGCGATCCGAACAGAGCAGCGCCTCACCGCTGGAGTAGAACTCATCACCGACAATCGGGTGGCCGAGTGCTTGCATATGAACGCGCAGTTGATGAGAGCGCCCCGTCACCGGCAACAAGCGCACGATGGTGGTTTTCTCTTCTCGTTTCGCCACTTGGTATAAGGTTTTTGACGGTTTGCCAGTCTCTACACACACTTTCTGCCGCGGGCGATTTGGCCAGTCACAAATCAGCGGTAGATCAATGACGCCCTCTTGCTCACTCACCTCTCCCCATACTCGTGCATAGTACACTTTGTGTGTGAGACGAAACTGAAACTGCTTCTTTAACGCACTTTCTGCGCATTTGTTTTTTGCTAATACCATTAAGCCGGAAGTGGACATATCTAAGCGATGCACCACTTGAATATCCGGGTGCGTCTCTTGCAGTCGTGACCACATGCTGTCGCGATGAGCAGGATCGCGGCCAGGCACAGACAGCAGCCCTGACGGTTTATTGACCGCAAGGATATGTTCATCTTCAAAAACAACCTCCACCCAGGGTTCCCTTGGTGGGTTGTACTCCAGCATGGCCATAAACACTCTCAACTACAATGAATTCGGGCGAAGTATACCCGAAGCCACTCGCAAGAGCACCAGTCTGGCATTTTTGTCGATTATTCACGCTTGAAAAGAAAGTTTCACTCAAAGTGTAAAAAATCTATGACAGACAAAGCAAATGTGTTATTCCTTAATAACCTTGACAGGTAATAAATACAATAAAACACAACATTTCACCCATAGGCCGTAGTATGGAAAGTATCACTTCAGCGCCCCCGAAGGCGCGTTTCTCGTTAGCCCACCTTATTCGCTCATTAGGCCCAGGCATTATGATGGCCGCCGCTGCTGTCGGTGGCTCTCACTTAGTCGCCTCCACCAAAGCGGGCGCCATTTATGGCTGGCAGCTGGCGGCGCTCATTTTGCTCGTCAACGTATTCAAATACCCGTTTTTTCGCGCCGGTGTGCAATACACTATGGGCACAGGCACCAGTTTAGTCGAAGGCTACTCAAAACTTGGCAAACCATACTTGTGGCTGTTTGTCGGCTTAAGTGCGGTCTCCGCTGTGGTCAACACCGCTGCACTGCTAATGTTTAGCGCTAGCTTGCTCGCCTATTTCGTCCCCTTTGATCTCTCAATGCCTGTGCTCAGCATCCTTGTGCTGACCACCTGTTTAGCGATTTTATTTGCCGGCCACTACAAGGCGTTGGATGCGTTATCGAAAACCATCATGGCGGTTCTAACCATTGCCACACTGCTTGCGGTGTGCATCGCATTGGGTAAACCTGCCGAGCCCGTCGTGGGCTTTGAATCCCCATCGCCTTGGACATTAGCCGCAATCGGATTTCTCGTTGTGACCATGGGTTGGATGCCTGCACCGATTGAAATTTCCAGTATCACCTCAATGTGGCTAAAAAGTCAGTGTAAGCAGCAAACGGTGACGCCGCGCTCTGCGCTGTTTGATTTCAACGTGGGCTACATAGGGACAGCGCTGCTGGCGATTGTTTTTCTTTCCTTGGGCGCTTTGGTGCTGCATGGGACAGGCGTTGAGCTTTCAAGCTCTGGCGTCGGCTTCTCGCATCAGTTGGTAGGGCTCTATGCATCGACCATTGGTGAGTGGTCTCGCTACTTGATTGCTGTGATTGCGTTCTTCTGTATTTTTGGTAGTACGATCACCGTGATTGACGGTTATGCGCGTGTGTTGTCTGAATCTCAACGTTTAGTGCAAAAGCAACCAGAAATGAAAAACGGCGTGACGCTGACTTGGATGGTGATCATCTCTGCAGCAGCCCTTGCCATCATCTTGTTTTGGGCCAAAGCGCTACTGCCAATGCTCAATTTTGCGATGATCCTTGCCTTTATCACGACTCCATTTTTCGGTTTACTCAACTACATTCTAGTGACCAAAACCGATCTGCCTAAGCCGCTCGCAATGACATCCTCGCTAAAGTGGCTCTCTATCGCCGGTCTGATTTATCTGTTCGGCTTTTTGGCGGTCTTTATTTGGTGGAAATGGCTTCTTTAGTCATCGGTTTCGTCATCTTTATTTACGATCAAAAAGGCCCTCAACGTTGAGGGCCTTGTACTAATACGTTACTCGCGTTGCGATCACTTAGTTGTGCGCGACGACAATCATACGCAGTGAGTCGAGCTGGTATTGCGCTTGGCGGATGTAACCGGTCAGCGCGGTAATCTGCTCATCAATCGCTTCAATCTCTTCATCACGAATGTTCGGGTTCACCGCTTTCAGGGCCTGCAAACGCTCAAGCTCGCCATTTAGACTCGATTGCATCTCTTTTTGCGCTTGCTCGCGTACAGCTTCCACTTTTTCGACCACCAGCTTGTCACCTGCGGCAATCAGCTGATGCACCTGCGCCTGTACCGAAGAGACCAGTTTAGCCGCAATATGGCGGCCGACCGGGCTGAGCTGACGGTTGAAACTGTCAAACTCCACTTGCGCCGATAAATCATTGCCTTTGCCATCAAGCATGATGCGAATCGGCGTGGTCGGTAAGAAACGGCTGATGCCAGTACGTTTGGGCGCTTGCGCATCCACTTTGTAGATCAGTTCAAGCAGCAGCGTCCCTACGGGCAGAGCCTTGTTTTTCAGCAGTGACACCGCACTGGTCCCCACGCCCTCACTCATCAGCAGATCAATACCGCCTTGAATCATCGGGTGTTCCCAGCTGATAAAGTGCATGTCCTCACGAGACAGCGCCGTATCACGGTCAAAGGTGATGGTTGCGCCTTCGTATGGCAGGCCAGGGTAACTGGGCACCATCATGTGCTCAGAAGGGGTGACCACAAGCGCATTTTCGCCTTTGTCGTCTTGGTTAAGACCAATGGTATCAAACAGGCTCAAGGCGAACGTGACAAGATTCGTATCGCCATCGGTCGCAGCAATCGTATCAACAATCGCTTGCGCTTTCTCACCGCCGTGCGAGTGCATTTCAAGCAGACGGTCACGCCCTTGCTCCAGCTCCGCTTTGAGCGCTTTGTTCATCGCCGCTGATTGAGCAATCACGTCATCCAACTCACTGGTATCCCCACTAGCCAGCATAGTGATCAGCGCATCCGACACCTTGTCGTACACCATGCGACCCGTTGGGCAAGTTTGGGCAAACGCATTCAAACCTTCATTAAACCAACGCGCCAAAATCGCTTGCGAGGTGCCTTCAAGGTAGGGGACATGAATATCGATATCGCGCTGCTGACCAATACGGTCTAAGCGACCGATGCGTTGCTCAAGTAAGTCTGGGTTGAACGGCAGATCAAACATCACCAGTTGGTTCGCAAACTGGAAGTTGCGCCCTTCAGAGCCAATTTCGCTACAGATGAGAACCTGTGCGCCTCCCTCTTCTTGGGCAAAGTACGCCGCCGCTTTGTCGCGTTCTAAAATCGACATACCTTCATGGAATACCGTGGCACGGATGCCTTCACGCTCGCGCAGCGCTTGTTCCAGTTGCAGCGCTGTACTGGCGCGAGAGGCGATCACCAACACCTTTTCACTGCGTTTTTGCGTGATCTTCTCAAGTAACCAATCAACGCGACTATCAAACTGCCACCAGCTCGATTCGTCACCTTCAAACTCTTGGAACAGCTCTTCAGGATAGAGATTTTTCAGCGCACGCTCTTCTGGGCTCATCTTGCCGCCAATCATGCCAGAGACACGCATCGCCGTGGTGTATTGGCTCGGAATCGGCATCGGCACCAAATGCACATTACGCACTGGGAAGCCTTTGATCGCTGCACGCGTGTTACGAAACAGCACGCGCCCCGTACCATGACGATCCATCAAATTATCAATCAACTCTTGACGTGCGGCGGCAATCGCCTGGTCGTCACTGTTGCTCTCGATAATACGAAACAGTGGCTCAACATCTTGCTCAGATAAGAGCTCGGTGATCTGGTTTTTCGCCTCATCCGCCAAGGATTCGCCAGAGAACAGCGCACTGACCGAATCGGCCACCGGGGCGTATTGCTGCTCTTCTTTGACAAACTCTTCATAGTCAAAGAAGCGATCCGAGTCGAGCAATCTCAAGCGTGCAAAATGGCTTTCACGACCTAGCTGTTCAGGTGTCGCGGTGAGCAGGAGTACACCAGGTGTACGCGCAGCCAAGCCTTCAATCACCTGATATTCACGGCTCGGCTGCTCTGGGCTCCACTCTAAATGGTGCGCTTCATCGACCACTAAGAGATCCCAATCGGCGTCAAGCGCTTGCTCGAAGCGCTTGCGGCTCTTGCGTAGAAAATCGAGTGAGCACAGCACATATTGCTGGGTATCGAATGGATTATCGGCTTCCGCGAACGCTTCAATGCAACGCTCTTCATCAAAGATAGAGAAATGCAAATTGAATCGACGCATCATCTCCACCAACCATTGATGCTGAAGCGTTTCTGGCACCACGATCAAAATGCGTTCCGCACGACCCGCCAGCACTTGCTGATGGATGATCATGCCCGCTTCAATGGTTTTTCCTAAGCCCACCTCATCGGCCAACAACACGCGCGGCGCGTGACGACGCCCCACTTCATGGGCGATGTAAAGCTGATGAGGGATCAAGCCCGCACGCATACCACATAAACCGCGCATTGGGCTCTTGTGCTGCTCATATTGGTTCATCAGTGCACGATAACGGAGCACAAAGTTGTCCATACGATCGATTTGACCAGCAAACAGCTTATCTTGAGGTTTATTAAAACGAATCTGGTTGCTGAGCATGATTTCACGTAGCTCGACGTCTTTCTCGTCGTTGTCTTCACGCGTACCGATGTAGGTCAGCAGCGATTGCTCTTCAACCACTTGCTCAATGCGCAATGACCACCCTTGTTGGCTATCCACAACATCCCCTGGGTTAAACGTCACACGAGTCACCGGCGCATCATTGCGCGCGTACACGCGATTCTCTTCGGATGCGGCAAACATCAATGTGACCGTTCTAGCATCCAGTGCGACTACAGTACCTAAACCTAAATCACTCTCTGTATCGCTGATCCAACGCTGGCCCAAAGCAAATGTCATCTATCGACTACCTCTTTCAATCGGTCTGTTGTGAGTCGGGGTACGGCTTATTGATGATAGTGTAGACAATGATTCTCATCATCCCAACCAACAATCAAGATCTGCCCCCAATGCGCCGCTAGAACAGGACTCAAGCCTTTTCCAGCCACACATAAAAAAGGTCGCTAATGGTACTCGAAGCTGTGATATTGGTCACGCACAAACACCTCAATTCTCAACAAATTTTTTGCCACTCTCTGGCTGACATCAAAGTGTAAAAAAGAAGTGGCATTTCTAAAGTGGAAGAGATGGAAACTGACTTATACTTTAAGGGCAGGCGCATCTCTGACAATGGGTTAGTACCTTGGCAATTTCTTGGCTTTACCCCTAACACGGCACAAGAAATGCAATCCATCGAGAGAGCGGTACAGTGAACCAAACGGTCAGCACGAAAAACGCTGACTCACTACGTTGATGATCCACTCGGGTTTGTAGCGACGCCTTGTTAGGCGGCATGTTGAATGGACAGGGCAACGCCTAAGCCATGTCAGCTTCCTGCTCACTGAAGGTGTCACTGCAAAATGACTGCAAGTTACCTCACACAATGAGGATACACCTGACATGGCGCACACGCCGTGCTGCGTATGACAGGTAAGCAAGCCGCGCTGCGGCAAGGAGACGCTTATGGGTGATACGGAACGGAAACTCTTCGTTTTAGACACCAACATCCTTCTTCATGAACCTCACGCAATCTACTCATTCCAAGAGCACGATGTCGTCATACCGATGACGGTCCTCGAGGAGCTCGATAAAATCAAAGACAGCAAACGCGATGTGGCTCGCGACGCCCGTGTCGCCATTCGCGCGCTCGAAGCACTGTTTAAAGACGCCACGCCCGATGAAATATCAGAAGGGATCCCCATCAACCGCGATAAAGAAAGCACAGGTCACATCGCCATTTTGGCGGATTTCGAACTGCAAGAAACCGTCAAAGCCTTCGCAGACAAAGCCGGTGATAACCGCATTCTCAACGCCGTACTCTACTTACAAAACAAGCGTGCGCCGCGAGAAGTGATCCTCATTACCAAAGACATCAACATGCGTTTACGCGCCAAAGGGGCGGGAGTACGTTTTGTTGAGGACTATCGCACCGACCAACTGATCGATGATGTCCAATACCTCACCAAAGGTTACCAACAGATCGAAGGGGAGTTTTGGAGCAAGGTCGATGAAGTCGACAGCCAAACCATTCACGGCCGCACTTACCACACATTGCCGCGCGAGCCGTTTGAACCCACTTACATTAATCAATATGTCTTGGACGATTCGAGCGACTTTGCCGGTCGAGTCGAGGACATCACCAGCGACAAGATCACCATTAAAGATCTCAGCCGGGAGCGATTAATGCACCGTAAAGCGTGGGACATCACTCCAAAAAACATTTACCAAGGCATGGCCCTTGATGCGCTACTCGATCCCAATATCGATTTGGTCATACTGACGGGTTCTGCGGGCAGCGGGAAAACCTTGTTGGCGCTGGCCTGTGCGCTTGAGCAGACGATCGAAAAAGGCATGTTTGATAAAATCATCGTCACCCGAAACACGCCCGATATTGGTGAGTCAATCGGCTTCTTACCCGGCAGCGAGGAAGAGAAGATGATGCCTTGGCTCGCGGCGGTCACCGATACCTTGGAAGCGCTGCACAAACATGATCACTGTACAGAGGGATCGCTCAAGTACATTTGCGACAAAGCCAACATTCAGTTCAAATCGATCAACTTTATGCGCGGGCGATCCATTCAGAATGCGTTCGTGCTGCTGGACGAGTGCCAAAACCTCACGGCGTCTCAAATCAAAACCATCATCACCCGTTGTGGCGAAGGGACGAAAATTGTCTGCTCCGGTAACTTAGCGCAGATTGACTCCCACTACCTCACGCCGGTGACCTCGGGGCTTACCTACATGGTCGAGCGATTTAAAAACTTTGAAGGCAGCGCCAATATTCACCTCAACGGAGTGGTGCGCAGTCGCTTGGCAGAATTTGCAGAAGAGAACTTGTAACCTCACTAAGCAGTCCTGTCACTCACAACCACATTAAGCATTAATAGTCACAAAAAGCGGGATATTATCTATATTCCGCTTTATTTTTAAAATAATTATTCACAAACAACCATCAGATATGTTTAACTATTGGCAAATAATGAATACCGATTCAAGGACTGGTGTATGGCTTTTAATCTTCGTAATCGTAGCTTTCTCAAGCTGCTTGATTTTACCCCCAAAGAGATCCAATTTTTGCTCGACCTTTCTGCGGATTTAAAGAAAGCGAAATATGCCGGAACGGAGCAAAAGAAGCTCGTGGGTAAAAACATTGCCCTTATCTTTGAAAAGTCATCGACACGAACTCGCTGCGCGTTTGAAGTCGCCGCGTTTGATCAAGGTGCGCAAGTCTCTTACATCGGCCCATCGGGTTCACAGATTGGCCATAAAGAGTCGATGAAAGACACCGCGCGCGTACTGGGTCGCATGTACGATGGCATTGAATATCGCGGTTTTGGTCAAGCGATCGTCGAAGAGCTGGGCCAATACGCAGGCGTACCGGTTTGGAATGGTTTGACCGATGAGTTTCACCCGACGCAAATTTTGGCCGACTTCCTTACCATGCTCGAACATGGACGAGGTAAACAGTTGCACCAAATGCGCTTTGCTTACCTCGGTGATGCACGCAACAACATGGGCAACTCTTTGATGGTTGGCGCTGCCAAAATGGGCATGGACATTCGCCTAGTCGCACCGAAAGATTTTTGGCCCGAGGCTGAGTTGGTGGACACTTGTCAAACCATCGCTGCGCAAACAGGGGCAAGCATCACATTGACCGAAGATGTGGCGCAAGGCGTGGAAGGTTGTGATTTCCTTTACACCGACGTTTGGGTGTCGATGGGTGAAGCGCCTGAAGCGTGGGATGAACGCGTGGCCAAAATGACCCCGTATCAAGTCAATGCGGCAACGCTTGAAAAGACCGGCAACCCGCATGTCAAATTCATGCACTGCCTGCCCGCTTTTCACAACGATGAGACCACCATTGGCAAACAAGTGGCCGAGAAATATGGCATGAACGGCCTCGAAGTGACCGAGGAAGTGTTTGAATCTGAGCACTCGATCGTCTTCGATGAGGCAGAAAACCGAATGCACACCATTAAGGCTGTGATGGTCGCCACATTGGGCAGCTAGGATCGAACACAGATCGACACAAAAAACCGCGATGCAATCGCTTGCTCTGCGCAAAGTTCGGCGTATAATGCTCGGCAATTTGTCTGGAGATAGTGAAATATGTCACGTCGTTGGTGTGTTACAAAGCGTGTTACTGCACATAAGCAAACTGGCTTATTTGATGCGACGTTTCTCTATCTTCATTGATTTGTAAAGCCTCCCGTTATGGGGGGCTTTTTTATGCCTAACACTTATTATTTATACCTAACGCATATTATTCATGCCTAACGCATACAACTGGGAAGATGATTATGACAAACTCGCTTTACAACAAGCACATTATCTCCATTCCTGAGCTTTCACGTGAAGAGCTGGAATTGATTGTCAAAACCGCAGGTCAACTCAAAGCTGAGCCAAACCCAGATTTAATCAAAAATAAAGTGGTCGCGAGCTGCTTCTTTGAACCCTCTACACGTACTCGACTCTCATTTGAGACTGCGATTCAACGTATTGGTGGCGACGTGATTGGCTTTGATAATGGCGGCAACACCTCTCTGGCGAAAAAAGGCGAAACCCTAGCTGACTCCGTACAGGTCATCTCCTCTTATGTGGATGCGTTTGTGATGCGCCATCCTCAAGAGGGCGCGGCGCGTCTAGCGTCAGAGTTTTCTAAAGGTGTACCTGTGATCAATGCAGGCGATGGTGCCAACCAGCACCCGACGCAAACCTTGCTCGATCTCTTCTCGATTGCCGAAACCCAAGGCCGTTTAGACAACCTCAACGTTGCCTTCGTCGGTGATCTTAAATATGGCCGCACGGTACACTCGCTGACTCAAGCGCTGGCGAAATTTGATAACGTTCGCTTCTTCTTTATCGCACCTGAAGCGTTAGCGATGCCTGATTACATCTGCGAAGAGCTCGAAGAAGCCGGTATTCGATTTAGCCTTCATACCGATATGGAAAGTGTCATCCCTGAGCTGGATGTGCTGTACATGACACGCGTGCAAAAAGAGCGCTTTGATGAGTCTGAATACGCCCACATCAAATCGGCCTACATCTTAACGGCCGCCATGCTTGAAGGTGCTCGTGAGAACTTGAAAGTGCTTCACCCACTGCCACGCGTCGACGAGATCACCGTGGATGTCGATAAAACACCCCACGCCTACTACTTCGAGCAAGCTGAAAACGGCGTCTACGCTCGTGAAGCGCTACTCGCCCTTGTCCTTAATCCAGACCTTTAATCGCAGGAGACTCCCATCATGGCAAAAGAAAAACAGTTGCAAGTCGAAGCCATCAAAAACGGCACCGTGATTGACCACATTCCCGCGAAAATGGGCATCAAGGTCCTGAAGTTGTTTTCAATGGATGAGTCAAACCAACGCGTGACCGTTGGGTTGAACCTCCCTTCCTCCGCACTGGGCCATAAAGATCTGCTCAAGATTGAAAACGTCTTTATCAGCGAAGAGCAAGCCAACAAACTAGCGCTGTACGCCCCTCATGCCACCGTCAATCAGATTGAAGATTACCGCGTAGTGAAAAAGCTCGCTCTTGAGCTTCCACGTCAAGTCAACAATGTGTTTGCCTGCCCGAACAGCAACTGCATTACCCACAATGAACCGGTAGAAAGCAGTTTCGCGGTAATTGAGAAAAAAGACGAGTTTCGCCTTAGGTGTAAGTACTGTGAGAAAGTGTTCTCACGCGAAGTGGTCACTGAGCGCTAAGCTCACTCAAAGCTTAGTCATTTCATCCCCGCCGCTGCGGGGATGTTTCTTTACCCTTCATTTTTCTTTACTCTTCATTTTTCTTTACCCATCAAGGGATTCACGGCACACTGCTCTATTAAGCGAACGCCTCACTCGTCGAGCACTCGGCCCTGTAAGCGTTACTATCTCATCAGCTAAACACTCATTCAGGAAGAGAGACATGACCAAAGTACTTCATACAGAATCTGCACCAGCAGCGATTGGCCCATACGTACAAGGCGTTGACCTTGGCAACATGGTTCTGACCTCTGGCCAAATCCCAGTCAATCCTGCAACCGGTGAGGTTGCAGAAGATATTGCCGCTCAAGCACGCCAATCACTAGAAAACGTCAAAGCCGTGGTAGAAGCATCAGGCTTGACGGTTTCAGATATCGTGAAGATGACGGTGTTTGTCAAAGATTTGAACGATTTTGGTACGGTGAACGAAGTGTACGGTCAGTTTTTTGATGAGCACAACGTCGCCAACTACCCTGCACGCTCTTGTGTAGAAGTGGCACGTCTACCCAAAGATGTCGGCATTGAAATCGAAGCGATTGCGGTGCGCAAATAACGGCAATGTTCAGGTTGCCTGAGGGGGCTCTAACCTGAGGGCCCCTAAACAGAAAGCGAGCCTAATCCGGCTCGCTTTTTCGCTTTTACTAGCCGCAGATATTGCTCGGCAAGAAGGGTTGATTAGTAAGATCAAGTAAGGGAGAAGATGAGCCCTTCCCCAAGCGCGTCACTCATTCGCCATACGACTCTCGCACATTGGCAAGCTCACTCACCAGCGCCGCGAACTGAAAGCCTGACTTTGGATCTTGGATTAAGGCGATGTTGGTCTGTCTGTCGACCACCAGAACTTCGCCTCGCCCCTCAGCGCATTCGACCATCATACCTTTTGTAACTTGACACACGTCCATTGGGTGACTCCTCTTTTTTGCCTGTTTACGAGAAGTGCCATCGTCAGGATCACCGTCAGACGCGACAAATAAAAACGGCCTCACAAGGAGGCCGCTCAAATCAGAGTGGTTGGTCGTTATTTCACGAACTCAACACCGGTTTGGATATCACCATTTAGTGTCTCTAACATGCCGTCAAGCGCGTCTTTCTCAAACGCACTGAGCGCACCGTAGCTAAGCACTTCTTCAACACCCTCTTTACCCAGTTTTACTGGTTGAGCAAAGAATGGGGCGTGCTCACCATCACCTTCAACGTACGCGTACTCGATGACTTCTTCACCTTGCAGTGCTTTCACCAACGCAAGGCCGAAACGACACGCAGCTTGGCCCATAGAGAGCGTTGCGCTACCGCCACCCGCTTTCGCTTCAACCACTTCTGTACCTGCGTTTTGAATGCGTTTGGTGAGAGCGGCCACTTCTTCGGCGCTAAATTCCACACCTTCCACTTGAGACAGTAGTGGAAGAATCGTCACGCCAGAGTGTCCACCGATCACCGGTACACGCACTTGACCTGGATCTTTGTCTTTCAATTCAGCCACGAAGGTTTCAGAGCGAATCACGTCCAGTGTCGTTACACCAAACAGACGACGCTTGTCGTACACGCCCGCTTTTTTAAGCACTTCAGCGGCGATAGGCACTGTCGTATTCACTGGGTTAGTGATGATGCCCACTAAGGCTTTCGGGCAGACCACCGCGATCTTTTCTGCCAACGACTTAACGATACCTGCGTTGACGTTAAACAAATCGGCGCGATCCATACCTGGCTTACGAGCCACACCTGCAGAAATAAGAACAACATCGGCACCTTCAAGTGCAGGTGTTGGATCTTCACCGGCGTAACCTTTGATAGACACAGGCGTTGGGATGTGGCTTAGATCCGCAGCTACACCCGGCGTCACTGGCGCAATGTCATACAAAGCCAGATCGCAGCCTGCAGGAAGGCGGTTTTTCAGTAAAAGGGCTAGGGCTTGACCGATGCCACCAGCGGCACCAATAACAGCTACTTTCATTGTAGTTCTCCTTGAGATGGATCTCTTATATGTATCTTGTAGGGTATTCTGTACTCAGGTGTGTCCAAGCTAAACCAATCACATCCTGATTACAATCAATTAACGTCAGCTTTGCGACCTTGCGCAATCCACCATTAACGTGCTACAAATTTCACGCGCATTATCCCCTGTTCTACCTTGTATGACAAAGGGTTAAGCCCTCTTTTGTCCTTGGCGTTTTTCGCCAGTTTACAGTGATACGCTAGACAGAATTTCAGCTTTTCCATAGCTATAACTGCATAGCTATGCGAGAATATTCACTTCCTGTATAGACACTACTGGTGGAAGAAACATGCGCCATTCAGAAAAACAAGATAGCTTAGTGAGAGCGTTCAAAGCCCTATTGAAAGAAGAGCGATTTGGCTCGCAAGGTGACATCGTTGATGCACTGAAAAATGAAGGGTTTGACAACATCAACCAATCAAAAGTCTCACGGATGCTGACTAAGTTTGGCGCAGTGCGTACTCGCAACGCCAAAATGGAGATGGTCTACTGCTTACCTGCCGAACTGGGTGTCCCTACCGTTTCAAGCTCACTGCGTGAGTTAGTGCTCGATATCGATCACAACGAGGCCTTAGTCGTGATTCACACAGGCCCAGGCGCGGCGCAGCTGATTGCCCGTTTATTGGACTCTTTAGGCAAAGCAGAAGGTATTTTGGGCGTTGTCGCCGGTGATGACACCATCTTTATTACCCCAACACTGAGCATCACGACCAAGCAACTGTTCAAATCAGTGTGCGAATTGTTCGAGTACACTGGCTAACGTTTCATATTATTGACGCTTTTGATGATCGCGCTGACGCTCATTCAGCGTGATCTATATCACATCCTGATTAAAATCCAACAACCCCGACAAAGTAACCGTAAGCAATTGATTTACTGAAAAAATAATCACAGAACAATCCCTATACATTCTCCTCACAATCAGCCCAAATCGCTACATTAGTTAACATACGTGTAATTATGTGCCAATTTTTTGGTATTATTCAGCCACTTTTTCAACATACGGATTGAAAAAGATGCCGTTTCCAGTAAGAGGAAACGCCCAAAGCAACTACACTTGCTAAGGGGCTAATAATGAATAAGGAAGGGAAATTCATGGCATTGAACAAACTTATTAAAGTCGGTGCGATTGCAGCTGCTGTAATGGGTGCTGGCGCCGTTAACGCACAAGAGTTCATCACAATTGGTACAGGTTCGGTTACGGGTGTTTACTACCCGACGGGCGGCGCTATTTGTAAACTGGTGAACAAAGGCCGTAAAGAACACAATATTCGTTGTTCTGTAGAATCAACCGGTGGTTCGATCTACAACGTGAACACTATCCGTGCTGGTGAGCTGGATTTTGGTATCGTTCAGTCTGACTGGCAATATCACGGTTACAACGGTACAAGTAAGTTTGCTGAACAAGGCCCGTACAAAGATTTACGCGCTATGTTCTCTCTACACACCGAACCATTCAACATCATCGCACGCAGCGATGCGGGCATCGACAACGTGTCTGACCTAAAAGGTAAGCGCGTCAACATCGGTAACCCGGGTTCTGGCGACCGTGCAACCATGGGTGTGGTCATGGAAGCCATGGGTTGGACCAACGACGACTTCAAATTGGCGTCTGAGCTAAAAGGCTCTGAGCGTTCTCAAGCGCTGTGTGACAACAAAATTGACGCGTTCGTTTACGTTGTGGGTCATCCAAATGGATCGATCAAAGAAGCGACCACATCATGTGATGCGAAGCTAGTGTCTGCAACGGGCGAGAAAATCGATGCCATCGTCGCAAACAACCCTTACTACGCATACAGCACAGTACCTGCCGGCATGTACCGCGGCACTGAAAACGACGTAAACAGCTTTGGTGTAGCAGCGACTATGGTAACCACAGCCAACGTGTCTGACGACGTCGCGTACAACGTAGCGAAAGCGGTATTTGAAGATTTCGATACCTTCAAGCGCCTACACCCTGCGTTTGCAAACCTGAAGAAAGAAGACATGGTGAAAGCTGGTCTTTCTATCCCTCTTCACCCAGGTGCAGAGAAATACTACAAAGAAGTTGGCCTACTGAAATAAGCCACTTTGTACAAACCCGGGACATGGCGCTCGGGTTTGTAGCGCCCGTATAAGGGCCGCTCCCAATGTCTCTTTTAGGGTTTCACATTTTTGAAACCCTTCTTCGTTTTATAGTAATAACCCAACGGTACTGAGAATGCAGACCTCGCCGCGCATGGCACGTCGACGATGCAATCAAGGTCACTCTTCCCCACACAATGCCAATACGCTGGGCGGCGCGTGGGCAGGAATAAAGCAATATGGCTTCTTTTCGCTACACTGAAAGAGGCCAATAAAGATTCTGACTGCGACTGACGTCGTGACCGAATGAATCATTTATAACAAGGATAAAGACCATGTCGAAGACAACCACTCCGTCTCCTGATGTGCAAGAAATGGTTGCCCAAGCCGATACTGGCGCGCGTGCCCCTCGTGGCATCGCCGGACGTATCTTATGGTTTGTGCCGCTTTGTTGGTCACTCTTCCAACTTTGGTATGCCTCACCTTTGCCGTTTATTTTCAATTTTGGCGTACTGAACGACACCGAAGCTCGTTCCATTCACCTCATGTTTGCGGTTTTTCTTGCCTTTACTGCCTATCCGGCCATGAAAAACTCTCCGCGCGATACCATTCCCGTGGTGGACTGGTTATTGGCGCTGGCTGGCAGCTTCTCTGCTGCCTACATCTACTTGTTCTACACCGAGCTCGCGGGTCGCTCTGGCGCGCCGACCACATTAGATATTGTGGTTGCGGTCACTGGGATGATTTTGCTCCTTGAAGCGACACGCCGAGCACTTGGGCCACCATTGATGGCGGTAGCCGCGGTATTTTTACTCTATACCTTCGGCGGCCCTTACATGCCAGACGTCATCGCTCACAAAGGGGCGAGCCTCAATAAAGCCATGTCCCACCTTTGGCTCACCACCGAAGGCGTATTTGGTGTCGCACTGGGCGTCTCGACGTCGTTTGTTTTCCTTTTCGTCCTCTTTGGCGCCATGCTTGAGCGTGCTGGGGCTGGCGCTTACTTTATTAAAGTGGCCTTCTCGCTACTTGGTCACATGCGTGGTGGCCCAGCAAAAGCCGCCGTTGTCGCTTCTGGCCTCTCAGGTCTAGTATCGGGCTCTTCGATTGCCAACGTAGTGACCACGGGGACCTTTACCATCCCACTGATGAAACGTGTTGGCTTTCCTGGCACCAAAGCCGGGGCCGTGGAAGTGGCTGCCTCGACCAATGGTCAGTTGACGCCACCAATTATGGGTGCGGCGGCATTCTTGATGGTGGAATATGTCGGGATCTCTTATGTCGAAGTGATCAAAGCAGCGCTGCTACCGGCGCTGATCTCCTACATTGCGCTGATTTACATCGTTCACTTAGAAGCGTGTAAAGCGGGCATGAAAGGTCTACCTCGTCGTCACAATCCGACCTTAGTTCAAAGCCTGCTGTCGTTTACCGGTACCATTTTGGGTCTGTGTATCATCAGTGCCTTGGTTTACTACGGCGTGGGTTGGACTAAGGATGTCTTTGGTGCTGCGGCGACGCCGATTGTCACTGTCGCCCTACTGGTCGCCTACGTGGCTTTGGTTAAGATCTCCGCCAAGTATGCGCACGAAGGCGCCATCGAGATTGATGCTGAACTGACCGAAGTGCCCGATCCCGGCCCAACGGTGAAATCTGGCCTGCATTACCTGCTACCCATTGTGGTCCTAGTGTGGTGTTTGACGGTGGAGCGCTTCTCTCCAGGTCTGTCCGCGTTCTGGGCGACCGTGTTTATGATCTTTATCTTGATCACCCAACGTCCATTAATGGCGTTGATGGCGAAACAGAGCAATCTGCTTCAGCCGGCAAAAGAAGGCTTCGTCGATTTGGCTGAGAGTCTCGTCTCTGGTGCGCGCAACATGATTGGTATCGGCGTCGCCACGGCGGCAGCGGGTACGGTCGTCGGTGTGGTCACCTTAACCGGTATTGGCCTCGTCATGACAGACTTTGTCGAGTTCATCTCCGGCGGTAACATCATCTTGATGCTACTGTTTACAGCCTTGATCAGTTTGATCTTGGGCATGGGTCTTCCGACGACGGCGAACTACATTGTGGTCTCGACCCTGATGGCACCCGTTATCGTTACCTTGGGCGCGCAGCACGGCTTGATCATCCCACTCATCGCAGTGCACTTGTTTGTGTTCTACTTCGGCATCTTAGCCGACGATACGCCACCGGTTGGTTTGGCGGCGTTCGCAGCGGCAGCCATTGCCAAATCGGATCCTATACGTACCGGTATCCAAGGCTTTACCTACGATATTCGAACCGCGATATTGCCGTTTATGTTCATCTTCAACACGCAACTGCTGTTGATGGGGATTGATACCTGGTGGCATCTCGCCTTAACCATCATCTCCTCCATTATTGCGATGTTGATATTCTCCGCCGCGACACAAGGTTGGTGGTTCACCAAGAACAAATGGTGGGAAACGGTACTGCTACTGGTGCTGACCTTCTCCTTCTTCCGCCCGGGTTTCTGGTGGGATATGTTGTACCCAGCGAAAGTTCTTTCACCGGGTGTTGAGGTGGCTCAAATTACTGAAACACTAAAAGTGGGAGAATCGCTCGAATTACGAGTCTCAGGGGAAACTCTGGAAGGGGATATCGTTGAGAAGACGGTGCGCTTGCCTTTCGAAGATAAAGCGAAATCAGCGGACGATCGCCTTGCTTCTATGGGTCTGATGTTAACCGAAGACGCGGGCAAAATGATTGTTGATATGGTCGAGTTTGGCAGCCCAGCGGAATCGGCGGGTATTGACTTCGATTGGGAGATCCAATGGGTAGTCCAGGATGCTGATCGTCCAATGAAGGAGTGGGTATTTGTCCCTGCCCTGCTCATTTTGATCGTCATGGGTCTCAACCAGAAAAAACGAGCTCGTAAGGAACAGCTTGGCGCCTAATAACACTCATACCAAGCAAAGCCGCGCTCTCTAACGAGCGCGGACTTTAGCGGGTATCAATCAGAGAACTAAACATGTACAAACAAATTCTTGTTCCCGTTGACCTCAATGACAAAGGCTTCTGTGACCGAGCAGTCGAACTGGCAGTCTGGCATGCGAAACACTCGAACGCAGAAATTCACCTGCTGAACGTGCTTCCTGGCATTCACATGTCGATGGTCGCGACTTACTTCCCCAAAGATGCGGCGAAGAAAATGAAGCAAGATGTCGAAACGCAGCTCAAGCAGTTCGCGGCACAACACATTGATGAAGACGTGGTGTACAAAGCCCATGTGGCAGAAGGTAAACCCTACAGCACCATTTTGGACTACGCTGAAAAGCTGGGGGCGGATCTCATCATCATGCCAAGCCACAAGCGTTCAAAAATTGATAAGGTGGTGCTAGGCTCTGTGGCAAGTAAAGTCGTACAGAACTCTCCGATTAACGTTATGGTCGTTAAGCCAAACGCGTAACCGGCGCGCCGCGTTGCGAAACGTCTCCTTTTATCAATAGGGCCCTCAACAGAGCGCCCTTTTTCTTTCCTTTTATTCTTTCTTATTTCCCTGTTCAAATCCCAGCCCTGTATCACCAAGGCTTGTTCAATAGTTTTTACCTATTGAATTTATCGAATCGTCCAATTTTCTTTAATGTAAATAGTTATCAATAATATCTCTATCGACAAAACAGAGCATTGGACTTCACCATGAAAAAGACACTGACATTCGCAGCTTTGCACTTTACCATTGCGTTTAGCGTCGCCTACCTACTGACCGGTGATATTTTGATTGGCAGTCTGATCGCGATGATTGAACCTATGGTTAACACCGTCGCCTTCTACTTCCATGAAAAGGCTTGGCAGACACACCCAGCGCTTCGTAAATTGGCCAAATCGACCGGGATTAAAACCACTAGCTTCGCCAGCGTGCACTTTAGCGTCGCGTTTACGGTCGCGTATTTGATGACGGGTAGCTGGTTGATTGGCGGCATCATGGCGGCCATTGAGCCAAGTATCAACACGGTGGCCTACTACTTCCACGAAAAAGTGTGGCAGCGCCAAGACGCGAATTGGCAATGCCACCACGGTGCACACGCATAACGAACAAGGGCCGCTCAGCGGCCCTTGTTGCTATCGAAACAAATTCGAGTTAAGAAGCCCCTACGCCCCGCGCACTGGAAAATGCGTTACGCACAATGACTCACTTAGCCCCAATTCAAAGTGTTGCTTCTGGCCATCTAGCCCCACTTCCAATGCGTATAGGTGCGCTGGATTGGGATCGTTCACATCATAGTAAACGGGCGCTTCGACTTGAAACAGCGCACTGACCGACTGCGCGCGCACATCCAACGGCAAGTGATAGGTCATGCCATTAAATTTCACCGATGCTGAGACGAGACCCGCGTTGTAGGTGTGATAATGCAGCGAGACCAGCAATTCGCAGCCGCCGCCATGATGCCATATCTGCTCGGTCGCCACGTGTTCTAAACGTACGTGACGAATAAACTGCAAATACGGCGCATGCCAAATGCCCATTCTCGGATCCGATAAACGTTGATTGGCGCTCCCTAGCGGACAAACCTCGCCTTCGGCCTCTTCAATCAACGGCTCATCTTCTTCTAAAAACAGTATCTCAAATCGATTTCGTCCCGCTTGCAAATAGGGACGGATCTCTTTTCGCACCTCACTTTGGCTCCCATCGCAGTCAAACAGCGCGACACCATTGAGTCTGACTTCAGCATGGTAATCGATGCCCGACATCACCAAATCCACCGCAGGGAAGGCTAGCATGGCCTCATCGACCTCAATATCGTGCATCAAATGCCATTCTTGCTCAGCAATCTGTTCCTCGCTCATGTCGTCTGGCAACACGGCGCTGAGTGGATTAGGAAACATAAGATCGTCTTGAGGAATAGAGAGATCCGTGAGAGGAGAAAGTTGCCATAAGCCGGCAAGAGATAACTGCATGGGTACGCCGCTGATTTATTGAGCCAGATCAATGTCAGTGATTATAAAGCGTAAAAACAACAATGCCAGTCTTGAGACTGGCATTGAAAACAGGCTGAGCGCTGTGAACGTGAGACGACTCTCAATTACTCGTCATCATCCTCTTCATCATCTGGGTACAAGGCGTCTTCGCCTTCGTAGTAGGTACCCCATCCATCGTAGATGATGTCGTATTTTTCAGCGAGGTGAACCAACTTCTCTACTTGCGCATCAATGGCTTCTGCGTTTAGTGCTGATTCCATGGTGGCGTCGCAGCACAACAGTTTGTTGCCGTCTTCGTCTTCGGTCTCTTCCGCTTCTAATACTTCAAAGCCCATTTTGAATGCTTCCACTACCGCTTTCTCTAGGGTGTCGAAATCTTCAGCAAACAGGTGGTGTTCAATCTCATATAAAGAATCTGGATCACTGCCGTCTTCGAGTAACGCTTGAATGATGTCGCGAGTCTCTTCTTTTTGAATTTCAATTAACTCTTCAACTGATAGATATTCATCTTCATGAGACATAAAGTGTGCTCCAGATAGTAACAACATTGATCAAAAAATAACGCACCGGACTATGACACGGCTGTGCTAATAATACCACCTAGAATCGACTTTGATCCCGTACTTTCTCTGTTTGCTGCGCTTTCACGCCAGATCATCGAACTTATTAACACTTTTTTATCATTTTGCTGTTTTGGTGTTTTGTGTCGAGGGCGACGATCACGTCAGATCATTCACAATGCGTGTTTATGAGGTGGATCTGAATAGCGCCGAGACAAGTAAAACTAACTCAAACCTCATATTTAGTCATCAAAACTGACTAAATGATGCATATCTATTCGGTATAATCTAACAAACTTCCCGCTGCGCTCTAGCACCGAAAACGCATAGTCAGTCACAATCATGTGAATTTCTCCAAATTCACCCATTAGACATAAAAGCCGAAAAACACGAACACAAAAGACACATATATAGAAAATTATTACATTTTTAGAATTAATGATTACAAAGTGCGCTTGCATCTTGATAACATTCTTGCCATAAATACGCTCTGGAATTCTGTGTAAGGAAGCAAAATGAGTAAGTTGTACGTAGGCTCTGAAGTTGGCCAATTAAGACGAGTCCTGTTAAACCGACCAGAGCGAGCACTGACTCACCTCACGCCATCGAACTGCCATGATCTGCTGTTTGACGATGTCTTGGCGGTTGAAGCCGCAGGCGAGGAGCATGACAAGTTCGCTCAGACACTTCGCGATCAAGGTGTGGAAGTCTTACTCCTGCACGACTTGCTGGTTGAAACGCTCGCCGTCCCGCCAGCCAAAGAGTGGTTACTCAACACACAAATCTCCGACCTACGCTTTGGTCCTATCTTCGCCAGAGATTTGCGCCACTACTTGAACGACATGGACAACGAGCACCTCGCGACCGTATTGCTCGGTGGCTTGGCCTATTCTGAGCTGCCAATTCGTTCGTCTTCTATGATGCCTAGCATGCATCGGCCTTTGGATTTCGTCATTGAGCCCCTGCCGAACCACCTCTTTACGCGTGATACCTCATGCTGGGTATACGGCGGCGTCTCACTCAACCCTATGATGAAGCCAGCCCGTCAGCGTGAAACCAACCACCTGCGTGCCATTTACCGCTGGCATCCGGTGTTTGCGGGGCAGGACTTCATTAAATACTTCGGTGATGAAGATCTTCACTACGACAACGCCAATATTGAAGGCGGCGATGTGTTGGTGATCGGCAAAGGCGCGGTGCTGATTGGTATGTCAGAGCGCACAACACCACAAGGGGTTGAGAACCTAGCGGCGACCTTGTTTAAACATGGCCAAGCCAAAGAAGTGATCGCCATTGATCTTCCCAAACATCGTTCGTGTATGCACCTCGACACCGTCATGACTCATATGGATGTCGATACCTTCTCTGTCTATCCAGAGATCATGCGCAAAGATCTGGAGACGTGGCGTTTAAGTGCCAAAGACGATGGCGAGATGCAGGTCGAGAAAGTACCGAGTTTCGTCCACGCCATTGAACAAGCGTTAGGGCTCGATTATTTGAAAATCATCACCACAGGCGGCGATAGCTATGAAGCTGAGCGTGAGCAGTGGAATGATGCCAACAACGTCTTGACGGTGAAACCAGGCGTGGTGATCGGTTACGAGCGCAACGTCTACACCAATGAGAAGTACGACAAGGCGGGCATTGAAGTGTTAACCATTCCCGGCAATGAACTCGGCCGCGGTCGCGGCGGAGCGCGCTGCATGAGCTGCCCCATCGAGCGTGACGGCATTTAAATCCGCCCCAAACAAAAGTGCCTAGTTTTAGAGGCTCTCTCTCAAAACTAGGCACCCAACCACTCTCTAGGAACTAGGTTCTAGCAACTAGGCACTCGCCCCTATTCCGTCCCACCAACCGTCAACGCATCCAGCTTCAACGTCGGCTGACCAACGCCAACCGGCACACTTTGCCCTGCTTTGCCACATACGCCAACGCCACGGTCGATACTGAGATCATTACCGACCATGGAGACTTGCTGCATCGCTTCAATGCCGGAGCCAATCAGCGTCGCCCCTTTGACTGGGCGCGTGATCTTGCCGTCTTCAATCAAGTACGCTTCCGATGCGGAGAACACAAATTTACCCGAGGTAATGTCCACCTGACCACCGCCGAAGTTTGGTGCGTAAAGGCCTTTTTTCACCGTTGAGATAATCTCTTCAGGCGTGTGCTGACCCGGTAGCATGTAAGTATTGGTCATGCGCGGCATAGGTAGGTGAGCATACGACTCACGGCGACCATTACCGGTCGGCGCTACCCCCATCAAACGCGCGTTGAGTTTATCTTGCATGTAACCTTTCAATACGCCATTTTCAATTAAGGTGTTGTATTGACCATGCACACCTTCGTCATCCACGTTGAGTGAACCACGCAAATCTTTCAGCGTGCCATCGTCAACAATGGTACAAAGATCCGAGGTGACTTTGTCGCCCACTTTGCCACTAAAGACCGATGACTCTTTGCGGTTGAAATCGCCTTCCAAGCCATGACCGACCGCTTCATGAAGCAGCACCCCTGGCCATCCCGAGCCTAGCACCACTGGCATCATACCCGCAGGCGCGGCATCCGCCTCTAGGTTGACCAACGCCATGCGAATCGCTTCATCTGCGTATTGATACGCCACTTGCACGCCATCGCTGTCACTTAAGAAGAAATCGTAGCCAAATCGGCCACCGCCGCCTGCACTGCCACGTTCACGGCGCTCGCCGCGCTGTGCGAGTACACTGATTGACAAGCGCACCAACGGACGAACGTCACCGGCGTAGGTGCCGTCTGTTGCCGCGACAAGCATCTGCTCATGGACACCGCTCAGGCTCACCGACACTTCTTTGATCAGTGGCTCTTTGGTACGAATGTAGGCATCGATCTGTTTGAGTAGCGTCGTCTTTTGCTCTTTCTCCCAACTGTCTAACGGATTGACCGCTGCATAGATGTGTTGGTTGTCACTGCGCTTGAAAGCTTGTACCTGAGCATTTTTCCCCTGCTTGGCGATACCGCGCGCTGCGACCGCGCTCTGTTTCAAACCCTCAAGCTGAATTTGGTCGGAGTAAGCAAAACCGGTTTTCTCGCCTGAGACCGCTCGCACACCCACACCGCAATCGATGTTAAATGAGCCATCTTTGATGATGCTGTCTTCCAGAACCAGTGACTCATGCCAACTGGATTGGAAGTAGATATCGGCGTAGTCAATTTGACGAGTCGCGATGCTCGCTAGCGTCTGTGCGACGTCACTTTCGCTCAGCCCAGCTGGTTTCAACAAGGCATCTTCTACAAGGTTAATGGTCATACTTCGCTCTTAACGTTAATGGTTTGACGAGTCGATAGGCATCGCTTATCGAACCGGAATGAATTGATTGTCGAATCGTGAATGTTGCCCAACGGGCATTGCGCTTCGACAGCTTGCGACCTGTTTTATGTCAATCTCGACGACCAGGTTATCGACCTCACGCGCCAGCGTCGCCACCACTTCGCCCCAAGGGGAGATGACCATAGAATGGCCCCAGGTTTCTCGGCCGCCTTCATGTGTGCCCGTCTGATTGACCGCCAGTACCCAAGATTGGGTTTCAATCGCTCTGGCTCTCAATAGCGCTTCCCAGTGCGCTTGACCTGTCACGGCAGTAAACGCCGCCGGGACTAAGATCAGCGTTGCTCCGCGTCTGACAAGCTCATTATACAACTGGGGAAAACGTACATCATAACAGATGGATAAGCCAAGGTGGCCAAAGGGCGTGTCGAGTGTGACGATCTCCTCGCCGGGCGTGAAGGTTTCGGATTCCCGGTAACGTCCGTGACCATCGGCAACATCGACATCGAACATATGCAGTTTATCGTAATGGCCGACAAGGCGTCCGGTGCTGTCGAACACCACAGAGGTCGTGGTCACGCCATTAGCCGTGCGGATCGGCATACTGCCAATGACTAACCACACGCCCCATTGCTGCGCCATGGCGGCAAGCGCCGATTGTAGCGGGCCATCCCCTAAAGGTTCAGCATGCTGGTGATAATCCGCTCGCTGACCAAACACCAGTGCGTTTTCCGGGGTGACCACAAGGCGCGCCCCCGCTTTCGCTACCGCTTCAACCTGCTTGGCGATGTGGGCCAAGTTGTCTTGCGGATTCGGGCCTGAGGTCATCTGAATCAGTGCAACTCGTTCCATGAGTCTTCTCCTTATTTAACCGCGTCGCGTAAGCGCTCTGGCAATTTGAACTCCCCTTTGCTGCGAGACAGTTCTTTGACGACCGGTGAATCCATTGGTCCTTTCACTTCATAATTGACCTGAGTGAACACTTCGACCACCGGTGAAATCACAGTGGTGATGGCGAGGACATACAGCGCCGTCTGCGGCGTCACTGCAAACGCAGTTAAGACGGGAATGCCTGACGTGATGTCTGGGGTGAAATTCACCTCGGCATCCACTGTTCGCGTGTTAAGGTTGGCTAACCCTTTGATGGTCATTTCGCCCGATACCGCATCCATCCGAATATCGTTGGTCAGGAAGACGCCATTTTTAATCTGACCAGAGCCAGTAATGGAGTTGAACGCCATCCCTTTGTCGAACACATCGGTAAAGTCGAGCTGCATTTTTCGGATGATCGAATCCAAACTAAAGAGGCCAAGCAGACGCGCCGCGCCACTGACATCAGAGATCATCCCTTTGCCCAGCTTCACATTGACCTCCCCCTCCATGGTGCTCACTTGTGTGGCCCACGGAGAACCATCCCACTCCACCTCAGAGCGAATATCAAACGGCGCTCGTTGGATGCCTGAGGAGATACCAAATCGCTCCATGACATCACTGTTGTTTTCGCCCGAGACCGCCAGCGTCAGTTGAGTGTGGCTTTGATCGCCGTCCAACGCCCACCAGCCACTCACATCGACCTGGTTGTCCCCGCTTTGGAACGACAGCTTCTTCCACTCTAACTTGTTGTCACGGCGCTGAAGATCCAAATGCGCACGACCCACTTTGTAGCCTTGCACCCAAAAGTCGTCAATCGCTAGAGTAATATTAGGCAATTGGCGATGCAACGCGCGCTCAAAATCGGTGATGAGCGGCGCCTTCTCCACCGGTTGGGTGAGCGGCTCGAGCAGAGGTTCCGGCGTTTGACTCAAGGACTCCTCTAACCCTGGCACGTAGATGTGCAAGCGTTCAAAGGCGACGGAGAGGTCGTAAGGCTCAATATAGTTCGCCTCACCGAGTGCTTCTTGGCTGTCGATGGTCATGTGCCAACCGAGATTCTTGCGCTTGGCGGAGAAGTCGACGTCATTCCATTTGATCCCTGCCAGTTCGAGCTCTTTGACCTTGATCTCTGCCCGTTGTAGCGCGGGGATCTGTGGCATGCTCATCTGACTGATGACCCCTTCAGAAGTAGACTCGCTTGGCTTAAACGCGACGTCTAACCATTGGTCTAGGCTAAATTTATCAATCCGAATTGACGCATCATGGCCAGTGAACGGCGTGAGCTTGTAGCTACCGCGCCCGACCACGAGATTGGTCGCTTGCAACTGCGGCACATCGTCCGTGATATCAATCTCAGCCTGATATTTGACGTGCGGCAATTGCAATCGGGCACTGATGCTCTGCTGATTGCCAGAGGCTTGCAGCAGGGCTTTGCCTTCCACTTTACTCGCTTTATTGAGTGGGTAAGGGTAGTCACTGACAAGGTATTTGAGATCTGCTTCGGTTTCAACCTGATAAGTAAAGCCAACGTCATTAAGCTGAATATCAATGTCACTGCGCCACTGCGCATGGCCGGACAATGGGGTTAGCCAACGCTCACCAAGGTACGGCATCAGAGGTTTGACATCCCAGTCGCCGACCATATCAATGCCGACTCCGTAGCCTTTGGCGACATTCTCGCCATGGAAATCAATCCACACGGACTGATCCAATAGCTCCGCAGAAAGCCCCGCGGCTTGTACCACGTCATTATCAAATTCTATTCGGCCACTGACCGCTTCGAGCGTCATTGGCGGCGTATTGATGGTAACGTGGCTCTGCTTGAGATCCGCATACCCCCAAGCACGCGCCTCTGCACCGCCATGAAATGGGATCATCAACTGGAAGTGTGAGTCCACTTCACCATCCACTTGCACGGCGGTCAGCGCCGCGCCGACAGAATCAACCAATGGCGAAGCGGTCATGTAGTCACGAACCGCGTTGCCTTGGGCGACCGCGTGCGCTTCTATCTCAATATGGCCATTGGGTGCCAAAGCAGGAATACGCCCTGTGATGCGTTTCGCCTCGACATCCATCAAGGTTGCACTTTCGGAATCGAGATACATTGCATCGTTTTGGAACAGCAAATCCAACTGCAAATCGGTGATGGGTGGCCAGGCGGTGTCAAAACTGAACTTGGCCTCTTTTAACCCCACCCACGCTTGAAACATACCGTTATTCTGGTGGTAGGGAAAATTGCCCAACTCGCCATACCAAAGGAGCTTGGCCGTATTGACCCGCCCCGCTTGAATCGCAGTCGACAGGTAATCGGTTAAGCTGCGTCCAAGAGCTAACGTCGGTAAATAGCGCCAAGTTTCGCCAGCGTTGTATAGATCCGCTTCACTGTAAAACGAAAGAAAGGGACTTTTTCCGTTGGGAAAGTCGAGACGAAAGGCGCCTAAGACTTGCAAATCTGGCGTCGCCGCGGTGACCTTATCTGCCCACAAAGACCAACCTTGCTCATCGCGCTGCCAAACGACATCCGCATGGCCTTGTTTGATGTTCAGCGGCGCTTGAAACACCTCACCGTAAGGTAAGACATCGTCAAAAATACTCACTTGCGCGCGCGCTTGATGAAGATCGCCACTCACCGACGCCGTCAAGTAGTGCAGCCCCGGCAAGAGTTCCCATTGCGCCATTTTGCCTTCGCTAAGATCGGCCGAGTAGGTCAGGCTCTGCCAATCGCCATATGCGGACACACGTAAATCTTCCACTAAGCCGCCCACAGCCAGTGTCTCGATCATGTCGGTGGTGGCGGCGGAGTCTGGCGCCAACTTAATCAAAGGCGTCAGCGCTTGGATATCCAGCTGCGAGACATTGAGTTGCCAATGCTGCGGTTGCCAAGCAAAGGCGATATCGAGTTCAGGCCAAGGGGTATTGTCGGTTAAAAACTGAAGTGAGTGAGCATTCACTTGCCAGCCTTGATCTTTGGGCTCAAGCTGCACAATGCCAGATTCGAGCAACAACTCGTGCTGCTGACCCTCTTGCCAAATAAGCTCTGACGACAGCAACTCAACAAAGGCATTCACGGGCTTGCTCTGTTCGAGCGTTAGCCAGCTATTAAAGCTCACTTGTCCTTTTTCAATCCCGGTTTCGTTTTTCAGGTATTTGGTCAACCAAGGGGTAATACGCACATTATCGGCGGAAACATAAAACTCGCCGCTCACATCAACCAGTGAGCCATGATCGATAAAATCCGCTTTGACCTGCGCAGAGTTGAGGTTGCCGTGAACAAAGCTCACTTCTCCATCGGCCAAATGACGGCGACCTTGGTTACGCCACTGCAAATGGCTGATGTCGAGCACACGCTCATTACCATCAATTCCGAGAAAGAGAATTTTGGAGTCGGTCAGCGAAAAGCTGTCTAGCTGCCTAAGCAGTAGCTGATCGAGCTGGGCGATGACGCTGCGCTGCTCACGCCCCGGATTGAGTTCTGGTTTCGATTCTGTCTGCGTCCACTCAATCGAACGTACATCGAGCGCCAACTGATAAACATTAAGATCAGCCACCACAGGCTGCCATTGCAGCAGCGATTGAATCAGGTCGATTTCTATCTCTACCCGTTCGGCAACCACGTCAATCCCGCTGTTTTCCGCCACTTTGGCTTTGACGCCTTGCAACGAGAGTGAGGGGTGCGTGTTGCGCCAAAAACCATGAATGCCTTCAATTTCAAAGTCGAGCGCCGTGCCTTGGTTGACCCATTGCTGGATTTCGATTTGAAAGTGATCGAGCTGCGGCAAGGTGATGCGCAGCGCCGTGACAACAATGGCCAATAGGGCCAAGGTTGACACGACTAACCAAAGAAAGAATCTCGCAACGCGAGTTGCCGTTGTGCTCACAAATTGCCTTTACATCATCACGACATCGAACTGCTCTTGAATGTACAGCGGCTCGGCCTGAATTTTCACTTGCTTGCCAATAAACACTTCGAGCTCTGCCAGCGCATGCGACTCCTCGCCTTGCAGGGTCTCGGCCACCGCAGGTGAGGCATACACCACGAACTTGTCGGCGTCGTATGCACGATTTACTCGAGTGATCTCACGCAAGATCTCGTAGCACACCGTTTCCACGGTTTTGACGCTGCCACGGCCTTCACAGGTTGGGCACGTCGAGCACAGAATGTGTTCAATACTTTCACGCGTGCGTTTACGCGTCATCTCTACTAAGCCTAGCTGGGTAAAGCCATTGATGTTGGTTTTTACGCGATCTTTATTGAGCGCCGCTTCTAGGGAAGTGAGCACGCGTTTTCGGTGTTCATCTTGGCTCATGTCGATGAAGTCAATAATAATGATGCCACCAAGATTGCGCAGACGTAGCTGCCTTGCGATCGCCTGCGTCGCTTCAATATTGGTGTTAAAGATCGTCTCTTCGAGATTGCGACGCCCCACAAACGCGCCAGTGTTTATGTCGACCGTCGTCATCGCTTCGGTCTGATCAATAATCAGATAGCCACCGGATTTGAGTTCAACTTTTCGCTCTAACGATCGTTGGATCTCATTTTCCGTGTCGTACATATCAAAGATCGGCTTATCACCTTCATACAGCTCAAGCTTATCGGTTAGCTCAGGCACGTACTCAGAAGTGAACTCTTTGAGGTTCTCGTATTCAAGGCGCGAATCGACCATGATCTTAGTGATCTCTGTGCCGACAAAGTCACGCAAAATACGCTGCGAAAGACCAAGCTCTCCGTACAACGTAGAGCGCGTCTTATATTTGCTGCGACGCTCCATCACTTTGGACCACAAACGCTTGAGGAACGCGGCGTCTTGCGACAGCTCTTTTTCGTCCGCGCCTTCTGCGGCGGTGCGAATAATAAAGCCGCCGTTCTCATCACAGTAGTGAGCGACCACTTTCTTTAAGCGTTCACGCTCGGACTCCGTCTCAATTCGCTGAGAGACGCCTACGTGGCTCGCCCCCGGCATAAAGACAAGGTAACGTGACGGTAAGGTAATATCGGTGGTGAGACGTGCCCCTTTAGTACCTAGCGGGTCTTTGACCACTTGCACGACAATGTCTTGCCCTTGACGGACAAGCTCAGAGATATCGCGCACCTGAAACTGCTGTTTCTCATTTTCCGCCACACACTCAGTGTGAGGAACGATATCTGACGCGTGAAGAAACGCGGCTTTTTCCAAGCCGATATCGACAAAAGCCGCCTGCATGCCGGGTAGCACACGGCTCACTTTGCCTTTATAGATGTTTCCAACAATCCCTCGTTTTGATTCACGTTCTACGTGGATTTCTTGAAGACTGCCGCCTTCGATCATCGCGACACGAATCTCACTTGGGGTGACATTGATCAGCAACTCTGCACTCATGGGCGCACCTCAAATCTAGTTATAAGAATTCTTTTAAGAGCTGGTCAGTTTCGAATAATGGAAGTCCTACGACAGCGTGATAACTGCCTTCAATACGAGTGACAAAACGTCCGCCAATACCCTGAATACCATAACTGCCCGCTTTATCGCACGGTTCGCCAGTGTGCCAATATTGTTCTATTTCTTGCTCTGACAATGGCTTAAACCATACGTTTGTTGTCACGACAACACTTTCACTTCGCTCGCGGCTCACTAGCGTGACTGCGGTCATCACTTGATGGGCTCGCCCTGACAACATGGATAACATCTGCTTGCAATGGGCAAGGTTTTCTGGCTTTTCCAGCACTTGCCCATCACACACCACAATGGTGTCGCTGCCTAACACGATGGCGTCTTCGCGCAGCGCAAGCCCTGCCAACGCTTTATCTTTAGACAATCGAGTAACGTAGTCCTGCGCTTGTTCCTCTGCCCGTTGGGCTTCTTCTACATCGCTCACCAGTACCTCAAACTCGACCCCGAGCTGGGTCAGCAGCTCTTTTCTGCGTGGTGAGCCTGAGGCTAACACTAACTTGCGTTGAGTTACGTTCATTTAACCTTCCTGCCCTTGCTAACGGACATGCCAATGACGGCGAACTTTGCGCATCAATAGGAACATCCAAGGCCATAAGATGCAGTTGATCGCACCGCTCCACAACGACATCGGATTAAACGTGACATCCTGCACTAAGTATTCACCACAGAAGATCAAGACATCCAGTCCCATCGACATCACGCCAACCAAAATCGCCTGCTGCCACAACGCCATATTACGAATGACTAGGAAGTTAAGCGCCACCACATAGATGATGATCGACATCATCATGCCGCGAATACCGAGCGTCGAGCCAAGCAATAGATCCCACAATAAGCCCACCACCAACGCCGTACCGACGTTGACGCGATGTGGCAACGCCAACACCCAGTAGCAGGTGACAAGAAGCAACCAAGAAGGACGCAGCAGTTCTAGCACACCCGGCCAAGGAATGGTTTGCAGAGTCAGGGCGATCAAAAAGGAGACGCCAACCACCAACTTACCTTTAAGAAGACTATTGCTCATTGCTGGCCTCCTCACCGTCTGGTGGGGTCACCGCTTGTATTTTTTCCTGCCTTGAGTCGTTTGGCCAAATCAACAGTAGGTATCTGAGGCGTTCAAAATCAACCACAGGCTCTGCTTCAATTTGAGCAAATTCGCGCGACGTATCTCGATCGACACTCGCCACATGAGCAACGGGGTAACCTTCCGGATAAACACCGCCTAAACCGGACGTCACTAAGAGATCCCCTTCTCGAATATCCATACTGATCGGGATGTGATCGAGGTTAATGCCGTCAATCTGCCCATCGCCCGAGGCAATGACACGAATATCATTGCGGATCACTTGCACAGGAATCGCACTTTGGCTATCCACAAGCAGCAACACTCGGCTGTTGTGCGCAGAGACATAAGTCACCTGACCGACAATGCCTTTTTCGTTGGCGACCGGCTGCCCAACATACACCCCATCGATATGCCCTTTATCGATCACCACTTGATGACGATACGGTGAGGTATCCACGGCCATCACTTCCGCGACTGCCTTGCGTTCATCACGAATAAATGAAGAGCCGAGCAACTTACGTAATCTCTGGTTTTCTTCGCGATACTGATCCAAAAGTAGCAGATCATTTTTTAAATTGAGCACTTCACGTTTAAGCATTCGGTTGCTTTCCACGACGTCATGACGTGTGTTGAACCGCTCGTAAACGCCGTCAAACATCACACGAGGAATATCGGCTAAGTACTGAATCGGAGCGACCATACTATTGAGGAAGTAACGAAATTGTGTAAACGCACCTAAACGACTATCAGCCAGCATAAGGCTGGCTGATAAAATGACGGCAAAAAACAAGCGTAATTGAAGTGAAGGTCCTCGGCCAAATATCGGCTTCATTAACTCTGAGTTCCTAATTTAGGCATAACGCCTCGCCATTATTCTTCACTAAATAGATCGCCACCGTGCATGTCGATCATTTCCAACGCCTTACCACCACCACGTGCAACACAAGTCAGTGGATCTTCTGCGATCACCACTGGGATACCGGTTTCTTCGGTAAGCAGGCGATCGAGATCTTTCAGCAGTGCGCCACCGCCAGTCAATACCATGCCGTTTTCAGAGATGTCGGACGCAAGCTCTGGTGGACACTGCTCAAGGGCAACCATCACCGCCGATACGATGCCCGTCAGCGGCTCTTGCAGCGCTTCAAGAATTTCGTTGGAGTTTAGGGTAAAGCTGCGCGGCACACCTTCAGCAAGGTTACGACCACGGACTTCAATTTCAACCACTTCATCGCCCGGGTACGCCGAGCCGATCTCGTGTTTGATCTTTTCCGCCGTCGCTTCACCAATCAAGCTGCCGTAATTACGACGGACGTAGTTGATGATCGCTTCATCAAAACGGTCACCACCGATACGCACTGACGATGAATACACCACACCGTTCAGCGAGATCACCGCGACTTCTGTCGTACCGCCACCGATATCGACCACCATAGAGCCGGTCGGCTCAGAGACACGCAGGCCAGCACCGATTGCCGCTGCCATTGGCTCGTCAATCAAGTACACTTCACGCGCGCCCGCACCCAGTGCTGACTCACGAATCGCACGACGCTCAACTTGGGTTGAACCACAAGGTACACACACTAGTACACGTGGGCTTGGCCTAAGCACGCTGTTGTCGTGGACTTGTTTAATAAAGTGTTGCAGCATTTTTTCGGTCACGTAGAAATCGGCAATCACACCATCTTTCATAGGACGAATCGCTGAGATGTTTCCTGGAGTACGACCTAACATTTGTTTTGCTGCATGGCCAACCGCAGCCACGCTTTTACCTGCACGGTTACGATCTTGGCGAATCGCCACAACGGAAGGCTCGTCAAGAACAATGCCCTGTCCTTTAACGTAAATAAGAGTGTTGGCAGTACCTAAATCGATAGATAGGTCATTTGAAAATATGCCACGAAGTTTTTTGAACATATTCTTCGCTCGTCCTGAAAGAATTATAAGATAGAAAATTGCACTAAATGTACCAATGCCTTGCCACTACAGCAAGGCATTGACGTCTAAACATGGGCAGAAACCCGCAATTTCTAACAGATTCCTAACCGAGTGCTAGAATTGAGCAAAATTATTGTCCGGTTAATCCTGGTTCCCCGCGGAAGATAACGCGGTCACTGCCTCGGAATATACCAAAGGTCACGACAGTAGAAGGATCTTCTTCGCCATTGGCTTCATCCACTCTTCTATCATCCGCCCAGCGATAGGTCAGCCAAGGGAGATCATTGTTGCCTGAATCAAGATCCAACCATATCTGCGTCTGCTGACGCACATCGGATTGATTGTCTGCTTCGAGCTTCATTGTCCGACCAGATTGCAGCGTGCCATCCTCTTCTAGCACCACATCGCCAGGGGTCTCTCCATCTTCAACCCACAAGTGGTAGTTGGCACTCGGATCATTCACGCCATACACATGAGTGGAGCTATCTTCATCATTGGTCACAAACTGAGAGCCGTTCCAATACTCAACGCGTAGTGGCGTCACTAGATCATCCGTCATCGTCCCCCCCGTACCAGTGAGAACGGCACGACCGAAGCGAATATCCGGCTGTAGAGTCAGCAAAGTGGCATCGACACTGCCTGGTAGGAAGTCAATCGGGTCAGCATTGGTCACCCCAACCGTTGTAATCGATATCGCTGAGGATAACGCCGACCCGCCACTGTTAAACGGACCATCTTCATACCCCACTGTGGTCTCTGCTTTTTGCCAACACAGCTCTGTGCTACCACAAGCATCTGACGCAGACGAGCTCACCACAAATTCCCCCACACTTTGCCCGCCTACGCCCCAAGACTTGGTCGGTAAAGGCGAGATGAAACGAGTGGTATAGGCGGCATTGCTCTCATACAGAGCAAAGTTCGCTCTTAACGACGCAGCGTAACCGTTGGCAATGTAATTATTGACGATCTCTTGATCGGCATTGAGCGCTTCAACATAAAATGTGACGCTATCCAGCGGCTGGTTCATGTAAACAAACGACTGCCCACTGGGGTAGCGCCAGTCGGTCAAAGGACTCTCTGCCACTTTGAAATATTTCGGATAGAAACGCCCTACATGGCGATATCCTGTATCAATGTTCATCGTTAAGTAAGGCTCTTGAGTGTTGGCTTTTATCATCAAACTGCCCACATCATCCCAGTAGAGATCAGAAAAGCGAATCGGGTTTGCAGCATCATGATCGCTTTCCAAGCCACTATCTGAAGCGAGCAGTGCGGCCGAGGTGCCATCAGCGGGTGTATGCAGCGCACTAGAGAGCTGCACCACAGCGGTGGGGGCATCAGACGCATAGAAATTACTCGTCACTGCTGCATCGCTACAATAGCTAGAGGTCTCAATCTCACCTGTCTCGTTAGTCCCTTGCCAGCGAATAGGACGCACGTTTAACTCAAAACGCTCGCCCGCGGCAACAAAAGCGTCACCGCCCGACGCGGTCCCGGATTTCAATGCCCCACAGATGGCGAACGTCCATGGTCTTGCGTTGACCAAGAATGCCCCAGTTAACTCCCCACCACCATCAATCGGGCAACCGTCAAATCCTGTACAGTCGTAATTGCTGTCCGTTAGCGTCACGTTTAATTGACCTGACTCGCTAAATAGCAGTAAATCGTTAGACTGTCCGCCTGTAAATTGCGGCGAGTAGCTCAACGTCCCTGTGCCGCTACTTGGCTGAATAAGGTTTGAAGTAATTTGAGGCGTGCCACTGTAAGCCGGATCGGCCACCACTGAACCATCATTACAAGCCAATACCGTAGCGGAAACCTCGCTCGGCTTACTGGCAACCATAAACTGATCGTCCGCGTCAAATCGAAACGGTACGAAACGATATTCCCCTGAGGTTTCGCTTTGAACCGCACTGCCCCCTAAGGTCGCTTGTGCATAAAGGTTATCAAACACCTGAGATTGGGTCGCACTCAATAGGTAACTAGCAACGCCATTCGCCGCATTCGCACTGCCGAGTAGCTCGTTGCCACGATAAAATGTCACCACGCCGTTATAGGTCGTATCGGCATTATCACCGTTATAGACGGTTGCGGTTAGGGTAATATCTTCACAAATCAGACTGATGTCGGTCAGTGGGGTGAGCTCTATTGTGTAGTCATCGGCAGGCTGGAAACAGTGGTTATCGGTGGCGATGATTTGGGCCGTGCTATTCATAGAAATGGATCTCGCGGTCACAGCGCCTCGAACGATCGCCGCATTGCTTAAAACGACACGCGCTTCACTGTATAACAAGCCCACAAATTCAGCATCGCTATTTAAATCAACCAAAGCACTTCCTAAATCATGCGCAAGCAAAACAAACTGCCCAGTCCCTTCTTCACCAAAAAAAGTGCCCTGGCTCATATTGATACTTTTAATGTGGATCGTCACTCTCTCGCCATCCGGGATCACAATTCTTCCGCTATTGTTGATATCGATAGACTCAACCCAATAGGTTCCTGAAGTAAACGTCGCGCTGCCATTACCGACAGAAAGGTGCCCTATCGCTTCATTATTGGAAAACTGGATGTCATCTTGCCTGACGTTCACATTCTCTAAGCCGCTATCTGGCGCTTGAAAGCTCTCCAACTCTTGCTTTTCAACCTGCAACCCAGTATCGCCATAACATTGGCCACCATCACAAGCAGAAGTCGCGTTGTCACCTGTAATCGTATTTTGCGCAAAGCCGACAAACCGCCGTCCATTAGAGAGCTGTGCTCCCGAGATCTGTGTCGCGTTATCTAAACGAAGAGTCGCAGAGGTATTATTCTTCCAAGTCTGCGCTGGAGAAGGAAATAGCTGGCACACTTCATTCAATGGCGGTTTATCAAACAGAAAATAGGAGTATGGCTCGACAACGTGCGCACGCTCCGGATCTTTCGCCATATCTTCTTCATTGATCAATGCCACACCGGTTTTAGAGACAGAGCAGCGCCTTAGCCAGCCACCGTTATTACCATTTCGAGTCCGTTTTGAAGCCAGTAAGGTAGGAACGTTGTTGAATCCTGACACCGTAAAGGCACTGACCTGTTGGCAACCTTCCGTAATGGGCTTAATCACCAGATCGTCAATATTGAGCGTGTTTCGTGTCGAACCCTGGCCTAACCAGAATTTACGCCCATTGACGAAGCCCTCACCTAGACCTGCGACAAACGCTACTTGCTCGTCAATGGGCAGTACGGCGTTAGAGGTCACTTCAGAACGGTCCAAAATCAAACTGAAGTTACTTCTGGATGGGTTGAGAGCGATCGGTGTCAGCCACACAGGCTGGGAAGTACTGGAATCGATGTTATTAATAGATTGAATCTGGACCAATACCCCTGGGTCAGAGTCGAAGTTACTGGTTAACCCATAACTGCTGTAATTCACCGTTAAACGACTGTTGCCACCGCCGCCCGCATTCGAATATGTCCGGTTGTATGACACCAAACCCGCCACCAATTTCGCGCCACTACTGAATTCCAGCACGCCCGGCTCCATAACGAAATAATCGATGTTTTCCATCGGCGCATCGACATAAGTCACTGGGTCATCGCCGTTTCCACCACAGCGCCAACGGTTGCCTTGCCACCTAAGTGTCTCACAAGCAGCATCATGGTTGGGGATGAGCTGCGTTACCGTCGCTTGACTCTCGGAGACCGACATAACACGTAAATCGGAGGGGTATTCTGTTGTTTTTGTATCAAAGTTGGAACGACTGGCATCAATCGTCGACATCACAAAAACCAGAGGAGGAGAAGAATAGGTATTACTGAAATTGAACGTACATGAGACCGAAGGCCCTGTCACAGTACAGTCCTCAGCAGCAATGGTGCCAAACTCAAACTGAGGATTGGTATTGACAGAGAAAGCGTGAGCAGACCAAAGGACGCTCAACAGCACGAATAGACGACACAACCTAGACACTAGCACGTTACACTCCAAAGCGGACAGCGGACACCACCTCGTCAATAGATGGTTAACGGAACACTCTAAAAATAGCCTGAACGTGCTAGTTTGTCAGTGACAAAATCACCCAAATCACTCATACAACAAGAATAAATAAACCAAGTCCATGGCTTTTTTAGCGACCGGTGAGCCCTCTTTCCCCTCTAAAGATAACTTTATCGTTACCGCGGTAAATGCCAAAAGTAATCATTGCCGAAGGATCCTCATCGCCTTTATTGCGCCAGTTGTATTGCAACCAAGGTTGAGTAAAGTGACCGTTGCATTCAACATCATTGGGGTTTGCGCCAACTTCATCACCTTGACGTAAATACAATCGAACTTGCTCAAGCCGTTCGCGGTCTGACACATCACGTGAAACAAACAGCTGTTGACTAATACCTTTCTCTACTTGATGGCCAGCACTGCCAAAAGCAGCAGTCGTATCGACACCGGATAAAATACACTGCAAACCGCTGTCAAACTCGGTTGCATTATCTTCTCCATTGGTCACAAAGCGACGACCATCAAAGTATTCCACACGAAGCGGGACACGAATGTCGGCAGTCGTTGCCCCACCGACATCTAACAATGTCATACGACCATAACGCGCGGGGGGCTGCTCTGCCAACTCAGCCTCTAGCACAACCTCATCGCTTGCAAACGACACTGGGTCAAGACCAGAAAGGGTTAAGTTTAAATCCGTTTCTGTCGACAACAGGTCATTGGTATTAAACGGTCCATCTTCCTTAGTCGTAATGGTCCCATCCGCTTTACGAGAAAAGATGACATTATTGAGTTCGGGCTGCCAGACGGCACTATTAATACCATCGTCTTTCCAAGCATCATCAGTATCAAAACCAAGGATCCTGTCTTCATACTCTCCTTCAAGAGCAAGTTGTGCTTGATACGTTGGAGAGAAAAGAGAGTAGTTTCGGACTTTTTGCCCCTTAGCGTTATAGGGATAGACTTCTACCTCGACTTCCTCGTAGGGTTGACCTAAATATGCCGCCTCCCCTTGATTGCTAGGCACATGCCACTTTGTTTTATCAATGCTGAAATAGGCTGGGTAAAAACGGCCAACATGACGATAACCGATGTTGATTTTCTGCCCTAAGTACTCCGTTGCACTGGTATACAGTTTTAGGCTGCCCACTTCACTCCAGCTTAAATCATCCAGTTGATACACACCGCCATCTATGTTGCTTGAGTAATGTGCAATGGAGGTGTCAGTAAAATGACCAGGCGCGCCTCCATTTGGGGAAGCAAGTTGCGCTGCAAGCGATATCGTCGCACTGGGCGCGCTTTCCGCCGAGAAGTTTTGCGTGACGATGGCACTATCACATAGCGCTTGCGTCGTTTCGATTTGCTGGTCGGGGTCTTGCTGACCATCGCTTCCCTGCCAAGCAATGGGTTTGATGAGCGTTGAGAATGATTCCCCAGCGGCAACAAATCCGTTGCCCGATGTTGAACTCCCTGTCTCTAATCTTGGTGCATCGGGCGCATCACAAATCGCAAACGTCCAAGGACGAGCGAGGACGGTTTGGCTGCCACTGTAATCTTTGCATCTGAGATTACCCTCGGCATCTTCGATGCACTCTTGATCCATTAAGGCCAATGAAACCTCGCCAGCTTCTGCGTAGCGAAGCTGGGTTACCGCCACGATTTCGCCATCGACTTTGTTAAACTCAAGAACAAGGTCATCAGGTGCACTGACCCAATCCCCCTCTCTATCTCTTGCTCGTAACTCAATCGACGCAGAGTAAGCCGGATCAGTAGGTTGATCATAAACCGTCTTTGACAGCGTCAGTTCTCGTACTCCCTCAAAATCAACACTTGAGATAGGACGACCACTATCACTGCATTCCAACGGGCGCACTGTGATATCTTCGGCTTTGCCAGCAATCACGCTAAGTGGATTTGGAGAGAGCGCTAGCCGATAAGGCACGAATTTATACTGGGCCTCGACCTCGGTTTGCGTGCGGTTGTCGGTGATATAGGCCGTGACCTTTTTGGTCATGACTGTATCGGATGTGAGGACAATAGATTGATCCAGTACGCCAGACTCAGGTGTCAGTATTTGGGTGCTTCCATTGGTCTGTTCGACCGTCACAGTACCAGTAAAGTTTGTAGCTAGCGTACCATCTTTTTGGGTGACTTGAACTTGAACATCGATGGTTTCACACGTCAGGGCGATATCCGACAAGGGTGTTAACTCTACTCGATAATCACTCAATATTGGTGAATCACAATTTTCTGGAGCTATTGCATTGATTTTGTTTGTATCACCACCTCTAAAAAAAAGCCTCGGTGTAACGATCGCACCAGTATAAGAAAAACGATTGGCTGCATTAATATCAAAGCCTACCGCAGCTGCTAAGGGAGATACATACCAGTGTGCTTTTATCTCAACCCTTTCAAAAAAACCATTTAACCAAAAGTGAGAGCCTTTACCATGTCCAATCAGTACGAGATTGTCTTGATAAGTCCCAGAACCACTATTAATGCTTACACGACTAGCAGCCACATTAAAACTGTTATAGTGAATGACAACAGGCCCCTCTGCGTCTATTGATGCATCATTGTTCGCAATTTTAAACTCGTTTATCCAATATTCTCCTTGCTCCAAAATGAGCTTACTGCCATTCATCCCAAAAGTAATCGTGTCATAACTTCCCGGAACTAATTTTCTCGAACTAGCATCTGGAACATGGATAGACTCACCTTCTACCACAAAACTATCAGGTACGAGTGGTGAACCATTGAAAAGAACTTTGTTCGCATCAATCTTACAGTTTGAAGAGGTCACTCCATCATAAACACAACCGCCAACCCCAGATACCGATGTTGTGTTAAATGACACAGGCTCAGTTGTCGGCATAAAGATCTGATTTCCCGGGTTCCCCGTACCATTACTGATCGTTAAATTATTATGAACAGGTTTCCCATTTGAATAGTTATTCCCAGCTAAATGATCTGGGAAATATGGGCAAATATCAGGGAGCCCAGGCTCAACCACCGGAGGGTCAACATCCTCTTCAAAACAATCAAGGCTTTCAAGCCCAACCCCTGTCCCCTTGATTGTTCCATTTTTCAAATCAGCATCTTTACTTTCTTGCAGCTCTTTAATGCCATTAACAACCCAATAATAGTGCGCGCGACTGGTACTATTGCCCTGACCTCTCTCGACTTCAATTCTAAGTTTATACTCTTGGCCTACGAACAACCTTTGCTCATTAAACACATAACCGCTACCAGATTGGACTTGCTGGGTATACCACAAGGTATCGCTTTCATTTCCACCTGAGAAGACTATCTCTTGGTAATCATTTGACCCAATAACGTCAAACTCGACAACAAAGTCTTCATTGTTGCCATTGACACGGCAAGTTAGTACATCAGGCAACGAAGGCAAGGCTCCACCGAGCAAACCGCCCTCATCTATTTTGAGCTCATTGGTGATTAAAGTCCCCGTCACCGTGGTTCCCTTAAGCATCAGATATTCTTCAGAGAGGATATGCGCATCAACTGTACTGCCATTAGTTAGTTCAGAATCCCCAGTAGTGACGATAATCAGATCATCAGGATTACCAGACTTCACATCAATGCGCCCACCATCAAGCTTGAATTTATTCGCATATAACGTCGACGGGGCTGTCACAGTCAATGTGTTTCCTGACTTTAACAATACCTCTCCGCTAGCTTGGTAAATACCACCGGACAAACTCCCACTTCGATCTTTTAAATTGATGCTGGTCGCCCCATTCGGAGTAGAAAAATCAGGTTTCTGACTCAAACGCAGGCTGGTATCAACTTGACATTGACCATCGTCACAAGCACTGGTGTGGTTACCGTTTAACTTATTATTGTTGCCATAGCCGATGTAAATCCCATTGGTAGCACCACGAATTTGCCCCTTACCACTAAAATCCACCTTAGGGTCGTTATTGAACCACGTTTGCGCTACAGTTTGAGGACGCACGTTGTCAGGTAGGGGCCACTTCGCGTTACCAAAGGCGACAGTGGTCGTCAACATCGCTAGCACTAGCACAATCCATTGTCTCATCATGGCAGCATTACTCCTTCACCCAAATCTGCTGACTGCGTCTTACCTCAGATACGCCTGAACCACAGGTCACGGCCGACTCCAAAATATAGAATTGCGCCCCATCTAAACTGCCGCGGTTCTCACACGAGATCTCTGCCAAGCGGCAGGAAGGGACAGTGCTGAGTAGCTGTTCGGCTTGTTCTTGTATCTGGGTGTCGGTGTCAGCGCATCGCTGGGCAATGGCGGAGTCTTGGCTATCTAGGGGATAAAACAGCGTCATCGCTACTTCATTGATGGAGTGGCTCAAAAGCCACGCTTGTGTGCCGAGGACGTCGCGTGTGTGAGCATCACGGTTAGACCATTCAATGCGACCAAGAGAAGTGGCTAAGAACCCCATCACAACCAGGACAAAAATCACCACAATATACAAATTGCCGCGTTGAGAACGCTGAGAATTACGGAACATTGATCACCTGTATATCTTGCTCAAATCGTGTACTTTCGCCATTTTGGGCAAACTCAACGTTGATATGGACCAAGCCATTACTTTGTACTGTGGCTGGAAGATACTCGAGCGAACCAGATTGGATGACAGAATCAGACAGAGGGTAGGTATCGCGCAACACCACACCACCACTGATACAATATTCACGCTCAGTATTTTTATCAAAAATATAGTGACGATTAGCAATCGAATGAGTCACAAGCGATGACGCGGCACTGGAAATGGCAAAAGCGCCACCAGAGAGCGCGCTGACATTACTATCCAAAGCAATCGTGTTGTCGATAACCTCTAAGCTTGTTGTGGGGTTGATGACCATAGAGAGACCGTTAAAGCTACTCGCATCAAGAGTACCTCCATCTGGTGCATCTTGCCCAACCACAAAATGAATGTCTGCGCCTGAAATTGCGTAAAAGCCCGAATATTCAATCGGGTAAAAGGAAAGGCAATCACCGTCGGAGGTAAACAGGTTAGGTACGGCGTGGCGAACCTCACGAGACATTTTCTCAATGATGAATTTGGCTTGCGTCTGTAAGCGCTGGCGCTCGACTGTATTGGAATACCCTTTCGCACCCAACTCAACAAAGCCTGCAATACCAAGCACCAAAATCCCACCCACGATAATGGTGAGGATCATTTCAATCAGCGTGAAACCACGAGTGCTTCTCATCAGTAGTTCCCCCGAAAACCAATCAAAGTGACGGGTTGGTGATTGCTCGCAGAAATCATCAGTTCAAGTTTCTTTAGTGACGCATCGTTTGGCTGCGCGTAGTCAACCGCCACATCCAAACGGAAGTTTTTGTAACTGCCAGAGGTATCATTAACTAAATGATTGAGGTCGCGACATTGGTTCTCGCCGCCCGGGCCATTAGGTACCCAGCAGCCGATAAAATCATCGACATCATCGTATAACCCCGGCTCATCATCCGTTTCGCCGATATCAAGCCCCAAATTAGGCGTCTCACTACCGGCCAAACCCGAACAGATCTTAGAGCCGATATCCACAGAAGACGAACAGCGCACCAACCCTCCTTGATTATCGCTATGATGATCAAAACCGCGGGCAAGGATTTGCGTCATCACGCTTTGCCCGAGCGCTGCCGCTCGCGTGTCATAGTGTGGATCACTGGAGCGCGCAATTTGCGGCGACAAAAAACTGACTATCGTTACCATTGCCAGCCCCATCACCACAATGACAATCACGCTCTCGATCAGAGTAAAGCCGTTGTGAGATTTCATAAGCAGCTCCCTTTCGAGACATAGCCATTCGCCGCAATGTTGACATTGCATTCGCTTCCACTAGCGATGATTCGAACCGTGATGACTTGATCGGGCTCACCAAGCAGGTTGAACTCCAGCCGTGATGTTAAAGGGAGAAAGGTCACGCCAGATTCCGCCACCCAGTCACTGCGGCCATCCGCTGTGCTACTGCACCCTGCCACTGAACCCACGCAGTTTGGCTGCACGGTTAAAGTATAGGCGTCTGAACTGCTGCCATCAGCGAGGTTGGATTGCATTCGGCTGACTTGAATTTGGCGAATCACCGAAATTACCTGTTCTTGCGCCACAAAGGCAGCAAAGCTGTCTTTGCCAATATAGCGACTCGCCGCATACAGCGAGACAATCGCCACCAGAATAATCACGACGATCAATTCAACTAAAGTAAATCCATTAAGCGCTTGGCGTTTCATCACGTTATGCATCCCCGAACAGTGTTGTGAGTATAACGTAGATTGGCAGGGTAATGATTGATAAATAAGGAAAGATTGGGATGAACACAAAGTAAAAAACCGATATTGACTACACAATATCGGTTTCATCAAACTTAGAGTTAGTAAGAGATTCGCATGTGATGCTAATTTCTCTACATCCACTCAGTTTTTAATTTATCGCCAATCATTAGCAGTCATTCGCATCAGCTACAGTAATCGATGGCCCTGACGCTGATTCAGCAACAGTCATTTTGTAAACGACAACACATTTGCTGTCTGTTGAGCTGTCAGTAAAGGAGTATACAACACTAACATCATCTGCTGCACTTGCATGACCATCAATGACAGCAAAATCACCATTGCTCTCTATCGCATTCCCGATACCTGTAGCCGAAGGGGCTGGGTAGCCATATACAACTTCCACATTCCCATCAACAGTACCACTAATAGACTTTTCAATACCTTGGATTGCTGATTTACCATACACGATCCCAGAAGCCCCAGCCATTGAACCCCTTAGACCTTGCAAAGCAGATGCACGCGCATCACCCTGCAAATTCAAAAATCTTGGCGCTGCGGTAACCGCAAGAATACCTAGAATAACAATTACCACCACTAGTTCGATTAGGGTGAAACCGCCTTGTCTTTTCATAGTTAGATCTCTCTATAGTGAATATCCGCAGGGTTACTGCAAAGTTACGGTCACACGACCAGTTTCAATCTCATACACAAACTCGTGCTCGCTACTGCCTTCTTGCTGAACATAGGTGCAAGTGGAGGCCGAGCTATCGGCTTGCGCAGAATACTTTATATTCGAGTCACTGCTTGCATCCGCTACAGTGCCAACTCGTGGGGGATTTTGCAATAGGTTGTCCATCAAGTCGATGCAGGCTTGGTCGGTCAAACTCGTTGGGTAGTCGACGTTGTTGCTGTTTAATGCTTGCGGGTAACCATCACGAAAACCGGTATCGGCACCGTTGCTGTTTTTTGATCGCGTTAGCCAGAAGTCTACGCCATCGTAATTGACCGTATTGTAGGTTTCCGCGTTGATGGTAACCGATGGCCTTGCCTCAGCTTCCCACTGCGCGCGAGCAGACAATACGCCCGTGGCAAATCCACCAGCGACACCTTGTATACTGGCTTTTTTCGCTTCATCCGTCACGTCGAGAAAACGTGGTAGCGCGGCGACAGCCAGTAGGCCGACCACAACGATCACCACAACGAGCTCCACCAAAGAAAAACCAAACTGTTTGTTAGACATATATGCAACCCAGTAATTAGTACGCCGTATTATACGGATAAAACATAGATACGCTACGAAAGATGGCGATTATACCGACCTATCGCGCCAGAAAAACGACCTTAGTCAAAAACTTACCGTTTTTTAAACTCATCACGATCGATTGATCGGACGAGTAATCATAATGGCAAATATAACCGCGCAAATCAGATTCATCTGAAATATGCCGCGGAGTTTGCCGTAACACTTTCTCTTCAGGGTAGAGCACGCGATACCAGTACGCGCAATCCACATCCCCTTGCTCGTTAAGGGGCAGTGCCCACCCCTTAGCGGAAAAATGCACTTTACGCTGCTCAATCGTGAGCGACGTTGGCTGCTTGGCGAGCAACCATTGCTGTCTATAGTAACTGGCTCGCTCCACAATCCGCTTGGACGCCACGGCAAAGGCGGCGTCGTCCGCTTGATGTTCAACATCTTGCCACACCATACTGTACGTCATGATCAAGATGATCACCAACAGTAGCCATATCACCAACCGTGCCCGCTCGATTACCATGACGCTTATCCTTTGATTGCGTCCAACATGCCCCACATCGGCAAAAAGATCCCGAGCGCCAATATCAAAACCATACCCGCCACCACCACCAGCAAGAATGGCTCTATACGCGCGGTTAAGGTTTTTAAATCGTAGTCCACTTCTCGGTCATAAAAATCAGAGACTTCCATTAGCAAGGCATCAATGCGCCCCGTCTCTTCCCCCACCGACAGCATTTGAATCACCAATGGGGTAAAAATGCCACTATTAACGGCAGTGGACGAAACGGTACTGCCAGCTTCAATCGCCGCTTTCATCTCCATCAAACGATTTTCTAAATAGCGGTTATCCAGCGCCTCGGCGGATAACGCTAATGATTGGTTAAGCGGCACGCCCGCCTTGAGCATCAGAGCAAAGGTTCGTGAAAAACGCGACAGCAGAGCGCGGTTGATAAGCTCTCCAACCACCGGCATCCTCAGGCGAAATTTATCCCACTTCTCTCGTCCATTGTCCGTCCCTACCCAAGAGCGAAAGGCAAACAGCGCCGCGACAATCGCGGCGACCATCCAAGTCCAGTAGTTGACAAAAAAACTGGAGGTGGAGATCAAGATCTTGGTTGGTAGCGGCAAGTCGACGCCAAAACGGGCAAACATACTGGAGAACTGTGGGATCACTTTAACGTTGAGTACAAACATCGCCACAGTGATAAACAAAATCACAAAGGTCGGATAACGCATCGCCGTTTTGATACGTTTGCGGGTTTCCACCTCTTGCTCGTAGTAGTTCGCCAGTTGCAGCAGCGCTTGGTCGAGGCGACCTGTGTTCTCTCCGACCCCAATCATGGAGACAAACAGCGGGCTAAACACCTTAGGGTGCATTTTCATCGACGCAGACAAACTGCGACCGTTGGTCAACTCCTGAGTCACCTCTTCTAGCGCTTCGGTCAGCTGCTTGTGAGCACTGTTTTGCGTCAAGCCTTTCATTGAGCGCAGTAACGGAACCCCTGCTTTGGTCAGGCTGTACAACTGACGACAAAAAATCACCAACACTTCCAGCGGTACACTGGGAGTGAACAGCGCTTTCAAATCGATGTTAAAGCCACTACTGCCGCCCCCTAACGATAGCTCGGTGGGGATGATGCCTTTGTTCATCAACTGCTCTGCGGCGGCGTCTTGTGTCGGCGCCTCAAGCACCCCCGACACCGATGCCCCTTCTAGATTACGCCCTTGGTAACGATAACTCGGCATAGCTCACCTTAGAGATAAATCGCTTGGTTAAAGCCAGAGGAGTCGCCTTCGCCAAGCCCCATCACTTCATCCAAACTCACCACTTCTTGCAGCGCCAGTTCCATCGCGGAGGCAAGCAGCGGCTTGTAGGTTTTTGACTGCCTTGCTACTTGAGCAAAGCCAACGGCGTCATTGGCGCGAAGTTTGTCCATCATATCTAGCTCAAGTTCGAGCATTTCAAACACACCGATACGACCACGATAACCAGTCAGGTTGCAGTTTTGACAACCACGACCACGCACAAACGTCGCCTCCGCTTGATTCGGAAAACGCTGAGCCAGCCATAACTTGCGGCTCTCATCGGGCGTCTCTTCTGTTTTGCAGTCTGGGCACACCTTACGCACTAGACGCTGCGCGACCACGGCTCGCACTGAGCTGGCAACCAAGTAGCCCGGCGCACCCATATCCATCATGCGCAGCGCACTATCAATGGCATCATTAGTGTGCAACGTGCTGAGTACCAAGTGACCCGTCAATGCAGCTCGCAGGCCAATTTCCACCGTCTCTTGGTCACGCATCTCACCAATCAAAATGATGTCTGGGTCTTGACGAAGGAAGGTACGCAGCACCGTTGAGAAGTCTAAATCTATCTTCGGGTTAACTTGAACTTGGTTAACCCGTGGCAAGCGATATTCCACCGGATCTTCGGCGGTGATGATCTTTTTCGCTGGGCTATTGAGCTCGCTAAGTGCACCGTACAAGGTGGTGGTTTTACCGGAACCGGTTGGGCCGGTCACCAAAATCATGCCATGTGGACGTTTGAGCTGACGGCGCAAACGAACCAAGAGATCGTCTGGCATGCCTGACGCTTCAAGCTTTTGAATACCGGAGGATTGGTTGAGCAAACGCATCACCACCGATTCACCATGCTGAACCGGCATGGTCGACATACGAATATCGACCGATTGCCCCTTGGCGCGAATATTAAAGCGGCCATCTTGTGGCAAGCGCTTCTCTGAAATATCAAGATTGGCCATTAGCTTTAAGCGCAGTACCAGAGCGGAAGCGATATTGACTTCATTGAGTAGCGTTTCATGCAGCACACCATCAATACGCTGACGTAAGCGCAGTACATTCGCATCAGGCTCAATGTGAATATCGGAAGCGCCGATTTGGATCGCATCTTCAAACAGCGAGTTGATCAGTTTAACGACTGTCACCTCTTCGCTGTCATCATCTTCAATGGTGTAATCGAACGCGTCCGTGACTTGGTGTTCAGCTTGAAGCTGCTCCGCAAAGGAGGCGATCTCTTTGGTGCGGCGATAGTAACGGTCAAAACCATCCACCAACTGCTTCTCGGGGGCAATGACAAACTCGATGTTGTATTGCGACAGTTGCCCAAGCAGCGCTTCTTGGGCAAACAAGTCTGCCGGGTCGCTCATGGCAACGCGCAGGGTGTCGCCCTCTTGACCAATCACTAAGGCACGCAGACGCCTTGCGTGTACCTCAGGCAACACTTGCACCGCATCGATATCCACATTCGCGCGCGCCAAATCAATCAGCGGTACATTGAGCTGCTGCGATAAGAACGAGAGCATCTGCTGCTCTGACAAAAAGCCCAGTTCAATCAGCGCAGCACCGAGCTTTCTACCGGTCGATTTTTGCGCCGCCAGCGCTTGCTCAACTTGCTGCTCGGTAATGATCCCCTCTTCAACCAACAAGTCACCGAGACGTTTTCTGAGTTTAATTTTCACGGGTGGGCTCCTGTAGTTGAGCAATAATCGCGAGGCGGTCGCGGGCAAATTGTTGAGATTGACTGGATAAGCCGAGATTCGATAGGGCTTGCTGATACGCTTCTTGCGCGCCGTCTAATTCAAACGCGCGCTCTTTGGCAATCGCCAAACCGAGCCACCAGCGCCCGCTGTCAGGTTCACGTTCGGTGAGCGCTTGATAGCTCTCTTTGGCGAGAGCGTTTTGTTGCTGCTTTTGTGCCAGCGCCGCGCGCAAAGAGAGATACTCCACCGAAGCTTGACGTGGCAGATACGCCACTGCGGTCAATGCCGCCGTATTTTGCTGCTCTTTGATGAGCAATGTCGCCAGCGCGATGCGCAGCTCATTGTTCTCTTTGTCTAGGCTGATGCCCTTTTGCAGAATATCGACCGATTTACGCACTTCCCCCTTGCCATAGTAGAGCGCCGCAAGACGTTTTCGGATCTCAAACTCTTCCGGGGTGTAGTTCAGCGCTTGATGATAATGCTCAAGGGCCTCTTTTAAATTGTTACTCTCAAGCGCTTTTTGCCCACGCGCCTGCGCTTTCTCAGCCAATTGTGCAGGCGTCAGTTCAACGTGCTCCACCACCATGCTGCCGCTCGATTCATTTCCCTTCGAGACCGTGCTATTCGAAACAATGCTATTCGAAACAGTGCCACCAACCGAATTGGTACGCGACGTATTGGAAACACTCTCTTCTTGCACCTCGGTGGCGCTTATCGGCGTTGCGACTTTGGCGACCAGCACAGGTTTTTCCACCGCGGGCTTATCGACCACTGTTGGGGAAGACACTCTAGATGGCGAAGAGACATGCTGAGTCGATGGTGCCGATTTTTTCTCAGGCGCAACGTAGACGGCTTGAGCACTTGAGGTGAGTTTCGCTGTTGGTGAAGGTACTGGAGTCGCGTCAGATAGCGGAACGTTCTGCTTTTGTGTCATTTGGTTGATTGCTGTCTCTTGCTGAGAGAGCGCAAAACCACCGACTGCCAGACTTAAGAAAAAGCTCCCCACCACCCAAGGTAGGACACGCACTTGTTTAACGGGCGCAACGACGGCACGTTGCATCGTCTCGTTGGCGCCGGATTGTTTATCCGTCAATTGGGTGAGAGCATTGTTGATGGCACTCATGGTTTAACTCCACCCCCACAACAGTGGGTGTTTAAATTTGGGTTTAACGGTATCGAACGTATCATGAATAGCGTCAAACAAGTCTTGATTTGTTAACTGATGCGCCCCTTTGCTAAAGGCCGACACCAACGCTTTGTGGCACACTTGGTTGATCAATCTCGGATAACCTTGGCTCGCGCGCCATACGGCCTTTTTATGCGCCAGAGACATCAGACTCGCCGGTGCTGACGCGCGCGTTAAGCGGTTGTCGATGTACGCGACCGTTTCGTCTAAATTGAGCGCTCTCAACTTAGCATTAAAGGTGATGCGCTGACGAAACTGACGCAAATGATGCTGCGAGAGGCGCTCATCCAACTCTGGCTGACCCACCAACACGATTTGCAGAAGTTTGCTTTGCTCGGTTTCCAAATTACCAAACAGTCGCAACACTTCCAGTGCATCATCGCTGAGCGCTTGCGCTTCATCGACCAACACCACCACTTTTTTCTCTTGCTGGGCCAGCTCAATCAGCTTGTTGTGGATATCATCGACCACACTCAGCTCATTTTTCGATGACACGCCCAGCTCTTTGGCTATCGCAAAGCGCAGCTTATCGCCGCTCAATGCGGGGTTAGGCAGAAACACCAATTGCACTTGATCGAGAAAGTGACGCGTCATCATCCGACACACCATGGTTTTCCCTGTACCCACTTCTCCCGTCACTTTGATCACGCCCTCGCCCATGCTGAGCGCGGCATTCACGGTTTGAATCGCTTCATAGTGCGGTGCCAAGCCCAAAAACATCTCAGTATTAGGCGTGAGATGAAACGGCTGCTGAGAAAAACCAAAGTGCTCTAAATACATGACCTAGTTATCGTCAGGGAACCACTCAAGCAAGAGATCACGCGAGCGCTCAAGCTCTTTCTGCCAAGTATTGACCCCGACCACCGTCGGTTTAAGCAAAATCACTAGCTCGGTTTTCTGGGTAATTTGGCTGGTGTTTCTAAATAGGTGCCCGAGCGCTGGAATATCACCTAAAAATGGGACTTTCGAGGTTTGATCTAGGGTATTGGATTTCATCAATCCGCCAATAACCACTACGTCACCATCTTGGGCGCGAATCACCGAATCCGACTCTCGAATGGAACTAGTGGCAAGAGGTAATGTGAGGCTATTGCTGCCGTAGGTTATCTCTTTAGTCTCCTCACTGACATCAATCACAGCAGGGTGGACATGGAGTAATACATTGCCTTGATCGTCAATTTGTGGCGTAACATCCAATGAAATACCTGAGAAGAAAGGCGTTAACTCAACATCCGTTGAAGTAGTTGTTGTAGAGCTACTCGAATCGGTATCTGTCGAAAAATCGGTGACGAAGTAACTATCAGTACCTACTTTAATGACCGCTTTCTGGTTATTTGATGCCGTTACTCGTGGGCTAGATAAGACATTCAAATCTCCCTGTGTAGCCATAAAGCTGATCACAGCATCAAAACTCCCGCTAGAAATCACCAAATTAGTCTGTCCCCCCAACAAGGTTCCAATGGCATCAAGTCCAGGTAAAGTTGAGACACTTCCATCCCCACTAATACTCCCTTGACCTAAACTAAAATCGGTGCCGTTGGATGAAAACGCCTTCGACCAATTGATCCCTTGCTGGTAGCCATCACTTAAGGTGACTTCCAAAATCTTGGCTTCCAAGATCACTTGGCGGTGCATACGCTGTTGTGAGACGCCGATGAAATTACGCACTTCTCGAATTTCGTCAGGATACGCGCGTACGGTAATCACACTGGCTTGCGGC
>NZ_JCBDGK010000046.1:0-59795 GCF_059834005.1 Vibrio sp. R12-SW3-ISO1
CACCGGAGTCACATCAATATTTACAACGAGTGTATCTGTACCGCCATTGCCATCATCAACAATTACAGTGAAGCTATCTGGGCCGTTGTAGTTTTCATTGGGCGTGTATGTCCAAGTGCCGTCTGGGTTGACGACAGCTGTACCATTAATAGGCACAGTAGATTGAGAATAAGTTAGGGTATCTTGAGTATTCTGATCGGTAGCGGTTAGCGTGCCACTGATCGGTGTATCTTCGTCAGTAACAACCGTCGTACTTTCACCCAACGGGTCGTTGTTGATGTCAACGAAAATAGGAGAGAATTGAGGATTTAATAAAGCGAGACTCTGTGTAGTCGATAATCCAATTGACTCGAAACCTGATGTATCAAAGTTCGTACTCGCTAATGCTTCTACCCCCTCACGCTCAATCGTTCCCGTTGGGGTTAGCGATGAGCCGGAGATTCCACCGGCGGCGGTGGCGAATTCATCACCTAATTGAGTTGGGTCTACGCCTTCTTCTAACGCAGCGAAAATGGCATCGATTTCACCGGTGATGTCCGTGAGGTCACCACTGTCTTGAACCAGGTTTACGCTGACTTCTGGATTTGATGCGGATTCAACGAGGCTGGCATCACCGGAAATGACAACTTCGCCGGGAAGGAGTTGTTCTCCTTCATTGACGACTCTTACATTGCCATTTTTATCAATAACAATGATTTGACCACCGGCTAGGTTACCGATCAATGCATGCGTGACAAAACTCATAACGCGCCTCTAATCCTTTCTAATGATCTCTGCTTTATTGTGATGATGGTAAGCAAAGACTTATTAATCACAGCTATAAATTAACACTACGGGTTAATTCAACAAACCGATTTCTAACCCTGTCACTTTGCAACATTTTAGATACAAGCGGCAGGTCACAACTTCAATAAGTATGTACCAAGATCTCATTTTTATCGCACTTAAACTGAAACGTCGTATCGATAAATTAACAAAATTGACTAGGTCCAGGCTCCGAATTCTGTTGCAACTTTAAAGGTTATATAAATGTTAGCCTACGTTAGTCACAATCACCGTAAAGTGCTAGCTCATTGACGCCATAAATGGTTTAATCTCATTTATGAGACGTGGGTGTTCGCTATCATGCCCGCTCGTTGTATCTCATGGAGAATGAAAGTTGAATTGGAACACGTTGAAAGTGGTGGGCTGCTTGGTAGCTCTTAGCTGTCCAGCTCAAAGTCAAACACTCGAACAAGCGGTCGCTTATACCTTAACGACCAATCCTGACATCAAAGCATCGTTTAACGAATTCATGAGCAAAGTCTATGACGCCGAAGCCGCGTCCGGGGCCTATTTGCCGTCAATCGATCTCGATGCAGGCATTGGCTACGAAGCCGTTGATCTCGCAACTGGGGTTGAAAATGACCTCAACCGTAAAGAAGCGACTCTGTCTCTTACCCAGTTATTGTGGGATGGTTCATCAACCCTGAACGATATGGACCGCACGGCGGCAGACGCAGAGTCAGTGCGTTTTCAATTGTTGGCGGAAGCGCAAGACATGGCGCTTGAAGTTGCGGACATCTATTTAGACGCGGTCAAGGCGTTCGAAGTTCTGCAACTTTCCGAGAGCAACCTAGCCATTCATAAAGAGATCTACCGTGATATTAAAAGGCGCGTCGAGTCCGGTATCGGTTCAACTGCCGATTTAACCCAAGTTGAAGCTCGTATAGCGAAAGCACACGGAAACTTGCTGGCCGCTCAGAACAATTTATTCGATACCCACACTCAATTTCAGCGCGTGGTTGGCCAATCACCTCAAGGTTTGATTTTTCCTCGTGCCGATCAGATGGCTATTCCTTACACGTTAGACGAAGCGCTCAACAAAGCTTACGAGACTCATCCCGTCATCAAAGTCGCGCAAGCGGATGTCGATTCAGCACGCTTTCAATATGAGCAGACCAAAGGCGTCAACTTCCCTACGCTGTCTATTGAAGCCAATCAGACGTGGCGCGACGACGCTGGCGGCTACGAAGGGTCAGCGGAGGAGTTCTCCGCCATGCTGCGTATGCGCTATAACCTATACAATGGCGGATCGGATGCAGATCGCACTGAAAGCGCAGCGTATCAGCTAAATAAAGCCAAAGATTTCCGTGACCGCACATTCCGCTCAGTTGAGGAGAGTTTACGTCTCTCATGGAGCGCGCTGGACCTTACCTTACAGCAGAAAGAGTTTCTGGCTGATCATGTTGACTCCGCCTCACAGACGGTTATTGCGTACAGCAAACAATACCGACTGGGCAAACGTACGCTCCTCGACTTGCTCAACACGGAGAATGAGCTGTTTGAAGCCCGCAAAGACTATCTCGATGCCAAATACGATGAGCAGTACGCCAAATATCGAGTGATGAACGCCACTGGCAACTTGCTATCTGCCCTTAGAGTCAACACCCCAGAGCCTTGGAACCAAGCTGTAGAATACTAATATGAAAGTCTCAATTTTAGCCCTTATCCTATCGTGCGCCACACTTTCAACGGCGGTATTATCTGACGATGAGTTTGACTATATTCAAACGCCAAAACCCATCCAAATCGCCGATCTAGAAGACGACGACAATGACGGCGTGGTCAACGCGCGCGATCTCTGCCCGGGTACGCCCGAAAAAGCGGACATCGATAATGATGGCTGTGGCACCTTTGTCAAAACCTCGCTGGCGTTAAGTTTGCATATTTTGTTCGATAACAACTCTACTGAAATCGCGACTCCGTTTTACCCGCAAATTGAATCGATGGCGGCGTTTCTGGACCAATACCCTGAAACCTCGATTGAGTTGCAGGGATTTGCCAGTAAAACGGGCAACTCTGAACACAATCTCGCGCTGTCGAAGCAACGTGCAGAAGAGGTACGCCAAGCGCTGGTTGGCTATGGGGTAACACCGAGCCGAATTCGCGTTGTGGGTTATGGTGACAACGTCTCTGAGACGGGTGAAGACGAAGTCTCACATGCCATGAACAGAAAAGTCGTTGCTAGTGTGGTTGGGCATAAAGGCCACGTCAAAGAAGAGTGGACTATCTTTACCACTATTCCGAAATAACGCCTTGTGCGTAGGCTTTGCTGCAACTTGATAGCAGAAACCTCGCACAGGAGTTTCGCTTCTTTGTCCAGAGTGCTACCCTACAGCCGAACTACTTTAAGAGAGCTTTACAATGAGCAAATTAACATCAGATATCCAAGCTAACTTGGAACTATTCGTCGCAGAAACGCAACAGAGCAAACTGGTTTGGGGCATGCGTAACGAAGAAGGTTGGCTATCTTGCGACTCTTCAGAATTTGAGAACAGCGAAGTGATGCCGTTTTGGTCCTCAAAAGAGGATGCTCAAGCGCATAACGTTGAAGAGTGGGCAGACTTTGAAGTCCTAGAGATCCCTCTGGATATCTTTGTTGAAGATTGGCTATTGACGCTCGCGGAAGACGGCGTCCTCGTCGGCACCAACTGGAACGCACAATTGGAAGGCAAAGAAGTGGAGCCTTCTGATCTCGCTAAGCTTTACCTCGCGTAAGCGCTTTGCCATCAGGTGATCCTGTAAAAACATTAACGCCCTGCACTTGCAGGGCGTTTTGTATTCCACAAAAATCGGTTAGCGCTGCTTCTCTACAAGCTCTGCCATAACCACCTCTTTATTGTCGAGATACGCGTCAAGGCCCGCTCTGCGCAAATCACACGAAGGACAGGTACCGCAACCATCCCCGATGATACCGTTGTAACACGTCAGGGTTTTCTCTTTGATAAGAGAGAGTGCTTGATATTGATCCGCCAGTGCCCACGTTTGCGCTTTATTGAGCCACATCAGTGGTGTCACAATCTCTAATGGTCGGTCCATCCCTTTCACCAAGGCGCTGTTCATTGCTTTAACAAACTCATCTCGGCAATCTGGATAACCTGAAAAGTCAGTTTCACAGACACCGGTGATGACCGCCTCGGCGCCAATTTGATAGGCGTAGATGCCCGCAAGGGTGAGAAACAAGATGTTGCGTCCAGGCACAAAGGAGTTCGGCAAACCGTTCTCTTGCAGTTCATGAGAAACAGGAATGTCATCGCGCGTTAGTGAGCTAATCGCTAACTCATTGAGAAGACCCACATCCATGACTTTGTGCGCTGAGACACCAAGCTCTTTCGCTAGGCTTTGTGCCACCTCAATTTCAAGTTTGTGGCGCTGGCCATAATCAAAGGTTATCGCGTGTACTTCATCGTACTCTTGCAGTGCTTGAACCAAACAGGTAGTGGAGTCTTGTCCACCACTAAATACGACGACCGCTTTCTTCATCTTCAATTCCTTTAAGCAATACTCAAATACTTGTGCGTCTGAATAGATAACCGCCAGTTGCGCGAGATGCAAGTATCAATACAGAGTTGTGTCGCACGCGGCTTTTGACTGATCGGTTGCAATGCAATGGTGGTGCAACTCGGCACCTTCGCACGGCTTAGCAAAGCCTCCAGCTGATCGATGTCTTTTTGTGTGCCAACCGGGTGTTTGATTTCGTTGGCGCGCAGCAGCGCGCTATCCAGCACCGGAAGCTTACCTTTCATGGCGATTTTTGGTGACACTGTCACCCATGTTGATTCTGTTGCAAGCACCTCATAAGTACCGCTGGTCTCAATTTGGCACTGACAACCGATCGCTTCAAATGCTTGGGTCATAGGCGTTAAGTCATAAAGACAAGGTTCGCCTCCCGTGATCACGACATGTTTGGCTTGATAACCTTGAGCGACATATTGTTCAACGATGGCACTCGCGTCTGCGCGGCACCAAGTGGGTGAATCACCTTGCTTGACCATGATCTGCTTAAACGAGGTTTCATCTTGTGGCGTCGCATCCCAGGTCTGTTTGGTGTCACACCACGCGCAGCCGACAGGACACTCTTGCAGGCGCACAAACACCGAAGGAACCCCTGTAAAGACCCCCTCACCCTGGATGGTTTCAAACATTTCATTCACTTTGTACAAAGTTAATCAGCCCAATTTGTCATCTAATCATTTTGCAAGGGCGAGACCTTAAAGGAGCTCGGCGTGTAGGTCAACTAAATCATAAATTGATCATTAAGCGATGAAGGATTATTCTGCGAGACTTTGTTGTTGCAAATTTAAGATGCCCGTTATGTACAAATTGATCGCACTGGATATGGATGGCACCCTGCTCACCAGTGATAAAACTATAAGCCCTCGCACCAAACAAGCCATTGCCAAGGCTCGTGAACAAGGCGTTAAGGTCGTGCTTGCCTCTGGCCGCCCAATTGATGGTATGCGTGGTGCGATTGAAGAACTTGGCCTCTATGCTGACGGCGAGTTTGTTGTCTACTTTAACGGCTCTATGGTGAAAGAGCTCGGCAGTGATACGGTCATTCACCAAGCGATCATTGATGGGGCGAGTGCAAAACGTGTTGCTGCGCTGGCAAAGCAGCTTGACCTATATTGTCACGCATTCAGCAGTGAGCTGGGCCTTATCACGCCAGAGATGAATGAGTTCACTGGTATTGAATCCACCATCAACAAAATTCCCGTCACCTTGATGGATTTTGACGAGTTGCATGACGACCATGAAATCATCAAAGCGATGATCGTGGGTGCGCCAGAGAAGCTCACCCAAGCTATCAGTAATATTCCCGCTGATTTTCACGGCGACTTCACCATAGTGCAAAGTGCCCCCTTCTTCCTGGAGTTTTTGAGCCAGCAGAGTAACAAAGGCGTCGGCGTCGGCGCGATTGCCCAGCACCTCGGTATTGAGGCTGATGCCGTGATCTGTATGGGCGATGCGGAGAATGATCACCACATGCTCGAATACGCTGGATTAGGCGTAGCGATGGAAAACGCGATGGAAGGCACCAAAGCCATCGCCAATCACATCACCGCAAGTAATAACGACGATGGCGTTGCCTTAGTGATTGAGCAGTTTGTGCTCAACACCGATAAGTAAGCGGTAAGCGCAATTCAATCAATGAGGCCGTGTGACGGCCTCATTGATTATTGTCATATGGCCACCACGGTTATTTCAGCGTCTTCTTCAACCAATGGATATGAGGCTCAAACCCCAATCGGTCATAGAGAGCTAAGGCACTTTGGTTGAACTGCCACACTTCAACAAACATCTCTTCGACACCGTATTGCTCAAATCGATGCGCCATCTCATCACACAACTGTTGAGCCACACCTTGTTGGCGATAGGTGGGCAACACGTAAAGTTCATCGAGCGATCCCATTTGCAACGGTTGGCTGACGGTAGAAATCAGTTCACAAAAGTGACCAGACACAAAGCCGACAATCTGTTGGCTTGACGCATCCAATGCCACCAAAACCAAGCATTCAGGGTTATCGAGATAACGCGCAATACTCTTCTCTTGCTCTATCTCTTCGGCAGGTTTGAAATAGTCCGGCGACTGTTGGTGATGCTCATCATGGAGCTGAAACATCAATTCGTTGAGGGTATCGAGGTCTTGTGCGATGGCGCTGCGAATCTTCATGCTGAGGCGGTTTTACGGTAAAGCGTTAGTTTGGGTCGCAAACTGTGCGATTGCAAGCGTTGCAAAGGATTATTAGCAATAACCTGCGCGCCGCCCCAATAACGAGAGAATGGCGCGCAGAATGACGGGTTAAGAGTTCAGCGCTTTCATGATTTCATCTAGGCTGGTTGGATCATCAATGGTCGATGGGACTGTATACTTTTCACCATCGGCGATTTGACGAATGGTGCGGCGCAAGATTTTACCAGAGCGCGTCTTGGGTAGGCGCTCCACGACCAGCGCGTGTTTAAAGCACGCCACCGCGCCAATCTCATCACGCACTTTGCCAATCAGTTCACCTTCGAGCTCTAGTGAATCAATCTTCACGCCATCTTTTAGCACCACAAAACCGAGGGGCAGTTGCCCTTTCAAATCATCATGAATTCCGACCACCGCGCACTCTGCAATCGCGGGATGCGCACCGACAATCTCCTCCATCTCTCCCGTGGAAAGGCGATGACCCGCCACGTTAATCACATCATCAATCCGGCCCATGATGAACAAGTAGCCCTCCTCATCAAGATACCCGCCGTCTCCTGAAACGTAGTAGCCGGGGAATTGACTCAAGTAGCCGGACTCAAATCGGTCATGATTGCGCCACACCGTCGGTAGACAGCTTGGCGGCAGAGGCCGTTTAAGGGCCACAAAGCCTTGCTGACCAGGCGCTGCGATCTCCCCTAGCTCATCCAAGATGTCGACTTGATAGCCCGGGATTGGCTTGGTTGCCGAACCGGCTTTAACGGGCATCGCTTCAATCCCAATCGGATTACCTGCAATCGCCCAGCCCGTTTCGGTTTGCCACCAGTGATCGATCACAGGCTTGCACGTTTGCTGTTCAACCCACTCTAGTGTTGGCGGGTCAAGCCGCTCGCCGGCCATAAAAATCGTCTGCAGTTTAGATAAGTCGTACTGGCGTACCCACTCCCCTTGCGGATCTTCTTTCTTGATAGCGCGAAACGCCGTTGGAGCAGAAAACAGCACATCCACTTGATACTCTTCACATACGCGCCAGAAAGCACCGGGATCGGGCGTCCTCACCGGCTTGCCCTCAAACAAAATGGTGGTGCAACCATGAATCAGCGGCGCATAGACAATATAAGAGTGACCGACTACCCAGCCGACATCCGATGCCGCCCAGTACACGCCTTCTTGCGGTACGTTGTAGATGGCGCTCATTGAATACTTCATCGCTACCGCATGGCCGCCATTATCGCGCACCACCCCTTTGGGTTTGCCGGTCGTGCCGGATGTGTACAAGATATAGAGCGGATCGGTTGCCAATACAGGCACACAGGCATGAGGCAGCGCCGCCTCAAACGCCTGGTGCCAATCGACATCTCGCTCATGTGTGAGTGCTGCTTGGCACTGTTCACGCTGCAACACAAACACCGCTTCCGGTTTCCAGCGGCTATCCATGATCGCCTTATCGACCATCGGTTTGTATTCAATCACTTTATTGATTTCAATGCCGCAGGAAGCCGTCATCACCACCTTCGGCTCAGCATCTTCGATGCGCACCGCGAGCTCGTTAGGAGCAAACCCGCCAAACACCACCGAATGAATCGCACCCAGCCGAGCACACGCCAGCATCGCCATGGCGGCCTCTGGGATCATCGGCATGTAGATGACAACGCGGTCGCCTTTGGTGACACCTTGCGCGCTGAGCATTCCTGAAATTTTAGCCACTTGATCACGCATACCTTGATAGGTGTAGCGCTTTTTGGTTCCTGTCACAGGGGAGTCATAAATCAGCGCCGTTTTGGCGCCGCGTCCCTGCTCACAATGGTAATCGAGCGCGAGCCAGCAGGTATTCATCACACCGTCAGGAAACCAGCGTTCAATCCCGTTGTCATCCTCCGCTAATATCGTGGTTGGTTTTTCAAACCAATCAATCGCTTCGGCTTGTGCTTGCCAGAACTGCTCTGGCGATTCTTTTGCCCATTGATACTGCTTTTGATACTCAGACATGCTGCTTCCTCCAGACTGTCTTTAACTATTGGCACTCTGGTTATTGAACAGAGTGAAAGACATCGGAGGGAACACGCACAACGCCCTCCATCAAAATTCTTGCGCTGCGACCCATACTGACTTGCCGAGCGCACCATTGCCCACCTTGCGCATCGACTTTTGCGCCGACGGTTAAGGTGCCAGATGGATGACCAAAGGTGACTTGGTCACGCTCGCCGCCGCCCGCCGCTTGATTGACCAGCGTGCCCGGTACGCACGCCGCCGCAGCGATAGCCACCGCTGCGGTACCCATCATGGCGTGGTGCAACTGTCCCATCGACATCGCCCTGACCAAAACATCAATATCGCCCGCCTCAACCACACTTGCGCTTGACGTATGATAAGTATTAGGCGGTGCCACAAACGCCAGCTTCGGCGTGTGCTGGCGAGTCGCGGCCTCTGAGATATCCTCTATCAGACCCATCCTAAGCGCGCCGTGAGCGCGTATGGTCTCAAGCTTATTCAGCAATTCAGGATCGCCGTTAATCGCCGGCTGAAGTTCGCTGCCGGTTAAGCCCAATTCGTGCGCATTGAGAAACACGGTCGGAATCCCCGCACTGATAAAGCTCGCCTTTAGTGCCCCCACTCCGGGCACGTCAAACACTTCCGCGACTTGCCCAGTTGGAAACAGCGAACTGTCACTGCCCGAGGGGTCGACAAAATCGACGCGGATTTCTGCGGCAGGAAACGTGACCCCATCGAGCATAAAACTGCCCATTTCTTGCACTTGTCCTTCGACGATGGGCACATGCACTACGATGGTTTTTTCGATATTGGCTTGCCAAACCCGCACCTTGGCAACGCCATTGTGGGGAACGCGCTCAGCAGGCAGATAACCCGCGTGAATGGCAAAAGGGCCGACCGCAGCAGAAAGGTTGCCGCAGTTTCCGCTCCAGTCGACAAACGCTTGCCCTATCGCCACCTGACCAAACAGATAGTCCACGTCGTGATCGTCACGCGTGCTCGGGCTCACTATCACGGTTTTGGAGGTGCTGGATGTCGCTCCGCCCATGCCATCAATCTGTTTCCCATAAGGATCAGGGCTGCCAATCACGCGCATCAATAGCGCATCACGCTCAGGACCGGGGATTTGTGCCTGAGTCGGCAAATCTTCCAACCTGAAAAAGACCCCTTTACTGGTTCCACCACGCATGTAGGTCGCGGGAACGCGAATCACATCGTTCATTGTCAGCCTCCTACTGCGCTAAAAAGTCTTGAGCAAAGCGCTGCAAAACACCGCCTGCTTGATAAACAGAGACTTCATCGGCGGTATCTAGACGGCACGTCACCGCGACATCAAGCGTTTCACCATTGGCGCGGGTAATGATCAGCGCCAAGTCTGCACCAGGCGCAATGTCACCCACTACGTCGTAGGTCTCTGAGCCATCTATCTCAAGAGTATGGCGTGTCACGCCCGTTTTAAATTCCAGCGGCAATACGCCCATCCCAACAAGGTTGGTGCGATGGATACGCTCAAAACCTTCCGCAACAATCGCTTCAACCCCTGCTAATCGAACACCTTTTGCCGCCCAATCTCGAGAAGAGCCTTGGCCGTAATCGGCGCCTGCAATAATGATCAACGGCTGTTTTCGCGCCATGTAGGTTTCGATCGCTTCCCACATTCGCACCACTTTGCCTTCGGGTTCAATGCGTGCCAGTGAGCCTTGCACCACATCGCTGCCCTGTTTCACCATCTCGTTGAACAATTTGGGGTTCGCGAATGTGGCACGTTGCGCCGTCAGGTGGTCACCACGGTGCGTGGCGTAGGAGTTAAAATCCTCTTCTGGCACACCCATACTGGCTAAATACTCGCCCGCAGCGCTACTGGCCAAAATCGCATTGGAGGGCGATAAGTGATCGGTGGTAATGTTGTCACCCAATACCGCCAGAGGACGCATCCCTTTCAAGGTGCGCTCACCTGCCAACGCCCCTTCCCAATAGGGTGGACGGCGAATATAGGTGCTCATCGGGCGCCAATCATAGAGTGGGTTGGATGCCTGTTGTTCCTCATCCAATTTGAACATTTGAATGTAAACCCGCTTAAACTGCTCAGGTTTCACGTGCTGAGCCACCACTTGATCGATCTCTTCATCACTTGGCCAGAGATCTTTCAGATAGATAGGTTCACCGTTGGCATTGTGGCCGAGCGCATCGCGCTCAATATCAAAGCGGATTGAACCCGCCAGCGCGTAGGCAACCACCAGCGGAGGAGACGCAAGAAACGCTTGTTTGGCATACGGGTGGATACGACCGTCAAAGTTGCGATTGCCTGACAGCACCGCGGTCGCATACAGATCGCGTTCGATGATCTCTTGCTCAATAGTGGGATCGAGCGCGCCGCTCATTCCGTTACAGGTGGTACACGCGTAAGCGACGATGCCAAAGCCAAGCTGCACCAGCTCTGACAATAACCCCGCTTCTTGCAAGTAGAGCTTGGCGACTTTCGAGCCGGGCGCAAATGAGGACTTCACCCAAGGCTTGCGCACCAGACCTAGCTGATTGGCTTTTTTCGCCAATAACCCTGCCGCTACGACGTTTCTCGGATTGCTAGTGTTGGTACAAGAGGTGATCGCTGCAATAATCACGGCGCCATCGGGCAGCCTTTGCTCGCCGGTATCTGTACCGCGGGGTTGCGCGATACCGCGATTGGCCAGCTCACTCGTCGGTAAGCGGCGATGGGGATTAGACGGGCCTGCGAGGTTTCGTGTGACACTCGAGAGATCAAATTCCAACACACGCTCATACTGCGCCTCGCTAAGCGCATCCGCCCAAAGTCCGGTTTGTTTCGCGTAGGCTTCCACTAAAGCCACTTGCTTGTCATCGCGGCCGGTCAGTTTTAGATACTGAATGGTCTGCTCATCGATGTAGAACATCCCTGCCGTCGCCCCGTATTCCGGCGTCATGTTGGAAATGGTGGCGCGATCACCAATCGTCAAATCGCGAGCTCCTTCACCAAAGAACTCCAAATAGGCCGAGACCACGCGCTGCTCGCGTAAAAACTCGGTGATCGCCAGTACGATATCTGTCGCGGTGATGCCACTTTGGCGTTTTCCGCTTAGCTTGACACCGACAATGTCGGGCAAACGCATCATCGACGGCCGTCCTAGCATGACGGTTTCCGCCTCTAGGCCGCCGACACCGATGGCAATCACGCCAAGCGCATCAACGTGCGGCGTGTGGCTGTCGGTCCCGACACAAGTATCCGGATAAGCAATGCCTTGCTTGACTTGAACCACTGGCGACATTTTTTCCAAATTGATCTGGTGCATAATGCCGTTGCCCGCTGGGATCACGCTGACGTTTTCAAACGCGGTTTTACACCAATCAATGAAGTGGAAGCGATCTTCATTGCGCCTCTCTTCGATGGCGCGGTTTTTCTCAAACGCCTGTGGATCAAAGCCCGCGTGTTCCACCGCTAATGAGTGGTCGACAATCAGCTGCGTTTCGACCACTGGGTTCACTTTCGCAGGATCGCCACCTTGCAGAGCAATCGCATCACGCAGCCCTGCCAAATCCACCAAGGCGGTTTGTCCTAGAATATCGTGACACACGACGCGCGCCGGATACCAAGGAAAGTCCAAGTCACGCTTGCGCTCAATCAATTGCATCAGCGCTGCATCAAGACTCTCTGGCTCACAGCGGCGCACCAACTGCTCCGCCAGAACCCGTGAAGTGTAAGGCAGCCCATCGTAAGCACCGGGCGACAGTGCATTCACCGCCGCGCGAGCATCGAAATAATCGACATCGAATCCGGGCAGTGACTTTCTGTATTTTGAATCGCTATTCATCTTTACATCCACTCTCTTAGGCGTTAACGCTGCTCAATCGGAACCCATTGCTGATGCTCGGGGCCTGTGTAGTCGGCGCTTGGGCGAATAATGCGATTATTGGCGCGCTGCTCAAACACGTGCGCTGCCCAACCTGTGAGACGGCTCATCACAAAAATTGGAGTAAACAGTTTGGTGGGAATATCCATAAAGTGATACGCCGATGCGTGGAAGAAATCTGCGTTACAGAACAGCCCTTTTTCTCGCTTCATGACCGCTTCAACCCGTTCGGAAACCGCATAGAGATGGGTATCCCCCACCGCTTGAGAGAGTGCTTTTGACCAGCGTTTGATCAACGCATTGCGCGGGTCGCTTTCACGGTAAATGGCGTGGCCGAATCCCATGATTTTGTCTTTGTTCGCCAACATAGTGAGGATGTTGGCTTCCGCTTCATCGGGCGTCATCCAGCCTTCAATCATCTCCATTGCGGCTTCATTGGCGCCGCCGTGCAGCGGTCCTCGTAAAGTACCGATCGCCGCTGTGATGCATGAGTGGATATCAGATAAGGTCGAAGCGCACACTCGGGCCGCAAAGGTAGAGGCATTAAACTCATGCTCTGCATACAAAATGAGCGAGCAGTGCATCACCTGCTTATGAAGTTCACTCGGCGCTTTATCAGTGAGCAGTTTGAGGAAGTAGCCCCCAATGCAGGCTTCGCTTTGGTCTTGGGTATCAATCCTCACTCCATCATGGCTAAAGCGATACCAATAGCAGATGATGGCGGGAAAGAGCGCCAACATCCGCTCGGTCGCATCGAGCTGCTGATCAAAACTCATCTCTTGCTCTAGGTTTCCAAGCATTGAGCAACCGGTGCGCATCACATCCATCGGATGGGCGCTGGCAGGAATCAGCTCTAACGCCGCCTTAAGCTCATTCGGAAGGCCGCGTAGGCCAATCAGACGCGTCTTGTAATTGTCTAACTCTTGTTGATTGGGTAAATGGCCTCTTAACAACAAAAACGCCACCTCTTCAAATTGGGCGTTATTGGCCAAATCGGTGATGTCGTAACCACGGTAGGTTAGCCCTGTTCCTGTTTTGCCAACGGTGCACAGTGCGGTGCTGCCGGCACTCTGACCACGCAATCCTGCGCCGCCAATCGGTTTTTTGCTCAGATCATTCTCAGTGTGAGACATGGTAGAACTCCTTTTCTTGCGAGCTTTGCCCAATCCCCCTCACGCTTAAGCGCCTTTTGCTTCAAGCGCTGACGGCAAGAGGTTTGGATCTCTTTAACCCGCTGATTTCACGTTATTGGTTGCATTGCTATTGTTATTCGTTACTCAAAAACTACTGTTATTCGTCACTCAAAATCTGTTGTTATTGGTCACTAAACAGTCTGTCGAGCTTGTCCTCGTAATCGTGATAATTGAGGTGTGCGTAGAGCTCTTTGCGGGTCTGCATCTCGCCAAGTAGCGCTTCTTGATTGCCCACTTCAAGCAGATGGCGATAGACCATTTCCGCCGCTTTGTTCATCGCGCGAAACGCACTCAGTGGATAGAGCACCATGTCGACATTCGACTGGCCTAGCTCTTCACAGCTGTAGAGCGGCGTTTGACCAAATTCAGTGATATTCGCCAGAATCGGCACTTTTTTCCCCGTAGCGCTTTCAAGCGCAGCAGAAAACTGTCGGTACTGCGCTAACTCTGTCATCGCTTCGGGGAAGATCATGTCCGCGCCCGCTTCGACACACGCAATCGCCCGCTCAATCGCGCGGTCAATACCTTCGACAGCCAACGCATCGGTGCGCGCCATGATGACAAATTGATCGTCATTGCGCGCATCCACCGCTGCTTTGACTCGGTCGACCATCTCTTCTTGGCTAACGATCGCCTTGTTCGGTCTATGGCCACAGCGTTTTTGCGCCACTTGATCTTCCATGTGCACCGCTGCCGCACCGGCCTTCTCCATCGCTTTGATGGTGCGGCCAATATTAAATGCGCCGCCAAATCCGGTATCGATATCCACCAACAGCGGCAGGTCGCACGCATCAGTGATGCGGTCAACATCCACCAGCACATCATTCAATGTCGTGATGCCAAGGTCTGGTAATCCATACGAGGCGTTGGCAATGCCCCCACCAGAGAGATAGATCGCTTGATGACCTAAGTTCTTCGCCATCATGGCGCAATAAGGGTTGATGGTTCCGACAATCTGGAGCGGATGATTTTGCTGTAGGGCGAGCCGAAACTTGGCTCCGGGCGTGAGACTCATAGTCACTTCCTCTAGTCCGTGAGTATTTGTTGTTCAATCAAAAGGCGACTACCTGAGATGTGGCGACGCATCAGCATTTCCGCTAACTCTTCGTCACGGTTGGCAATCGCTTGGAGGATATGTCGATGCTCCGCCAGCGCTTCTTTTGGTCGCGATTGCGCGCGCGGAGACTGGTAGCGATACATACGCAATAAGTGGTACAGCTCATTGCACAGCAAATTGATAAGGTGTCGATTGCGACTCGCTTTAATAATGCGGTAGTGGAAATCAAAATCGCCGTGTTGATGGAAGTAGGACGCGCCTTCCACTTCTTCAATATGATGAGAGTGAGCATTCAGCAGTTGCTCAAGACCAGCAATGTCTTGTGGTGTCATGTGTCGCGCGGCTAATCGGGCCGCCATCCCTTCGAGCGCCTCTCGCACCGAATACAATTCAATCAGTTTTTCCGGTGAGAAGGTGATCACGCGCGCGCCGACGTGCGGGATACGCTCAATCAATCCCAACCCTTCAAGACGCATAATCGCCTCACGCAAAGGCCCGCGGCTGACGTTAAATCGTTTCGCCAGTTCTGGCTCCGATATTTTGCAGCCCGGGGCAATCGCACCACTGACAATGTCCTCGACAAGGCTCTCGGTGAGTGTCAGGGATTTGGTATTTTCAGTAGCTGGCTTCGTTTTGTTTGGGCCCTTGGTGAGTTCAAACTCTCTAGCGATGTTCATCGGTCTCTCAATCATTTCTGGGTGACGCCCTCCGCAGAGTGTTGGAGGTGTTCGTTGATGTTTTCACCATAACGCTCAAATTGTCGACAATCAATCACATTGTCGACAATTTAGACTAAGGTATAAGTTAAAACCCATTTTCACTGCCAAAAATGCCACTTCGTGTCGACAATGATGAATAATAAACGCCCCCATCGACGTCCGTGAACTTTATGAACTTAATTCGCTTTATGCCCAATATTATTTTTATACGCGCAACGCAGACAGACTTGTAACATCTCATTAACCTTAAGGCATCCAACAAGCACGTGCTGGTATCGCCTAGCAAGACCAGGCTCGATAACAGCGCTCGCTTTGGTGAGATAACCCATAACCATAACGAGACTTCCAAAGAGAAGTTCTGCCTACATAAGGAACGTGAATCATGTTTAAGGTACTCAAACCCACTCTTGCAGCGTCGATCATCGCTGCGTCTTTCTCATTCAGTGCATGGGCGGCGGATGTGGAAAAAATCCACTTTCTGATCCCAGGTGGCGCCGGTGGCGGCTGGGATATGACGGCGCGTGGCACTGGTGACGTGTTGGTCAAATCTGAGATTGTCGACAACGTCTCGTTCCAAAACCTCTCTGGTGGCGGCGGCGGTAAAGCCATTGCGCATTTGATTGAAACCGCTGAGCGTCAAGAAGACACTCTGATGGTCAATTCCACCCCTATCGTGGTGCGCTCTCTGACCGGTATTTTCCCGCAATCATTCCGTGATCTCACGCCCGTCGCGGCGACCATTGCCGATTACGGCGCCATCGTGACATCGGTCGATTCGGGCTACAACACTTGGGAGGATGTAGTTAAAGAATTTGAGTCTAACCCACGTAAAGTCAAAATCGCTGGCGGCTCTGCACGCGGCAGCATGGACCACTTAGTAGTCGCAGCCGCCTTTAAAGGTGAAGGGTTTGACGCAAAAACCGTTCGCTACATCGCTTATGATGCAGGCGGCAAAGCCATGGCCGCACTGCTTTCTGGTGAAACGCAGCTCTTATCTACCGGCCTTGGCGAAGTGCTGGAGATGTCGAAATCTGGCCAAGTTAAGATCCTCGCGGTGACAGCGCCTAAACGTTTAGACGCAGCACCGGATATTCCGACGCTCACTGAATATGGCAACGAAACGGTGTTTGCCAACTGGCGTGGCTTCTTCGCAGCCCCTGGCGCAAGCCAAGCGAAGATTGATGAATGGAATGCCGCCCTCAGCAAAATGTATCAAACCGATGAGTGGAAAGTCGTGCGTGACCGTAATGGTTGGATCGACAACTACAAAGCGGACAAAGAGTTCTACGCTTTCCTTGAAGACCAAGAGAAGCAGATGGGCGATTTGATGCGTGAGCTTGGCTTCCTCAAGTAATACGCCGCCATGTTTGGGTCGGTAGCGGGTCTACCACCCTTGTTTTCGCCGTACTTGAGAACCTTAGACAATCTCCGCTGTTTGTGTTGAACAGTTGGCCTTTCACTCCAAATTCCACTTAGAGAGAAAGGCCATTGTTAGTGAATATGTTGCTCATTAACCCTCTAGTACGGCTTTTTTCTCTACTTCATCCAACGCACATCGTATCCAGCCTCTACTCAGCATGGCTCGATTGATGCAGCGTTTCGATAACTCAAATGGAGTTGGCTATGTCGGACTTACCAACGAACTCTTTCAACCAAGGCAGCTTCTTTAGCAAAGAGAACCTGCTGTGCCGTGATCGTGTTGGTGCGATGATATTTCTGATTGTCTGCCTATGCTACGGCTACCAAACCACCCAGATCCCGATGTTTCCGGGTGATGAATACGAACCCTTTACCGCGCGTACCCTACCCACACTGCTGACGTTCGCAGGAATCGGCCTGGCACTCTTGCTGCTGGTGATGGGCAAAAAAGACAGCCAAAGTGGCGCTGTACTGGATTTCAACTGGAAGTTACTGATTGGCTTTTTAGCCCTGATGGCGCTTTACGGCGTCGGCCTGACCTACCTTGGTTTTGTCTTGGCAACGGGCTTTTTCTTACTCGCCGGCTTTTACCTGCTTGGCGAAAGACGCAAAGCGGTCTTGTTTGGCGCGTCATTCCCGTTTGTGATTGCGTTTTATCTTCTTCTTACCCAAGGGCTGGATATCTATCTCGAGCCGGGCGTTATCTTCACTATGTGGTCGTAATCAGTAAGGAAATCCCATGTTAGACGGAATTTTACAAGGTCTTTCGACCGCCGTGATGCCGATGAACCTAATGATGGTCATCGTCGGCTGTTTTGTCGGTACGTTTATCGGCATGCTTCCTGGCCTTGGCCCGATTTCAGCCATCGCCCTCATGATCCCCATCACCTACGGACTCGATCCCTCATCAGGACTGATCTTGATGGCGGGCGTCTACTACGGCGCGGTGTTTGGCGGCTCCACCTCCTCTATTTTGATTAACGCACCGGGCTGCTCATCCACCGTCGTGACGGCGTTTGATGGCTATCCTATGGCACAAAAAGGTCAAGCAGGAAAAGCCCTAGCGCTTGCGGCCTACTCGTCATTTACGGGCGGTACGCTCTCGGCCATCATGCTGTTGGTTGCCGCGCCTGCGCTCGCGAGCGTCTCCCTGAGTTTCCAATCCTCCGACTATTTTGCCTTGATGCTGCTTGGCCTCTCCGCTGTTGCGGCGTTTGCTGGCAAAGGGCAAGTGATCAAAGCGTGGATGATGACGGTCCTCGGTTTGATGCTCTCTACCGTCGGAATTGATAAAGGCGTCGGCGTTGAACGCTTCACCTTTGGCCTAACTGATCTAATGGATGGCTTTAGCTTCCTTCTGCTTGCGATGGCCACTTTTGCACTCGGTGAAACCTTGATGGGCATTCTCAAACCGGAGCAAGACACCCGCGACGAAGAGCAGAGTAAGATGAGCGACATCGGCAGCATGAAAGTGACCAAGGAAGAGATCAAAGAAGTGGCGCCAGTCTCGATTCGCTCTTCCATTTTAGGCTTTTTCACCGGTGTATTGCCGGGTGCAGGGGCAACCATTGCCGCGTTTCTTAGCTATGGCATGGAACGAAACTTAGCGCCAAAAGAGAAGCGTGAAGAGTTCGGTAAAGGCAGCATTCGTGGGCTGGTGGCACCGGAGTCGGCCAACAACGCCGCATCCAGTGGTTCGTTTGTGCCGTTGTTAACGCTGGGTATTCCAGGATCGGGCACCACCGCCATCATGCTCGGTGCGCTGATCGCCTATGGTATTCAGCCGGGGCCACGTTTGTTTGTTGAGCATCCAGATGTGTTTTGGTCGGTGATTATCTCAATGTACTTTGGCAACATCGTGTTAGTGATCTTGAACTTACCGCTGATCCCTTGCATTTCACGCCTGCTGGCCGTACCGCGCACCGTACTGCTACCGATGATCTTATTCTTCTCGATAACCGGTGTGTATTTGGTCTCGTTTAACACCATGGACGTGTTCATCATGTTGCTGATTGCCGTTGGTGCCATCGCATTGCGTTTAGCCAACTTCCCACTCGCGCCGCTGCTGCTTGGCTTTATCCTTGGCGGCTTGATGGAAGAGAATTTACGCCGCGCCTTGATGATCAGCGATGGTGAGCTGAGCTTCCTTTGGGAGCGCCCTATCACCTTCACCTTTACCGTGCTCGCTGCGCTCGTGCTACTCAGCCCACTGCTGGTCAAACTGGTACAAGCGTTGAAAGGCTCGCCAAAACAGATTGAGCAGTAGCCAGTCGAAAGTTGTCATTCGAACGTTGTGTTATCCCGAGGGCGTTATCGCCCTCGTTTTCTTTCCTTACGCATTAATTTCCTTACGCATCAAACCTCATAGATGGATTGCTTGAACAAAAATTAGAGTATAGACTCTAATTTATCACTTTCATTTAAGCGAGGATCGCACACGTCATGCCTATTCGCCCTTTAGCTTTGATGCTCGCCTGTTGCGGCGCAGTGTCTAGCGTGGCGCACGCTGCCCCGATCAGTTTTGAACAAGCGTGGACGCTGCTCCAACAAGAGAACCACTCACTCGCGGCCTCGCGCGCGAATGTTGACCGCTATCAAGCGCTGCACTTAGCGACCGATAGCCTAAATTTGCCGTCTGTCACTCTAGGCGCCAACTACACACGCCTCGATACCGACGTGACCCTATCTGGTGAGCAGCTCTTTGACAGCACAGGGGCAACGATGCCCAACCTTGGCCCCACCTTCGGTGGATTGGTCTCACAGCTCGGCAGCGTGACCTCTACCATCACCGAGCGCGACATATTCTCCTCCTCCATTCGCGCCGTTTGGCCAATCTTTACTGGCGGTCGCATCGATGCCGCGCAAAGCGCCGCGCAAGGGAAAAGCGAACAGGCAAAGAGTGAGCTAGCGATGGAAACTCAAGCGCGCTTTGAAGATCTCAGTAAATACTATTTTTCCGTTTTATTGACACAAGACGTACTTCACACCCGACAACTGGTGGAAGCTGGGTTAACCAAACACAGAGACAACGCACTCAAGCTTGAACAGCAAGGGCAAATCGCCCGCGTCGAAAGACTGCAAGCGGAATCCGCCTTGGACAAAGCCGTGATTGAGCGCAAGAAGGCGCAAAAAGATCTCGATATCGCCCAAGCGGCGCTGACGAAAATTCTAAACCAAACCGACGGCGTCGAGCCCTCGGACCACTTGTTTATAAATCCAAACCTGCCGCCACTAGATCTGTTTATCGACCGCACGTTAGGCACCTACCCAGGCCTCGCTCTGCTTGACGCCAAAGAGAAGCAAGCCAACAGCCTGATCAAAGCGGAAAAAGGCCGCTACTACCCAGAAGTGTACCTCTATGGCGACTACAGCTTGTATGAGGATGATTCCCTCGCAAGTCAGCTGAAACCCGAGTGGCTCGTGGGTGTTGGGGTCAATGTGCCTTTGATTGATACCTCCGGTCGCTCAGAGCAGGTCAAAGCGGCGCACAGTGCGGTGTCTCAGGTTAACTATCTCAAAGCGCAGGCAAAACAAGATCTCTCCGTTCTGGTCCAGAAAACCTATCTGGAAGCGCAGCAAGCGCGAGAAGAGGTCCAGGGGCTCGATTCCAGCTTGTCACTGGCGCAGGAGAATCTCAAACTGCGCGAAAAAGCCTTTTCGCAAGGGCTTTCGACGTCAACCGATGTCGTCGATGCCCAGCTCTATGTTGCCAGTGTTGAAACACAAAAAGCAGCCGCCAGTTTTCAATACCTTGTGTCACTGTCAAAGTTGTTGGCTCTGTCGAGTGAAATGGACAGTTTTAAACAGTATCAATATAACGCCATCCCGTTGTCGAATCGTTAAGGATCAAAGATGAACCAAGCCAAACCTTACCTGCTTACCGCAGCTGCAATCGCTCTGACATCTTGGGTCGGCTACAGCGTTTACGACGCCTATCAGCCTCAGCCAGTTCGCTTGCAAGGCCAGATTGAAGCGCAGCAATACAGCATTTCGTCAAAAGTACCAGGGCGTATCGATCAAGTGCTGGTGCGCAAAGGTGACAATGTCACTAAAGGGCAGCTCATTTTCACCCTGCACAGCCCTGAAATCGCGGCAAAATTAGAGCAAGCTAAGGCCGGAGAGAAAGCCGCCGATGCACTGGCTCAAGAAGCGGAAAAAGGCGCGCGTGCACAACAAATCCAAGCCGCAAAAGATCAATGGCTCAAAGCGCAAGCCGCCGCCGATCTGATGGAAAAAACCTATCTTCGAGTCAATAACCTATTTAATGATGGCGTGGTGGCAGAGCAGAAACGCGACGAAGCCAAAACCCAATGGGACGCGGCAAAATACACGGAAAGTGCCGCTTACCAGATGTATCAAATGGCGCAAGAAGGTGCGCGCAGCGAGACCAAAGTCGCCGCCGCAGAGAAAGCGCGCATGGCCGCCGGTGCGGTTGCCGAAGTAGAAGCCTACGCGCAAGATACCCAAATTCACAGTTGGTTTGACGGCGAGGTTTCGCAGGTGCTGCTGCAAAGCGGCGAGTTAGCGCCGCAAGGCTTTCCCGTTGTCACTGTGCTTGATACCGAAGATATGTGGGCCGTGTTTAACGTTCGTGAAGATTACCTGCGCCACTTTGGCAAAGGCGCACAATTTGACGCTTACGTTCCTGCGTTGGATAAAGAGATAACCTTCACCGTGAGCCATGTCGCCGTCATGGGTGATTTTGCCACTTGGCGCTCAACCGATGCCAGCCAAGGATTTGATTTACGTACTTTTGAGGTCGAAGCCAGACCAAGCGAGCCTGTACAAGGCTTGAGGATGGGCATGAGTCTCGCTGTGGAAATTGCCCCTTCAGCTGTCTCGCAAGGCGCGCAATGATGATAGGCCAAGCCATAGCGCAGCAGTGGGCCACCATGACGCGTGATCGGTGGCTCCTCGCTAGCTTGACCTGGATTCCCATCGCACTCGCTTGGTGTATCTGGTCGATATTTTCCCAAGGTATCGCGCGCGATCTGCCTATTGGTGTGGTCAATCTAGACAAGAGTGCGCTCTCTTACGCACTCGAACGCGACTATGACGCCACCTCAACCATGCAAGTGACGCGTCATTTTCAAAGCCCCAGTGAGGCGAAAGCAGCACTGGTACAGGGGGAGATCTACGCCTACGCAGTGATCCCGAGCCGTTTCGAACAAGACGCGATGAAACAGCTCGCCCCGCAAGTCAGTGTGTTTTACAACAGCCAAGCGATCTTGATTGGCAAACTGATGAACGCCGCGTTTGTCCAAGCGCAAGGGACATTCAATGCGCAGTTAGCCACATTCGCGGGTCTCACCGATGGCAATACAACCCTACTCTCTGCGATGGGCAACGCTGTGCCCGTCTCGACTCAAGTCACCCCGCTGTTCAATAAGAATTCCAATTACGCCCAGTTTTTAGTCAGCGCGATCATCCCAGCGCTGTGGCAAATCGTCATTGTCGTCAGCACGCTGTTAGTGCTGGCCGCCAATCAACGCGATCATGGTCTAGTGCGTTGGTTAGCGCCTTCGCCGGGCGTGGCGCTGTGTCGCACTTTACTGCCCTACTTTCCGTTATTTTGGCTGCAAGGCGTGGCGTTTTTAGTCTGGTTTTATTCGGGCTTACAGTGGCCAATGCAAGGCGACCTTCGGGTGTTGTTCGCCGCGCAAGTGCCGACCATACTCGCGTGTATGGCCATGGGCAGTGTGTTCTTCTTTTTGACCTTAGATCCCGCGAGAGCGATGAGCTTTGCCGGCGCGTTTACTGCGCCAAGTTTTGCCTTTATGGGTATCACTTTCCCGGTCTCTGACATGTCGCCGCTCGCCCAAGCTTGGCGCTCACTCTTGCCCATCAGTCACTATATTGAAGCGCAGGTGAGCCAAGTCAGCTATGGCGCATCGGCGCTCACCACATTGATGCATCTGACGCCACTGCTTGGCTACCTACTGCCAGCGCTGCTGTGTCTTCTTCTCGCTCGCAAGCACCTCAACAGTGCTATTAACGCTGCAGATGACACCAACAGGCACGCGCGTGCCGAACTTAAGGAGCACCAGTCATGACGTTTACCGCACTGCTGAAAGCGGAGCTAAAGGCGCTGCTGCATAATCCTGTGGTACTTCTCACCGTGTTTGGTGGCGTCGTGTTTTACTCGTTTCTCTACCCAATGCCCTACTCTTACCAAACCCCACGCGAGCAAATCATCAGCGTGGTGAACTTGGACAAAAGCCAAACCAGCTATCAGCTAGAGCGCATGGTAGATGCGACACCCCAAGTGCACATCACGCGGCGTGACTCAAGCATAGAAGCGGCCAAAGTGGCCTTTTTAAGTGGCGATATTAGCGGCATTTTGGTGATCCCAGAGCATTTCTATAAAGATCTGATGTTAGGTAAAAGCCCGACCTTGGCTTACGCGGGGGATGCCTCGTACTTTTTGGTCTACGGCACCATTGTCGAAGGCTTGGGGCAAGCGGGTGGCACGCTAGCGGCGCAAACCACAGTGGCGAAATTGCTTGTTGATGGTGAGCCACTGAGCGCAGCGGCCAATCACTTCGCGCCCACCAAGCTCAACCTCAAACCCACTTTTAACCCGCAAATGGGCTATGTCGATTACGTGGTGCCTGCGGTGTTTGTGCTGATTTTGCAGCAAACGCTGGCGATGGCGGCCGGGTTGATGCAAGGCACGCAAAAGCATGGTCGTGGCTATTGGTCTAACGTCAGCCCTCTCGCCTTGATGGGGGGGCGAATGGTGCTGCTGACGAGTATTTACTTGGTGCTAAGCGGTTATTACTTCGGGCCGAGTTTTCGCTTGCACGGCGTCTCGCAGTTGGCAAGCCTCACCGAGCTTGTCACTCTATTGCTGCCTTTCTTATTGGCATCCTGCGCGATAGGCATCTGGCTAGGTACGGTAGTACCAAGACGAGAGTTGGTGACATTAGTGGTATTAATCAGTTCAATGCCGCTGATTTTTAGTGCGGGGTTTATCTGGCCACTCGAAGCGATTCCCGATGGCATCGTTTGGTTATCACAGCTTTTTCCTAGTACGCCCGCCATCCAAGCATTCTTGCGTTTAAATCAGATGGGGGGAGAATGGCATCAAGTCGCGGCGCAATACGCACTGCTGTGGGTGCAAGCACTGGGTTGGAGCCTCATGGCTTGGCGCGCATTGCGTGAACATCGCCGCGATAACGTTTGAGCGCCGCGTTTAAAAACCTCGGCGGCGCCAAAACTCGTTTTCATCCCGGCCATACACATCGAAGGTCTTTTGCGCAATCACGCGTCCGTCCATCTCGATGCTCATGTGCCAACGCCCCAAATTCGACTCCAAACCGCCGTCTGGATGAAGCAGTTGAATCGTATCGCCCAAGTAGAAATCCCAATCGTTGCTGCCCACGTGCAACTCGCCGGTGAAAGGCGCTAACGTCTGGCCTTTTTTGCCTAAGATACCGGGATGATCGATACAAAACTCAATCAGCGCACCTTTGGCTTTTTTGATGTTGACGATAAAGCCAAACTCGACGTCCTCGTCAGCCGGAACCTTAGTGGTAAACGCTTGTATTTTAGGAAGATGCTTTGATTTGGAGTCCCATTGGTCGTAAATACCGTAAGAGGTCATTTCAACAACGGGCGATCGCTTTGCCATGTCTGCCACCGTTTTTTCATTTGTTCGATTGTACTGCGCTCAACGCCGTGGATATTTTGAAATTGCCCAGTGCACTCCATCACCACAAACTCAGCGCCAAATTGCTTGGCGAGGCGGTAGTACGGTGCGATTTCCCAGCGCTGGACAAAAGTATTGGAGACAACCACGTCCTGCTTGTTGGTCAGCGCGCGTTTTACCTCTGCTCTGCACCACTCGTGCGCATCGGAAATTCTCGCTTTGTCATAGCGGTAAACGCCATCGTCAGCGATAAAATACATATCCGCTTCAAGGTGCACCGCTGGCAATGTTTTCGCTAGGGTGCTTTTGCCAGAACCTGGCAGACCACGAATTAAGGTCAATTTCACCGCTCTATTACTCCCTTGCGGCTGATGTCCGCTGATTTGCTTGCGGCTATGCCGACATAGTCTCACCGAGTTCGAGGCGCAGATAGTAAACCAATTTGGCCTAAAAATGCTATCGACATCTCATACCGATTGGGTTAAGTTTAGATGTATAGACGTCCATAACAGAGCTTAGGGAGAAAGCTGTGCCAATTAAGATCCCCGATCAATTGCCTGCCACTGATGTACTGCGTCAGGAAAATATCTTCATCATGAGCGAATCGCGTGCCTCTACGCAGGAGATTCGTCCACTTAAGGTGTTGATCCTCAATCTTATGCCCAAAAAAATTGAGACAGAGACGCAATTTTTACGCCTCTTGTCCAATAGCCCATTGCAGGTCGATATTGAACTGCTGCGCATTGATGATCGCCCGAGTAAAAATACGCCAACCGAGCACCTAGACAACTTTTACCGTCAATTTGAGATGATCAAAAAACGCAATTTCGATGGCTTGATCATCACCGGTGCGCCGCTCGGTCTGGTCCAGTTTGAAGACGTGATTTATTGGGACCACCTCAAAACCATCATGAACTGGGCGAAAGAGCACGTCACCTCAACCTTATACGTCTGCTGGGCCGCACAAGCAGGGTTAAAGCTGCTCTACAATCTGCCTAAGCGCACTCGCAAAGAGAAACTCTCCGGTGTGTATCAACATCAAATTCATCACGAGTTTCACCCCATTCTGCGTGGTTTTGACGACACCTTTTTAGCACCGCATTCTCGCTACGCCGATTTCTCACCGGAGTATCTCGCCGAGCACACGGATCTCGACATCTTGGCCACCTCAGACGTGGCTGGCGTTTACTTGGCGGCCACCAAAGATAAGCGCAATGTGTTTGTAACAGGCCATCCAGAGTATGACTCACACACCCTGCACAATGAGTACATCCGCGATTTGAGCGAGGGAATGGAACCGGCGATTCCGGTCAACTACTACCCCAACAACAATCCCGACAACAAACCGTGCGCAAGTTGGCGCAGTCATGGGCACCTGCTTTTTGCCAACTGGTTGAACTACTGTGTCTACCAGCAAACGCCATACGATTTGGATCACTTCAGCGAAGCGAACTTTACTAAAGATGATTAACGTGTCGAAATCGATACCCAATCACCGAACACGAGGGCGCAAGCGCGCCCTCGCTCGCATTCTTTTTCCGCCCACACTCAGAAACTGATAAACCCCTCGCAGAGTCTCACTCATCGGCGCAAACACCAGATGGGATCAGGTATAAAAAAGCACAAGCTTGTTATCTGTTACTGAACTACAAAAGTTGAACGAATATGCGTACCCTTCTCCTTCCTTTGGTGTTACTTCTCTCTGCCTGTGTCACGGTGGACAATAACGCTGAGCCTGAGCTCAATGCCAACCCACGAGAAAAAGCCGATGCACGCTTAGCCCTTGGCATGGGTTACTTACAGCAGGGTGATATGGTGAAAGCCCGCGAAAATCTGGAAAAAGCCCTTCAGCACGATAAGAGTTATTACCGAGCACAATTGGCGATGGCGCACTATTTCGAGCAAGTCGGTGAAGAAGCGGACGCTGAAAAACTGTATAAAACGGCGCTGAGACAGCACCCGAGAAACGGTAATGTAATGAACAACTACGGCACGTTTTTATGCAAACAAGAGCGCTATCCTCAGGCTGATCAACTGTTTAATCGCGCCATTGAGCAGCCCTACTACTACCTGATTTCCGCCAGCTATGAAAATGCAGCACTCTGTGCATTGAAAGCGGGCAAACCCGAACAAGCCATGGGTTATTTCAAACGCACATTGGATCACGACCCGCGCCGTGTCACCTCGCTGCTGCGCCTTACTAAACTTGAAATAGAGCAAGGTGAATACACATCGGCGCGAATACGCTTGATGAACTTCCACCAGCAGTTTGGCGTGCAACAAGCCTCATTGGCCCTACTGGTCGAGTTGGAAGAGCGCGCCGGGAACAGCGCGTTAGAAGAGAAGTATCGTAAGCAGTTAGAAGCGCTCTCGAACGGATAAACTGATCATTTTCGTTTGTGGATTTTTTTGTATTCTCGATACAAAATCAGCACAAAATAACCCAGTCCCCACAACAGCAGCACCGCGAACAGCGCAAGAAAGCTATCGCAAATCCAACTGGGCTCACAGGGCATATAAATCTCAAACTCCATATGCCCTCCTCATCTATTGGTATCAGTGGTTAACGGGGTTTGGTATCAAACCAAGTGGCGCGCTTGGCTTTATCATGAAACGTCCAAGCCATAAAACGGCTCACTTTCTGCCCTTGGCTCATCTCAATCACGCGCACTTCCAGCGCTCCGGCTTTTTCAAGATTTTTACGCAGCCAACGGACATTCTCTTTCTTTGAGATCAAGGTGGAGAACCAAAGGACTTGCGATGCCACATCTCGACTTTCAAACGCCATCTTTTTCACAAACGCGGCTTCACCACCCGGACACCACAGTTCCGCTTTCTGCCCACCAAAATTAAGTATAGGCGAACCTTTCTGCGTTGTGTGTTGTGGCGCATTGGCGGCGGCGACCGCGGCCTTATTGCTGCCTTTTTTCGTCCTATTGCGACTTAAATTAGCCAGTTTTTTCTCGCTGCCTTGCTGCGCCTCTTCAAGGGATTTATGAAACGGCGGATTGCAGGTAGTCAGAGCATAACGCTCGTCTTTGGCGATAATGTGTTTGAACACAAACCGAGAGTCACGCTGCAACCGGCTTTCAATTTTGCCTTTCAACACCGCATTGGCGCTCGCGATCTGGCTGGCATTGTCCACCGACACCTCGTCCACATCACTGCCAACGTAGTGCCAGCCATAATCCACCGCGCCAATGATCGGATAGATGCAGTTGGCGCCAACGCCGATGTCTAACGCATGCACACTCGCGTGTTTCGCCTCAGGCACATCCGCCTCAAGCAACTCAGCAAGACGATGGATGTAGTCAGCACGCCCAGGAATAGGCGGGCAGAGATACCCTTTGGGAATATCCCACTCACTGACTTGGTAGTGATGCGCCAACAAGGCTTTATTGAGCAGCTTCACTGCGATAGGGTCAGAAAATGGAATGCTCTTGTCACCGGCTGGGGTGGTAATAACATACGGTTTCAGCGCAGGCAGCGCTTTGACCAACGCGGCAAAATCATAGCGTCCTTGGTGTTTATTGCGAGGATGTAATCCCGGCTTACTTGGCTGCTTGATAAACGTCATCTCACGATTCGAGCGATGCTTTGGCTCAGACTGAGCAGCGCTATTTCGTGTTTTCGGCGCACGTTTGGTCGAAGGGTGCGAATCTTTACGGTGTGTAGCCATGATCTGTAATGCGTAACGTGTAGTGAGTGATCAACAACAAGGCATTTATGCCTAGTTCGTCGGCTCGTCTCGGGTCTCGAGATAAATCATAAACAATCGAGCGTCGAGTTCCAGTTGATGGTAGTCGGGCTCCATGTGGCAGCACAACGAATAGAAGGCTTTGTTGTGCTCCTTCTCTTTCAAGTGCGCCAGTTCGTGCACCACCAACATGCGCAATAGCGGCTCAGGTGCCTCTCGAAATACGCGAGCGATGCGAATTTCATTCTTTGATTTGATTTTTCCGCCATGCACTTTCGACACATAGGTATGAAGGCCAAGCGCATTGTTGATGATGTGGATTTTATTGTCGTACACCACTTTGCTCAGCGGCGCGGTTTTCTTCATATAGCGGTTTTTCAACGCCATGGTGTAATCGAACAGCGCCTTTTCACTCTTAATGGTGTGATTGTTAGGGTAACGCTGGTGAAACCAGGTCGCCAGTCTGCCGGAATCTACCAGTTGCGCCACTTGATCAACGATATGTGGCGGATAACCTTGCACATACCTTAATGCGGGATTGATACTCATCGCTCTACCGAGTTGACGAAAAGGCGCTAGTCTAGCCTATTCGCCCTTGTCATTCACTGACTTTTCATTACACTCATCGCGATCAACCTCACTGGAGAAACCCCATGAAACGCCTCGTGCTTTACGTCAAAGATAAGTGCCCGCACTGCAAAGATGCTCAACGCTACTTGGAAGAGAAAGGTTACCCATATCGTTTGACCAACGCGAAAATGCAGCGCGGTCGCAAAGAGCTCGACGCCATTGGCGCTCGCTCCTTACCGGTACTGAAAATCGGCGATCGTTACATGATCGGTTGGAATGTGAAAAACTTCGAGCGCATGTACAGCGGAAAATAGTACCGCTGTTTCTACTTGGGCATCACCTGAGCAAGCACTCGATTAAGCTGCTGAGAATTGATCGGTTTCGTGATCACCTCTTGGCAACCGGCGGCAATCATATTTTCTCGCGTCTCTTCAAACGCGTCGGCGGTGCAACCAATCAGCACTGGCGGGGTTTGCAGATTAAGCTGAGTAATAATTTGAGAGGCTTGAATGCCGTCCATTTCTGGCATGTGGTTGTCCATGAAAATCACCTCAAAGTGCTCAGACTTGACCTTTTCTACTGCCTCAACCCCATTGACCGCCACCTCGCATTCAAACCCGAGCTTAGAAAGAAACCGAGACAGCACCAAGGCATTCATGCGCGTGTCTTCGACAATCAAGGCGCGCATTCCATCACCCAAGTAATCACTGACGACGGCCTCAGTAGACACCGACTCTTGCTGCGCGGCGGCGCGTGTTATCGGTAAGGTGACAATGAACTCGCTGCCACGGCCGAGCTCGCTCTCTACTCGTATTTCACCGCCCATTGCGCCCACCAGTTCAGAGACAATAGACAAACCAAGCCCAGTACCGCCAAAGCGGCGCGTAGTATCCGACTCGGCCTGACTGAACGGCGCAAAAATCACCCGTTGCTTGCTTTGGCTGATGCCAATACCACTGTCTTTGACGCGCATCTGCATCGTTTCGGATGAATCAGAGAGTGACACAGACAAAGCAATACCGCCCTCTGCGGTAAATTTGAGGGCATTGCCGAGCAAGTTTTGCAATATCTGGGTTAATCGGGTCTCGTCTACCCGAATGACTAAATCCGCTGGTAAGGTGCTATCGACACGAAAACTCAGCCCTTTCTCCTCGCATAACGGCTGATAAAGCTGACTGAACTTGGCGACAAAAGGCTCGACCTCTACGTCCGTTGCCACCAATTTCAGCTTAGCCGCCTCAATTTTAGAAAAATCGAGGATGTCATTGAGTACCGCCAGCATATGTTGACCGGAATCGAGCAAAGTGGTCATGTACTCGTGCTGCTCGTCAGTAAGCTCTCCTTGTTGCAGCAGCTCACCCACCCCTAAAATCCCGTTCATTGGAGTGCGCAATTCGTGGCTCATCGCGGCAAGGAATTTCGATTTGGCGACGCTGGCCGCGTTGGCTTCCTGCGCTTTTTGCTTGAGTGACTTTTGCAGCTCAACGCGTTCGGTAATATCACGTTCAACCGCCATAAAGCCCTCAATCTGGTCATCTTTGTCATACAGTGGCGTCAAGGCAAGTTCAATCCAGTACGCCTGCCCCGCTTTGTTGTAATTGACCAACTCGAAAAAGCCCTGCTCTCGGTTATGAATTGCAGTGCGAATCTGGCTGATCACCTCTCGGTCACTAAGCGGCCCTTGCAAGACATCACCGGGTTTCTTACCGATCAACTCTTGCTGCTGATAGCCTGTTAAACGCTCGAAAGCACTGTTGACCCATAACACATTGACATTCAGATCAGTAAATACCACCGCATCACGCATGTACTTCGCTACCCGAGCTAAGCGTGCAGACTCTGCCTCTCTTCTTTTGAGCTCTTCCGATTGGCGCAGTAGCTGCTGCTCCGAGCGATATAACGCTTGAAATGGCGAGACCAGCACCTTACGCCCCAAAAAATAGAGCACAAAGAGCGCCACACCGGTCGCGGTAATCATCCCGGTCAATAGGCTTTGCACAAACTCTCGTTTGACATCCTCAACCAAACTCGGTGAATAACTGTAGAGCAAGGTAAAGGTGGTATCAGGAATCGGGCGCTCGGCGATGGCCCAAGGGAAAGGCGAGGCCATACGCCAATCAAACTGCGCTTGGCGGATGCCAAACCATCGCGCGTCATCATGGCCAAAACCGCTGAAAAACTCCGTGCCCTCTAGGGGCGTGACGTAGGCGGCGATGCCCTCTGAGTAACCGTTGTATTTGACAGGTAGGGTTACGAGCAGAAAATCCGCGTCATGATGAGAAAAAATCGAATAGGAGACCGACTCGAGCAACTGACCACTCGCCACCTCCTGAGCGATAAACGTGCTCACCGCCTGCGGTAACACAATTTCGGAGTAAACTTTATCACCCACAAAGTCATACACGTTGACGAAAGATTGCGAATCGACCGGTTTGAAGCGAGCCAACTTATCCGAGAAGGACGCGGAGTCAGCAACGCCCTCCAACACAGCGCCTAGCAGAATCGGCTGCTCTACGATGTTGGCTAAGCGATCTCGTCTCGATTCTAAATAGGTCTTGAGATAACTGTCTAACGTGGAAAATTTGCTTTTTAAACTCTCGTTAATCACCACTTGCGCCGTTTGCTGTGCTTGATGCTGAACAAACAAAAAACTGGTGAGAAAAAAGACACTCGCGCCCAACAAGATAAACAGGGTGAAGAGTTGCATGCCATTTTTTTTGTCAAACTTTAGCATTGAGCGTGCCCTAACCAAACTGGATTCACTATATTGCTCCTCGGGAACTGCTTTGATGCATCCCTCGTTGTTATTGTTATTCGTTGCGTGCTACTTAGAGTCGGTCAAACGCAATTTGACGCCATCGTGCTCGTCATACATCGCCATACACAAATCCTGTGCCGATAAGGCTTCATGTGCATCCATATTCTCCCTAGAGATAGGGCTAAACGGGTGTTGGTAGCGTTTGACCAAGCCTTGCACTGGCGTCTCTAGTGACTCTAGGGCGACTTTCAATGCGCGTCGATTGTCGGGCATCTCCTGTTGCCACTCGATGTGGTTTGCTGCAGCAATGAGAACGCGTGTCAGGTCATAACCATGGACAAAACCCGCCGGCGCTTGAATATTGGTTGATGTAAACTGCTCCGGAAACAAGCGGCTTGCACGCTCAAACACCCCTGCTTGGAATGGCGTGAGCGCGTTGCTGTAAAAATTAAAACAAGACTGAACAAAGGTCAGTTGCGCTTTTTCTCGCACCTCAAACGGCACATTTTGTGCGAACTGTCCGCCGGTGATCCCCCAGTGACTGTAAACTGGTAGGGAGGCATTAAGCTCGGCCACCGCATCAACAATATTTTTGCCTTCGCGAGCGTTACCCACCAAAAGCAAACATTGCGCTTTGTCCTGCTGCGCTTGGCGAACGATGTTTCGCGCGTCTGACGCTTGTATGCCCCAGTCAAACCAAGAGACCTTGACCTCAGCATCCACATCACTGGGCAACGCGCGCATCATCGCTTTGTAGTTTGATTTGCCCCAGCCGGTGTTTTCCAGCACTAGATGGGGCACAGAGCAGCCGTGCTCAAAGGCGACGTTGAGAAGAAATCCGCCCACTTTGGAATCATCCACAGAGAGTCGAAAAATAAAGTTCTGATCGCTTTCGAGCGAGCGCGTGATTGGCGTTCCTGCAGCCCAAGGCACTAACGTCAATATGTCTTGCTGGTTGATAAAATCACGGTATTTGATCAACGGCGGAGAGTGCATCCCAGCGACAAACACTAGGGCATTGGGATCGCGCAAAAACTCATCCATATGGCGCTTACTGCGTTTGACGTTGCCTCTGTGATCGCGCACGACAAAGCGCACAGGTACGCCGTTGAGTTGGTTGTCTACTTCCGCCAGTGCCACTTTCACACCTTGTTCAATCGACTGCGCCGATTCAAGGTGCCCTGTCCTATCTGCATCCAAATAAAGAGTCACGAACTCCGGCTTCGCCGCCCAGGTTACACAACTTAACACCGTGGCCATCATGGCCGCAGAAAACCGCATCATATCGACGCTACTCCCTGAATAATAAGACTATCTTAAGCGTAGATGAGCCGAGCCCGTTTGTCAGGGTGACACACGCCGTTTATGCGCCACTTGATTCACCCATGACAACCCGAGGGACATAACAGCCCATCGACTCGTCAAACTCAAAGCTGAGCTCATTGCGGATTGCCTCCAGCTTGTCCGCCTCATAGTGCGAGACATACAAGAGTTGGCTAAGATTTTCACGCGCGATCATCTCTAAACTGTTTTTCACTAACCGACGCCCTAAGTAGTCAAGTCCTTGATAGGGTTCATCTAAAATCAACAGGGCGGGTTGTTTCACCAACGCGCGAGCGATTAACACCAATCGCTGCTGGCCGTAATCCAGTTCACGGAACGAGCGCTTGGCGCAGTTGGTCATGTGCAGCATGGCAAGCCATTCGTGCGCGGTTTGCAGCTCACGCTTACTCGGCTGCTGATAAAGGCCGATGGAGTCATAAAAGCCCGAGAGAATCACGTCCAGTACGCTGCAACTAACTCGATACTGCAGATGCAATGAAGAGGAGACCATGCCGATGTTCTGCTTGATTTGCCAGATGGTTTCACCGCTGCCGCGCTGGTGGCCGAAAATGGTAATATCGTTGGAGTAGCATTGAGGGTGATCGCCAAAAATCAGCCCGAGCAGTGTGCTTTTACCACAACCATTTGGACCTTTAATCTGCCAATGTTGACCTTTATCGATTTGCCAATTGAGCTGGGTGAAAATGGTTTTGTCGGTGTACGCGACCTCCCCATCCTTGATGGCAAACACTGGACTGGGCAGATCATTACTGTGCTGATGTTTACGCACCAACGCCAACATGTGCTCGCTTTGTTGCTCTGATAGCGATTGCAACTGAGCAATCACTGGGTGCGCATGCCAAGCGGCGGAGGCCATCGTGCTCTCCAATTGTCCGTGATGAAACAGCGCGACTTGGTCAATCCAAGGGGGCAAATCTTCTTCACGATTGAAGGTCACGATAATCTGCACTTGTTGCGCCATTTCTGCCAGCGTTGTCGACAGCGACTCACGATGGGCCACATCCAGACCGGAGAACGGATTATCGAGTACCAACAGATCAGGCTTGCTGGCCAGTGCGCGCGCCAACATCACGCGGCGGGTTTCTCCCGTCGACAACTGACGAAAACCACTGTTGGCTAAATGGCACAAATCGAACTGACTCATCAATTGATTGGCATACTCAAGATCATCGCACTGCTGTTTGACCAAGGTTTCAACGCTCGTCCCACTATCGATTCTGTCGAGAAAATCGGTGTCATCATTAGCAATTTCCTCTTCGAGTAATTGCTGCTGGCTCGCTAGCGAGACTTGTGCAACGCGGCCTTCACTCCTGTCAACCGCATCCTGAACGCCTTCAAAGGGGGCATCGCCGCAAAGCAGTGCGCCCAGTTGCGATCCGATATCGCCTTCAGAGCTGAATACGCCCCATGAGTGTCCGTCTTCAATCTCCCATCGTTCAATCTTTAGCGGTGTTAAGTGTTCTGTTGTGTTGAGCTGATGAATGGCAATGCGCATACAAGTCCTTTGTTGAGTGTGTTGTTATCCTTATTCGTCCATCATACATAACGCTTTACGAAGTCGATAAAGGTTCGATCCGCAATTGAGAGGTAGCCATCCTTGCGCCAAGCGAGCGCTAAACTGACAGTGACCGGTTGTGTGAACGGCACACCTACGACCGCTTTTTCATGCTCAGGCACTAACTCTAGTAAAGCGGTAATGGCAAATTCCTGTTTGACGATACTAAGAATCATCGGCAACAAGTTGGTCTCAAACGAGAATTTGAGCGGCTTTTGACACGCCTTGGCTTTTTGCTCCAGATACCCACGGTGAAAATAGCCGGGCTTAAACAGCACCAGTTCGTGCTCAAAAAATTCATCAAAATCTACTGCTTGTCGCTGGGCAAACGGATGCGTTGGGCTGACCACCGCGACCATTTCCGAATCCAGCAAATGATCGGTGGCTAAGTCCTCGGGCACATTTTCACTGTCAATCACACCAATATCCAGCTCCCCATCGAGCAACATTTGCCGCACCGAGCGCGCCCCCGCATCCACCAGCGTCAATTTAAGATTGGGATAGTGGCTTTTGAACGCCATCATAATGCGCGGAAAAAAATAGGACCCCATCATACTGGGAGCGCCAAGCCTGACTTCGCCTTTTTCCAGCCCCTTCATCTCATCAATAGCCAATTTGGCGTCATCTAGTTGCTGGATGATGCGTTTGGCATGCTCGTAGAGCACCTCTCCCTCTGGGGTTAAGGAGATGCGACGGTCTTCGCGGCGAAACAGCTCAACACCCAGCGTCTGCTCAAATTTTCGAATCGCAATACTCAGGGCAGGCTGCGCAATGTGCAAGGCTTTTGCGGCTTGAGTAAAGTGGCCATGCTCAGCCACCGCGACAAAATAACGCAAAGGTTTACTCTCCAAAATGGCACTCCTCTGGCCGCCTTAATGAGATCAAAAACATATGAAAACGATATTTTTAATATATTTTATAAATCAAAATGAGACTGATAATGTGATCACACTCTCCTGACTGATCACACCCATACGAGTAACCATGATTGAACTGTCTAGCCCTGCGTACAAACGAGTGACTTTCAGCCTAGCGCTGGGCTCCTTTCTGGTGTTTTGTAATCTCTACCTATTTCAGCCCATGCTGCCTTTTATGGCCGGTCATTTCAGCGTGTCAGAAACCCAAGTGAACTGGATTTTTGCAGCCAGCACCCTAGCACTGTCCTTTTTCCTTGTGCCTTGGGCGGTCGCCTCCGAGTCCACCGGCAGACGCAGCGTTATGTTGCTTGGCCTGTTTGCGATGCCCGTGATTGGTCTCGCCATGTTCTATACTGAGTCTCTGCTGGGCTTGGTTTTACTGCGCGCGATGATGGGCATCGCCTTGGCGGCCTTTGCCTCTGTCGCCGTCGCTTATATGGTTGAAGAGCTGAGCAGCGCTGCGTTTGGTCAAGCGATTGGTGGCTACATTGCCGCGAACTCACTCGGCGGTATCACAGGGCGTATTGTTGGTGGTACCCTCACCGACCAACTGGGCTGGGAGTTCGCGGTACTGGTGATGGCGCTGTTCACCTTAGTTGGCGCTATCGCGGTCGCGTTACTGCTCCCCAAGCAGCAACATTTCCAGCCCGCCAAAGGGATGCTTCGCTACCACAATCGCGCACTGGTCGAGCACCTCAAAAACCGCACTATTTGGCTCGCAATGTTGATTGGTGGTGTCAACTTTGCGCTGTTTGTGAACCTCTATTCGGTGATGGGGTTTCGTCTCGTGGCCGAACCCCATTCTCTTCCAGTTGGGTTGGCGGCGCTGATCTTCCTGTGCTATCTGCCGGGCACATTGAGCTCCAAGCTCACCTCGGTTTGGAATAAGCGTTACCCGCCGCTACTTGGCATCAAAGTGGGCGCGCTAATCAGTATGCTTGGAATGTGGAGTGCCTACGTCGATACCCTACCTTTCATGCTTCTGGGGTTGATGCTGATTAGCTTCGGCGCCTTTTTCACCCACACACTGGCCTACGCTTGGGTGAGCCAAAAAGCGACGCAAGCCAAGGCGACGGCAACTGCACTCTATCTCGTGCACTATTACGTCGGGGGCAGTATCGGGGGCTTTTTCTTGATTTACTGTTGGCAACACGGTGGTTGGGCAACCGTCATCGCTGGTGGCATGCTGCTCTATGTGATGATTTTCTTTCTTTGTGCGGCGCTGTCGCGGCAGACTACCCACACAAGAGTGCCGCCTGTGAAGGCAAATTCTGATATGCTTGACTCAAATCAGAATTTGGAAGCAAAATGACTCTCTCAGCCAACCCTTCTCCTGTCATCAGCGCCGTTGAGCAATGGCTTAATCAGGTCGTGATCGGTCTTAACCTTTGTCCGTTTGCCGCAAAACCACAGCGCAATGGACAAATTCATATCGTGACCAGTGACGCCACCGACGAAGCGTCTCTTCTTGAAGACCTATTGAGTGAGCTTATCGCTCTAGAGGCACTTTCAGCCGAGGAGCGGGAAACCACCTTAGTGGTGGTGCCAGAGATGTTGCAATCGTTTGATGATTACAATCTGTTTATTGATTGGGTGGAAGCCTTGATTAAACAGCAAGGCTATGAGGGCATTTTCCAACTGGCCACATTCCACCCCGACTACTGCTTTGGCGGCACTGAGCCAGACGATGATGAGAACTTAACCAATCGCTCACCCTACCCCGTGTTTCATCTGATTCGGGAAGAGAGCATGGAGAAAGTCCTGCGTCACTACCCCAACCCAGAAGCTATACCTGACACCAATATCGACCGAGTCGAATCACTGACAGTTCAAGAAAAGCGTCAACTATTCCCTTATCTGTTCTCCTAAAGCTCTTGAACGCAGTCACCGATCACGCCGCGGCGTGGTCGGTGTGGTACTCGCGCCACTCGATGCGGTTGCGACCACTGGCTTTGGCGCTGTAGAGCCCCTCATCGGCAATGGCGAGAATCTCATCAAGCGTGGATTTCTGGCAGTCTGTCACCCGAGCATTCGCAAAATCGAAGTGGGTCGCGCCAACGGAAACCGTAATGGGTTTACCGTCGAGCAGCGTATTGTTGACCGCACGGTGCATCGCCTCAATCACGGTTTTACGTGCGGTCGGATCTCGATCGGGTAGCCAGACGACAAACTCCTCACCGCCAAAACGGGCAATAAAATCACTGTCGGTTAACTGCGCTTTTAGCGCGTCGGCGGTTTTACGTATCACGTCATCACCAATTTGATGACCAAAGGTGTCATTCACCTTTTTGAAGTGATCAATATCGATGATCGCCAAGCTGCCCTGACCGCCCGCCAATTTCATGCGTTCCAAATCAACATGAATGGTTTTAAACATCGCGCGGCGATTGGCTAGTTTGGTTAAAGGATCGTGGAATGCTTGAAACTCAAGAGAGGCGTTGAGCTCTTGCAGGCGCGTCTCCTGCTTCCGACGAATCAACTCGACCTCAATCCATGACGCCATCAACTTAAGCGCGTCGATATCAATATCTTTAAATTTACGTGGGTAAGGAATCGGTGAAGAAAAGTTCAAGGTGCCAAAAATTTCATCATCCACAAAAATGGGCACACCGATGTAGGACTCCAAACCGAACGCGTTGTAGGCAGGGTGAATCGCGTGGGCGTCATCTTCCCCCATGTGCTCAATCGCTACAGGGCCAAACGATGAGCAGGTGATTTCACAATAGGTGCAATCGTATTCAAAGGTGTCACCCGCTTTAAGATCCGCGCCTTCAGGAACGACGCAGTGCAGCACCGTGTATGTGCCGCCATCGATGCGTGACAAAATGCCGATATCTAAATTAAAGCGCTCTAACCCCATCATGATGAGCTGACTCACCTGAATATCAAAGCCTTTACTGTAATCATTGGTGATTTGATACAGACGTCTGATCACTTTTTCACTTTCGCTTTCTATTGCCATGATGTTGCCCTATCAGCGTGAAGTCTTTAATATAATTATAAGCATCAACTCCCATATAGAAAGAGGGGTTCTCTTGCTTTTCATTCAAAATGGAAGCGTGGTAGCCATTTTATCAGCGGTCAATGGACGAGCTCGAACGTATCACAGGGTACGAATATCAAATGAGTCGTACGATTACAGAGTTACTCTGGCGGGACATAGGGTGGTTTGTTACTATTGCCGCACGTCTTAACCTTTGCTTACTCTCTTCACGTTTGGCAATACTTCGTAACCCTAGGCTTAGCTAATATGCAATTGACCCAACTCACCACTGAACTTTTCAATCACCTGTACCAAGACATTACTGAATTTCGTAGCACTTTCGATTTACCTGTCGCCTCACCTGAAAGCTTAGACGACAAAGCGGATACTCTCCATACGTCTTTGATCATTGAAGAAATGACCGAACTGGCTGAAGCGGATTGCAAAACCGAACAAGCCGACGCGATTGTCGATAGCGTCTATGTTTTGATGGGTCGATTGGTGCATCTAGGCCAGCAGCGTATTGAAGATAATCTTGCGATTAACTATTTGATTGATGTGTTGCTCAATGTGGCCGTTAACCGTGGTATCGACTTTGTGCCGTGTTGGGATGAAGTGCACTCAAGCAACATGAGTAAAGTATGTCGTAATGAGCAAGAATTCGCTGACACCGAAGCGCACTACGCCAAGCAAGGTATCGAGCTGACCGCAGTGAAAAAAGGCGATTACCTGATCGCGAAATGTGCCAAAGATTTTGTGTCAGACGCAAAAACCATCCGCCAAGGGAAGGTGTTGAAATCGGTCTATTACCGTCCTGCGGATTTAGCGCCGCTGACTCAGTAACCCGTTTTACAGCGCTCGTTTTTCCTGAACAAAACGCTTCCTCTACAAAAAGCGCTCATTAAGAAAAGCTTGCGCTAGAAAAAAAGCCGCCACCTACGGACGGGAATCCTTAGGTGGCGGAAGCTGCCATAGTCATAATTTGACGACGTTCAATTTTTCTGGGGTACTGAAAAATTGAATCAGCCTAACAAGAACGAGAATGTATCCCTTTCACTAATGCCAACAGCGTGCCAACTTTTCAAAAATAGTTAAGTTATTGTTTTTAATTAAATTTGTGTGAGAACTATTAATTTACCGACGCTACTGCTTTGGCACGCGAACCGATTCAGTGCAACGCTGCACTAGTTCAGTTCGACTATTTACTCTAAAGGCGAGTGCGTGAGGGATAGTGTGGATGATAATGAAATAGGCAGGAGCGCTAAAGTACAACAGAGCGCGATAAGCGTTAGAACAGCAAAACCCTCTTGCCGCGAATCGATTCGCAGCGGACCTCAGTACTAAACACGCGTGACAGCTGCGCCTCATTCAATACCTCTCCTGGTAGACCAAATTGTTGCAACACGCCGCGATCAAGCAGCGCCACCTTGTGCGCATGGGTCAAGGTTCGGTTCAGGTCGTGGTTGGACATCACCACTGTAATACCTAATTGGGCGATTTTATCGATCAAACGGTAAAGCAGCGTTTCTTGACCGATATCGAGCGGCGCCGCCGGTTCATCAAGAATCAATACCTTCGCCAACGGATTCAGTGTTGGCCAGACTTGCAGACAAATCCCACATAGGCGCACTCGCTGCCACTCCCCACCAGACAACTGATGAATCGAACGATGCAGCTTATCCTCTAACTGTAACCACTGAGCGAGGGTGTTGACCGCCGCATTTACCTCATCAAGCACGCTTTTCGCTTGGCTTGGCAGCGATAGCGCCAAGTACTGCACCACTTCAATGTTAAACGCTGGGCGATCGCTTTGGCTTAAAAAAGCCCGGCAAGAGGCTAAAGAAGGCATCGACGCCTTGGCCACATCTAGCTCACCAATCCTCACCTGCCCTTTCGCCGTTAATAGCCCTGCGATAGCGGTCAACAAAGTACTTTTGCCACTGCCATTTGGGCCAATGACATGGACGATTTCTCCCTGATTGACCTCAAAAGAGAGTGGAAGCAAACGCGAGCCAACAGAGAGATTATTAATGTGAATCATGATTTTTCAGCAACATCCAAATGAACACTGGCGCGCCTATTGAGGTTGTCACAACGCCAAGCGGCAGCTCCGCCGAATGCAGCGCGGTTCGCGCGATAAGATCTGCCACCAGCACTAATAGTGCCCCGCACAGTGCAGAGAGCGGCAACAGAAAGCGGTTTTCGCTGCCCAGCGATAAACGCAGCAAATGCGGGACAACCAAGCCGACAAAGCCAATCACTCCACCGAGTGCGACCGCGCCGCCGACCAAAATCGATACCGCTAAAATGAGTTTCCAGCGTACGGCGTCAGTATCGATACCCAGCTGCCTAGCGTAAACGTCACCGAGCATCAGGCGATCCAGCAGCGCTCCCTTGCTACATAGCCAGACCACAACTGGGATGAGGGCTAACGTCAGCCAGTGATGAGACCAACTTGCGCCGCCAATGCTGCCCATCAGCCAATACATCAACTGCCTGAGGCTTAAATCATCACTGAAATAGAAAGCCCAAGTGACCACAGCGCCCGACAAAATGCCCAGCGCGACACCCACCAAGAGCAGGCGTGTTGTCGTCAGCTTCATCATTTTGGCAATCGAGACCAACAGTAAGGTAAAGCAGAGCGCACCGATGATCGCCGCCAGCATATAACCTAACGGCGTCGCAAACGCAGGGAAACAAAACAGCACCAGCACCATCATAATGCTCGCGCCACCGGAAATGCCGAGCACACCGGGCTCTGCGAGCACATTGCCAAGCAAGACTTGCAGCACTGCCCCCGACAACGCCAGCGCCGCGCCGATCGCCAGGGCAGAGATCAATCTAGGCAAACGCAGATGAACAAGCAGCTGGGTTTGAATGTGGCTGAGCTCGCCAAGCGGATTAATGAACACTTCCCCGACCATGACGTAAAACAGACTCACTAGAAGAAACAATCCGGCACCTAACCATGCGGCGCGTGTCCAACGGTGCTGTTTACGGTGTAGAAGTTGGCTAAATTCCATGCAAGGTAGGTCAATTCGGCGGACTAGAAAGAACAGTGGCCTAACGATAACGCTAAGCCACTAAAATGAAAAGTGTTAGAAGACGATTAATCGTAAACGACCTGATCCTCTTCGTAGCGGACTTTTACCGGACAGACCATCAGTGCCGCGCGCTGTCCAACCGGGACATGACGATTTGGAAAGACGACCGCTTCTCCTTCGTTTTTCGCCAGCAGCGGTTTATCGCCATCATGGCCAAACACTTCGCCATGTTTGAACGCAGTAAAGTTCTCAACGTCATCGGCAAACAAAAAGTCGAAATCGTCATGCAGGCGAACGATAGTACGACTGACGCGATACATAGTCGGATTACGCGGTAAGTGCTCGGCTTTACTCCGCGAAATCAAATCGCGCATCGCCAAATCAAACGCAACCAGCTTGCCCAGTTCGTTCTCACCGATTTTGGCCACTTGCCCCAGTTCGACCGTCAGAGCTTGCGCCGCAAAATTCTCTGCACTGAACCAACTAAAGGTGCTAGAGGGCGCGTTTGAAAACATCACGGCTTCTAAGTGGCCACTGGCGACAAAATCCATGAGGGCTTTACTGCGCACCGGATGTCGCACTTTCGGGCTGACGGCAAAGGTATAGTGCTTCGATAAACGAATCGCACAATGCAGATCTAAGTGCCAACGGGCGGCAGGGTCAGTGCCGTGGTAAAAGCGCCCTACGACATCTTTCAATTCATTAGCAATCGATAGCTCAATGCTCGGCTCGTAGTCTTTATCGTCAAACAAACGATTCAGATTCACGTCAATAAATCGAGTATGAGCATTGGTGGCTTGCGGATGGGCAACGATCAGCAGCAAACGCTCCCTGACCGGCTGGAAACCTGTTTGAATGTCATCGACAATCTTGTCAATGAGCTCCATCGGTGCAGTCTCATCACCATGAATGCCGGTAGACAATACAATATGCTTGGTGGTCTCATCACAGTCGGCAGGAATCACTTCCAAAACGCCACGTTGATGAAGCCGGAAAACGACGCCATTGGCGACCGTCATTTCACCCACAGGCATCTCTTGATCGACGTTGAGGCTGTCAAAAAGAAAAGATTGGCGAAAGAGGGATTTCGTCATGCGCTACTCCTTTATTGCACAGCGGTGTATGTTAATGAATTGAACCGACAATTTATGTAGAAGCGATCAAACTTATCGACACCAATTGTGTGCTTCATCGAAAATTATCCATCAACTGGGTATCACCCTACCCACAAGACTCACTGTGCAGGCAACCGAACGGCGCCCCGTTCAGCTACGTAAAACTTCAATCATTTAAAGAGGTTGTTCATGACGCGCCGTCGTCCCATTCTGACAACGCGCCAAGCTTTAGGCAGTGTAATCGAATCACAATAAAACGCATCCTCTTTTGCGTCTTTCGATGCGCTTTTGTGTGCTTAACTGCAGCCCATTGCGTATCGATTGATGTAACGTGATACCTGCTCGCCATTTTTAAGTCGCTATCGGTGACAAGACAGCCTTAAGCGATTAGGAGATAACCTTAAACAGTGTTTATCCAGTCCCTAGCGGCGCGCCAATCATTCGGACCCGTGCGTGCTGAGCTTGTACCTGACCGCTCTCATCAGTGTAAAACTCAAGCTGCGTGATCGATTGGTTCTCAATATGTAAGGTTGAAAACAGCGCCGGATTTTGCCAATCGAGCCCCAGCACATAAGCCAAAATCATCCGAATCGTGCCGCCATGCATCACCACCAAGGTATCGCGTGAAAGCTCAGCAACAAACGCTTGCCAAGCGTTCACAACGCGATGATAAAAACGCTCTAACGTTTCTGCGCCGGGTAACGGGTGCTGAGCCGGATGCTGCCAAAACGCCTCCAGCGCAGACCACTGCTCGCCCACCTCATCAAAAGGAATACCGTCGAGTTGACCAAACGAAATCTCGCGCCATTGAGGCTCTATCGTCACAGGGACCGTAACTGGGGTTGAGACCGAATGGGTGAATGGACTGGCGGCGCTTGGTTGCTCCTCACCCAACGCCTGCAGAGCTTTAGCAAGATCTGCGCAGCGACGCAGCGGTGAGAAAACGATCGGCAGCGTGGCATATCCACTTTCCGCCAACGCACGCGCGAACGCCTGTTGGCGATCCGCCGCCACCGCCACATCCGTATGACCATACAAAGCAGGCTTGCCATCCACTTTGGCGTGACGAACAAGCGAGACTCGGATAGAAGACATCCGCACTCCTACGATTTCAATGAAACAGGCAGACCAGCGGCCACCAACGTCACCTTGTCCGCCACTTGAGCAATGGCTTGATTCATCCAACCGGCATGATCGACAAAGCGACGCGAGATTTCACCCAATGGCACCACGCCCAATCCTACTTCGTTACTGACTAAGACAATATCCGCGCGGCAGTGCTGAATGCTCGTTACTAACTGCGCCACGCGTTGCTGGGTGTTTTCATCACTGAGCGTCTCGCCGCCGTTGTAGATGACATTGTTCAGCCACAGCGTCAAACAATCGATCAGCACCACATCGTACTGACTAAAGTGGACCAGTTGCTCACTCAACTCAGTGGGGCACTCATGCAGGTGCCACCCTTCACCGACGCGCTGCGCTTGATGGTGCGCAATCCGACTGGCCATTTCTTGGTCGAGATGAGTCGCCGTGGCGATGTAGTGTTTTTTGACTACCTCACTCCCCTGCGCGGCGTTGCCCGCTTCACACAGCGAGCGAATTTGCGCTTCGGCAAAACGCGATTTGCCTGAGCGAGCGCCGCCAAGCACCAAATGAATCGTCACCCTGCACCTCCACTGAGAATGGGGCCACCGAGCGCAAGCAACGTGAGATAACAGAGCAACTCCATGATCTGCTGCGCCGCGCCCAAGCAGTCACCAGTAAAGCCGCCGAGGCGCGCCTGCAACCAGCGTTTAAAACCAAAGCGAAACACCACAGCAACCATAACTAGCGCTAGTACCGCGCTTGCGGATAAAAACAGACAAGGCACTGCTGCCGTCATAAGGAGAATGCCTAACTCAAGCCGAGTTTGACGCTGCGCCAAGGGCTTACTTTTACTGCCACTGAGATCGCTGACGTAAGGCATATCGAAAATTAACGAGGCGGCCACCGCACGACTCAAGGTATAGCCGACAATAAGGATCACACCGATGGCAGTGATACTTTGACCTACTTGCTCGATGAGTTCACTCAGCAAAACAAACTTGCCCAGTAGCGCCATGATAAGTGCACTGGCGCCATAGGTACCGATGCGGCTGTCTTTCATGATCTCAAGGCGGCGCTCGGTGGTCATTCCACCGCCAATACCATCCGCCATGTCCGTTAGGCCATCTTCATGAAAGGCGCCTGTGAGCATCAAGCTAAACACCATCATGACAAACAGCGCCGCACTGCTGGGCAGCCACCACTGCGCTGCGCCATACACCAAGGCGCACAACGCGCCCAAAATGGCGCCGACCAACGCAAAATAACGCCCGGCTTGGTTCATGCGCGCCTCACTATAAGGCGTCGAAGACGGGATAGGGAGACGCGAGAAAAATCCCAACGCCAAACAAAACAGTTGCCATTGATATTTGCTCGCGCGCCACATTAGACCGTTACTCCGGCTTCTTCAAAGCTCGCCATCGTGTTGTAGAACTCGGCGGCGCTCCGCAGCAAAGGCACGGCCAATACCGCGCCAGTGCCCTCACCTAGGCGCAGCTGCAAGTCAAGCAGCGGCAAAGCTTCCAGTCTTTGCAGCAACAATTGATGACCCGACTCATGCGAGCGGTGGGCAAAAATCATCATCTCTCGGCTTGAAGGTTCAAGTTCGCTTGCCACCAACGCTGCCACACTGACAATGAAACCATCAACTAGCACCGGCACTTTCGCTTTAGCCGCCGCCAAGAAAGCGCCAACCATCTGCACAATCTCAAACCCGCCGACCTCGGCCAATATCTCTTTCACGTCTAGACCGTCACAGCGCGCAACACCTTGAGCAACCAGCGCCACTTTACGCTCGTACTGCTCATCGGTGATGCCCGTTCCGCGGCCGACGCAGCGCTCAACCGGCTCCTTGGTCAAGGCACTCAGCAGGGCCGCCGCGCTACTGGTGTTACCAATGCCCATTTCACCAAACATCACCAGCTCAGAACCAGATGCGATCACCTTGTCGACCACCTGCGCCCCCAGACGCAAGCCGTTCTCGACCTGCTCAGCACTCATCGCAGCTTGTTTAGCAAAATTGTGGGTTCTCTCGCCAAGACGCTGAGAGATAAATTGCGCCGAGTCAGACTCCACAGGCAGTAAGATTCCGCAATCAACAACAGTAAGCGCAACATCGTTGGCGCGGCAGAAACAGTTCACCGCAGCGCCACCCGCTAAAAAGTTAAGCACCATTTGCTGCGTCACAGCGCTAGGCGCAATGCTGACGCCCTCATCGGCAATCCCGTGATCGCCGGCAAAGACGATCGCAGCAGGTTGGTTGAGCGTGACGCGCTGCGCGAGTTTGCCCGCTTTGCTGCTTTGTATCAGCGCCAATTGATGGGCGGCTGACTCAAGCAAGCCAAGCGAGCCAAGAGGTTTGGTTTTTTGGTTGATACGGTGCCAAATGGCGTCAGAAAAAGCGTGGTTTAACATGTTATTTGGGCCTAGCTACAGAAAAAACGTCACGGGTCAAAGCGTATTGGCTGCCCCCGAGACGGGAAAGTGGGTTGAGCGACAGAGCATCAATCGTCAGGCGTTTGCCCTCTTCTGTCACGATATTAGGATCAAGGTAAATCTGCTCAATCTTGGCAAAAATAAGGCTTTGCGGGGTATCACCGATCTCTTTGACTTCAAACAGCGAACAACCAAACGCCACCGGGCAACCTTGCACCCGAGGCAGTTCAAAACCGTCAAAGCTGACCAACTCAAGACCGGTGGCTACCACTTCTGACTCACCATGCTCTAGGGTTGCGGCGGTTTGCGTCACCGATTCGGCTTGCGCCTGATGAGCGATATGCACCACCATTTTTCGGTTTGCTAGTACATTGCGCGTCGTGTCTTTGATCTCGCCACTGGGCTTTTTGCCCACCGAAAACATCAACAGCGGTGGATTACTAGAAATCGGCGTAAAGTACGAAAACGGCGCCAAATTATAGATTTGCGTGCCTGATTGCGTCAGTACCCAAGCGATGGGTCTGGGAATCACCGTTTGCGTCATCAAATGATAAATGTCCGCAGGCGGCATGGTCGTCAAGTCAATGTTCATCACGTATCCCTATGGTGAGATTGATTTTTTGTCAGTGTACCGCGAAATACCGTTTTGAACACCCGCCGCCCCTGTTGTGATTGACCATTTGCTGGTCAATTCATCGGTTTTATTGACCTCAACTGATATTTTTCTCCATTTGTACTATATTTTCATCAATAACGTAGAACGCTTTTGATCAGTAACGTAGAGCGCAAGGAGGTCTGTATGATTGCAAATCGACGTTCAAGTAAACCCAAAAACGGCTCGTCCTCACCCAAGAAAAGCACTCGTCGCTTACCTTTCTCACTCACCTAATCCCGGTTCTTCCACACAAGGACACAAATACCCATTAGATCGCGAAAGATAGGATGAGATCATAGACTTTTCACTGATCCTGTAGGATTCTTCGTTCACCTTCCTCAAATTCATGCAAGGCTGACGGTGAACCAGACTGAACACAACCCCAACGAACGTGCACCGCTTGTCGTCATCACGGCAGGCGCCACGGGTCTAATTGGCAACGAGCTAATGAAGCAGATGCTCGAAGCCGACCCCATCGAGGCTATTTACGCGTTATCTCGAAAAGCCTTGCCCTATTTTCATCCCAAATTAGAGACGCTGATTCACCCTGAACTGGAAGTACAGACGTGGACAGACGACAAACCGACGCCCACCTATGGCTTCATTTGTTTGGGCACCACACGCAAGCAGGCAGGCTCTAAAAAGGCGCTAGAACACGTCGACGTCAAATTGGTGTGTGAGGTCGCGAGCGAAATGAAACTGCTTGGCGTGACGCGTCTTGCGGTTGTCTCGAGTTATGGCGCGTCATCGCGCTCACTGTCTCATTACCTACGCTGTAAAGGAAAAATGGAACTGACCATTGAGCGTATGGGGTTTGAGCAAGTGGTATTCGTTCGCCCAGGTCCATTAGTGGGGCTAAGAGACACCCCAAGAAATGATGAACTGGTTTTGCAAGCGGTGCTAAAAGTGGCGCGTCCACTCATGATAGGTCCATTGCGCAAGCTGATTCCCATTCATGCCAGTGACGTCGCGCGAGCCATGCAGTACGCGCTGTTTGCAAAAGAAAAAGGCCAGAGCAGAATCCGTGTCCTCGAAAGCCCAGATATGTTGGCGCTGATTGAGCGCTATCGTTAGCAGTCGATGACTCGTAGTGCCTCTACGTTGGCCGTCGAGTCCTTATTGTCCTTGATTTGTCCTGACGCGCAGAAAATTGTCACCCATTGCCCTAGCTTGAAAGTTTTTCGCCATTTCCCTTGCTTGCGCGCCCTTTCTTGACGGATACTTCACGTCAATCGCACGCAATTTCTGGAGAACCCATGCAATCTGATAATCAACCGACGTTTTTCTTCTTTGATTATGAGACTTGGGGAACCAGCCCTGCCAAAGACCGGCCGAGCCAGTTTGCAGGCGTACGCACCAATATGGATTTCAACATCATCGGTGAGCCGCTGGTTATTTACTGTCAGCCACCTGCCGATTACTTACCCGCGCCAGAAGCGGCGCTCATCACGGGTATCACGCCGCAAACGGCGGTCAGTAAAGGGCTGCCAGAACCTGAATTTATCGCTCAGATTCACGCGCAATTGGCGACGCCCAATACCATTAGCTTGGGCTACAACAGCATTCGTTTTGATGATGAAGTGACGCGCTATACCTGTTACCGCAACTTTATTGATCCCTATGCGTGGAGCTGGCAAAACGGCAACTCTCGCTGGGATCTTTTGGATGTGCTACGCGCTTGTCATGCGTTGCGACCTGAAGGCATCGAGTGGCCAGAAAACGAAGAAGGCTTTATTAGCTTTAAGTTGGAACATTTGTCGGTCGCCAATGGCATTGAACACGCCAACGCGCACGACGCGATGGCGGATGTGATTGCCACCATTGAGATGGCAAAAAAAATCAAAGCCGCACAGCCCAAATTGTTTGATTACTTTTTGTCGATGCGCCACAAACGCAAACTCAATGAGCTGATCGATATTGTCAATATGACCCCCTTGATGCACGTCTCCGGCATGTTAGGCCGAGAGTGCCAATACACCAGTTGGATGGTTCCAGTGGCGTGGCACCCGACCAACCAAAACGCGGTTATCATGGTGGACTTAGCCAAAGATCCTCAGCCACTGTTGGATCTTGATGTCGACGCACTCAACACGCGTTTGTACACTAAGCGAGACGACCTAGGGCCCGATGAACTGCCAGTACCAGTCAAACTGGTGCATCTCAATAAGTGCCCAATTCTCGCCCCTGCGAAAACCCTCACGGCGGACAATGCCGCTCATATTGGCATCGACCGCGAGCAGTGCTTACAAAACCTCGCCACGCTTCGCCAACACCCAGAAATCCGCGAAAAGTTGATTGGCTTGTACAGTATTGAAAGAGAGTACGCTACTTCATCCGATGTGGATACTCAGTTGTATGACGGTTTCTTTTCTCCTGCCGACAAAGCAGCCATGGAGATCATTCGTCAAACGGATCCGCAGCAACTCGCAGGTCTAGACATTGAATTCAGTGATCCACGCATCGCCCCGCTGCTATTTCGCTACCGCGCACGCCACTACCCATGGACATTGGATGAAAAAGAGCAGCAGCAGTGGGCGGCGCATTGCCGCGAGTACTTCGAAAGTCACATTGAAGATTACATGATCAATCTGGAAAACTTAGCTCATGAACATGAAAGTGACGAAAAGAAAGTCGCTATCTTAAAATCGGTCTATCAATACGTTCAACAGTTGGTCTCTTAAGGCAACACCGCTCTTATGCCTCGTACTTTATTGCACTACTTCATCTCATTTGGCTTGATTTTTCTCTGCCTGATCGCCGGTCTTAATATTCAGCAATGGCTGGAGACCTCGATTCCCGGCAGCATCATCGGCATGCTTATTTTGTTCTCCTTAATGGCAAGCGGCTTGGTGCCCTCAAAGTGGGTCAAACCCGGTGCGACGCTGTTTATTCGCTATATGGTACTGCTGTTTGTGCCCATCAGTGTCGGCCTGATGGAGCACTTCGATCTGCTCTACCACAATGCGTGGCCAATTCTGGCAAGTGCGATAGGTGGCACGGCGATTGTCCTCGTCTCTCTGGGCTGGATGCTCGATCGCCTGCTTAAGCGAGGCGATCAATGATGTGGCTACTCGTGACTGTGGTGGTGTTTTTGAGTGCGCGTTGGGTGTGCAGTAGAGTCAACTCACCGTTAATGAACCCGCTTCTGGTCAGCCTAGCGGTTCTTATCCCGCTTCTGACTTGGCTAAACGTTCCTTTTGAAACCTATTACGAAAGCAATCACTGGATCAATCTCCTGCTGCAGCCTGCGGTTGTCGCCTTGGCCTACCCACTGTATGAGCAGCTCCCTCAAATTCGGGCCAATTGGCGCATCATTATGTTGGCATGCGGCGTGGGTAGCGTCCTGTCAATGGCGACGGCCAGTCTGATTGCCGTTAGCCTAGACACCGACTTAACCTTGATCGCCAGTTTGCTCGGCAAATCGGTAACCACGCCGATTGCGATGGAAGTCTCTAGCCATTTGGGCGGCGAACCCGCGATTGCAGCGATCTTAGTGCTGTTGGTCGGCTTGTTTGGGGCAATTTTCGCCTACCCTATCTACGGGCTGTTAAACATCACCCACCCAATTGCAAAGGGTCTGACCATGGGCACCGTCTCACATGCCCTTGGCACCGCGACCTGTGCGGAGAAAAACGCGCAAGATGCTGCGTTTAGCTCTCTGGCTCTGGTGGTATGTGGCGTGATCACCTCCATATTGGCACCGTCATTTTTCGCTGTGGCGCTCTGGTTATCGCACTAGCTGCGGCTAGGCAGTGCGCCAAAATTGTGTGACATCACTCATCTATCAGTAAATTTGCACTCGTTACAAACGTAAGTGTGATTTTTATCACTGTATTGTTTGGTGCGTCGCATAGAATGATTGTCCAGTATCACAAGATGTCAACAACCTAGCTATGTTTTCCCTAGCATCGAGCTTGACTCTGAAATAACAACAAAGGATTCACTATGACCAGCCGCATAGAACAAGCCCTGACACAGCTCCCTAGCGACGTTGCCGATTACCTCAAACCCATCGTGCTGAGCGAGTCATTTGATGCCACCCTGTCAGCCGACCAATTTGAGCAGTTAAAAAACATCAGCGGTAAAAGCGATGCCGATACGCGAGTGATGCTCTTGCCTGTCGCGGCGGCGTTTTCCTACGCCCCCCTGTCTAAATTCTACGTGGGCGCGATTGTGCGCGGCTTAACGGGTCGCTTATATTTCGGTGCCAACGTTGAGATTGCCGGTGTGCAACTCGGTCAAACGGTACACGCCGAGCAGTGTGCCATCAGCCACGCGTGGATGAAAGGCGAGCAAGGCATTTCTGACATCACCATCAACTACAGCCCTTGCGGCCACTGTCGTCAGTTTATGAATGAACTGTCGACGGCAAAAGAGCTCACGGTTCAATTGCCTGAACGTGAAGGCAAGACTCTGCACGATTATCTGCCAGAAGCCTTTGGTCCTAGCGATCTCGGTATTGAGTCGGGTTTGATGTCTGAGGTCAATCACGGCTATCACAGTGAAGAGGGTGACGAGTTGGTACAAGCAGCACTGAAAGCACTGAATATGAGCCACTCACCTTACACTCACAACCTGAGCGGTGTCGCACTCAAAACCACCGATGGGTCGACCTATCTCGGTGCGTACGCTGAAAACGCCGCGTTCAACCCAAGCTTGCCACCACTGCAAGTCGCGTTAATTCAACTGTTGATGGCCGGAAAATCCTTCAGTGACATTGAATCTGGTGCCTTGGCAGAAATGGCTGAGGGAGGAATCAGCCACCTGGCCGACACGCAAGCGACCCTTGAAGTATTAGGACCAGATATTCCACTGACCTATCTTGCGATCTAAGCTTTAACGCCGACAAATTGTGCTCGATAAAAAAGCGCCTTTTATCCACATAACGTGAGTAAAAGGCGCTTTTTCTGTTTACGGTGGCAGTGTTGCCGCGAAGACCTATTCTGCCTACAACGAAAAGTAGCGGCTCACTATCGAGGCATCAAACGTCAAAGAACGGCGTCGCATCCACTTCTAGCTGACTTGGCGCAATCGCTTTGGCAATCTTGACGCTGCTGCGCTTGAGATCGACAAAAGCCACATCGACATAATGCTTGTTCTTACGCGAGTAAAAACACTTCACTTCCGGTTTCAGCGGCTCAGATTCATTGGATGTCCAGACAATGCCCACTCGCCCATCACTGAGTTCGACTAACGCCCCCACTGGGTACATACCGATACAGTTGATGAACTTATACACCAAGTCACGATCGAGGTGATTGGGCGTGAGGCTCAATAGAATTTTAAACGCCTCTGCCGAGCTCATTCCGCGCTTGTAGACGCGATCCGCGGTGAGGGCATCGTAGATATCCACAATGCAACTCATGCGACCGTGCAGTGGAATTTCATCCCCTTTAAGGCCATTCGGGTAGCCGTTGCCGTCCAGTTTTTCGTGATGCATCAGACAGACATCACGGCTCACATCACTGAGCCCAGTCACGGACATGATCATATCTTTCGCAAACACTTGATGAAGCTTCATGTGCTCAAATTCTTCCGGTGTTAAGCGTGCCGGTTTGTGCAGCACCTTATCATCCACCTTCACTTTGCCCACATCATGAATAATGCCGCCGATCGCCATCTCTTTGAGCATCTCTCTTGGCAATTGCAGATGTTTACCAAAGGTCACCAATAAGGTGGCCACATTGACCGAATGCTCCAATAGATACTCGTCCTTGTTGCGCAGCGCTGAAACACATTGCAGCGCATCGGAGTCCACCAGCGCCGATTCAATCAAATCTTCCGCCCAATCATCAAACTCATCGACATGGACCGTTTTACCATCAAAAGTTTGGGTCAATACGCGATGAGCAAGCCCTTTGGCTTCACGAATAATATTGCTCGCTTTCTTCTGCATGGAAAAACGGCTTTTGGCTTTACGCTTAACTGCCTCGGTCTTCACCGATTCTACCGCCGCAGGTGGCGCAATGTTGTGCGAGTCATCGATTGGCTCTTGCACGGGTTTAAAAGTGCAACCTTTAGCAGACAAACTTTCGTCAACCCAAGCGAATTGGATACCATTTTTGATCAGTTGATTGACGGCTTGCTCTGACGGGACGCGCCCAGCATTTGCTAGGTTCACCTTTTTGTTGTCTTCCAGTGCGGTGACAAACATACCGACGGTTAGAGTGTCGATTGGAATTTTGATGGAATTATTAGGATCGTATTGCATTCTTATTTGATGATTACTCTACAACAAGTCACTTTAAGATTATAACTCTGATTTATGCTACACGCCCAACAAATACATGCAAGAGTCCTAATATAAGTCACAAAATTGAGATAGACGCAAACGTTTGCCTTTTGAGATCTATCCTCGTATGATCAGCGCCAAATTCTACATCTCTAAAAGGTTGATTATGTTTGGTACAGCGACTCGTCAAAATGCAACGCGTGTTCTTCTCCTCGGCTCAGGTGAACTGGGTAAGGAAGTCGCCATTGAGTGTCAGAGACTGGGCTTAGAAGTCATCGCGTGTGACCGCTATGAAGATGCTCCTGCTATGCAAGTCGCGCATCGCAGTTACACACTAGACATGCTTGACGGCGACGCACTGCAAGCCATCATCGACAAAGAGCAACCTCACTATGTCGTGCCAGAAATTGAAGCGATCGCTACCGACAAGCTGGTGGAGCTTGAAGCGCGTGGTCTCAATGTCGTGCCGAGTGCGAAAGCCACACAGTTGACTATGAACCGCGAAGGCATTCGCCGCCTAGCCGCAGAAACGCTCTCTCTGACCACCTCTCCATACCGATTTGCCGACAACTATGACGAATTCACCGCAGCGATGGAGGCGGTCGGTCTGCCATGCGTGTGCAAGCCTGTGATGAGCTCATCGGGTAAAGGACAAAGCGTCATTAAGACCGATGCAGACATCGAAAAAGCCTGGGCATACGCTCAAGATGGCGGCCGCACTGGCGCAGGTCGCGTGATTGTTGAAGGCTTTATTGATTTTGATTACGAAATCACCCTCCTGACGGTACGCGCCGTTGACGGCGTTCATTTCTGCGCCCCAATTGGGCATCGCCAAGAAGATGGCGATTACCGTGAGTCTTGGCAGCCACAAATCATGTCCGATAAGGCGCTAAAAGCGGCGCAGCATGCGGCGCAAAGCGTTGTCGATGCATTAGGCGGCTACGGCATTTTTGGTGTCGAACTCTTTATCAAAGGCGACACGGTGATTTTTAATGAAGTTTCGCCGCGCCCACACGATACCGGCCTGGTCACTTTGATGTCACAAGACAGTTCAGAGTTCGCACTGCATGTCCGCGCGTTCACCGGCATGCCAATCAGCAGCATTACTCAATACGGCCCTGCTGCATCTGCCGTCGTGGTAGGTCAAGGCACCTCACAAGACATCCGTTTTGAAGGCATGCAACAGGCACTCAGCGCGCCTCAAACCCAGCTGCGTTTATTCGGTAAACCTGATATCAACGGTCGCCGCCGTCTTGGCGTTGCGATTACACGCCGTGACACCATTGAGCAAGCCATCGAGAGCGCCGTCGAAGCGGCCGGTAAGATCAAGGTGATTTACTGATAGGTTCACGCCTCCCTCTATTTAAATAATAAAAAACTCTGGTCCGTAATGGCCAGAGTTTTTTATTTTCGCCGATTGTCAGAGTTCCGATCGTCGCCTCATGATGGCGCTTGAATCAAATAAACCTCTTCGGCAAAGCGTGACAAACCGCGCTTCGCAATTTTTGGATGGCGCTCGTCGGCATCATCTCGATAGAGCTTAGTCACTTGATACCCCTCAAACAGGGCACGAACTTCCTGCTCGGCAACACTAAATGGGGGCCCCGCCATCTCTGATTGAGGATAATCTAAGGTGACCAGTAAAATCCGCCCACCGGGTTTAAGTAACGACTGAATTCTTGCCACATAGTCGACACGCATCTCTTCAGGCAGCGCCACTAAGGCTGCGCGGTCATAGACCAAATCGACCGGTTTGACGGGCGCGGTAAAGACGTCTCCGGTGTAGATAGAGAGCTCATCGAATTGAAACAGCTCATGCTGACCATTGAGAGGAATCACCAACGGCGTATAAAAATGCTCAGCGAAAAAGGCGCGCACTGCTATGTTACTCAGCTCCACCCCTTGCACATCACTGTGCTTGGTGGCGAGCCACACCAAATCTTCTGATTTGCCACACAACGGCACAAATACGTTTTCGTCAGCGCTGGGGTTGGTCGCTGGCCAGTATTGAATCAGCAATGGATTCACGTCTTCTAAGTGGAAACCAATCTCATTGGATGCCCATTTGGCATGCCAAAACTCAGGATCTTTCATTCTCTTTCTCTTTCGATGACTGACGTGCCATAGCCTAACGGAAACTCAGCCTTCATGGTAGGTGAGATAAGGCGTTCGGCGATGGAATCTGGTCATAATTGGTTACAACTTACGGATGAACTTAAGCAAAAACGCGCAATCCAACCAAGGTAAGTCAGTGAAATTGAGACCAACATCATAATTCAAAAGTTTATGGAACAGCGGACCTTGGAAAGGTCATTTCCATCCCAAGATCTTAATCAGATACGTAGCACTTAGCGGTTCCTTTTTCCTCCATTTTCTAAGCGACTACGATTCTAAGGAGAGTGAATGAGCGTATTCTTGCGTACCACTGCACTGATGCTGTTAATGCTCAGCCGCGCCCCGGCGTTTGCCGCCATCCCTATGGCCCCTGACCGCGATGAAGGACCCAGTACCAAGCAAAACCAAGTCAGCCCTAAAGCGTTTAAACACAACTTGAGCGGTTTGTACGGCATTAAATCAACCGACGCCTCCCCCACTCAACCCTATTCAGATTTTGACGTGCTCTACAGCAAAGCGCACCAAGCGCAAGCGGAGCTCGAAACCTTATGTAAAAGTACCGCACTGTTAACCTCCACCGACGCTTACTTTGCTGGCGTGAAATCAAGCCAGCGAGCACAAGAGAAAATTGTCCATGAGCTCGATGGTCAAGTGGAGCGCATCACCGACCTTGCTAGGGCCACTATAGTGGCGCACGATATTGATGGCTTGATGTCCGCCTATGAAGCGTTAGCGCGTGAAACTACGGTAGTCAAAGTGAAGAACCGTTTTAAGATCCCGCAAGCATCAGGCTATCGTGACTTGAATATTCTGGTTCAATTGCCCAAAACTCAACTGGTTGCGGAAGTGCAATTGCACCTCAAAGCCATTGCGGATGTCAAAAATGGCGCAGAGCACGATATTTATGAGCAGATTCAGCTGATCGAGCGTCAAGCCGCCGCAGAATCGCGCCCGCTTAATGACATTGAAATGGCCAAGGTCGATAAAATGCGCAACCTCTCTAAAGCGCTTTATCAAGATGCTTGGCACCCCTACCTCACCACGCATCTTAGCGCTGCCTAATTAATTTGGTTCAGATCTCCTCATTAATGGGCAAACAAGGGTCAAGACCCTGTTTGCCTCACAACTTGCTCACTCCTGCTTGACGCATTCAGCCAATCGGTTACCCTTTTGTATAGTCAATAATCGATAACGCGTCCCTCTGAAATCAGTGAACTTATGAGTCAATCACCGTTATACCTACAAATCAAACACTACATCGAACAACAGATCAGCTCGGGTCATTGGCCGGTCGGTCACCAAATCACCACCGAGCTAGAGTTAACCAAGCAGTTCAATGTCAGCCGTATGACGGTCAACAAAGCGATTCGCGATCTGGTCGCAGAGGGCAAACTTCAGCGCCGACCTCGATTGGGCACGTTTGTTTGCGCACCAGATGAGAAAGCGGAGTCACCGCTGCTTGATATTCGCAATATCGCAGAAGAGGTCGCGCAGCGAGGCAAAGCCTACTCCAGTCAAGTGATTAAGCAGGTCGAGTTATTGGCCGATGGCGTGATTGCGACTAAGTTGGGGGTGATGCTCGATACCAAGGTGTTTTACAGTGAAATCATTCACTTTGAGGATAACTCCCCCATTCAATACGAACTGCGCTGGGTCAACGAAGCGTACGCGCCCGACTATCTCTCGCAAGACTTCACCACCTTAACGCCCAACCAGTACCTTTCTCAGCACTGCCCGCTCAGTGCGATTGAACACACAGTGGAAGCGATCGTGGCAGATGATAAAGTCCGCAGCGCATTAAAGTTGGCGGCGAACGAGCCCTGTTTGCTGCTCAATCGACGTACCTGGAGCCAAGATAAACTGGTCAGTACCGCGCTACTTTATCATCCCGGTACGCGTTACAAACTCAGCTCTAAAGTGACCTTCTGACCGTTTGAAATTGGCCTAGTGATCACATTTTCATAACATCACACTTGATCATTTGACTACTCAAGACTCATTATTTGTATATACATTTAAATCTAAGAGTCTATCGAATGTTCTCCTCTGAGCTACCCCACTACGACTTGGTGCTCTGCAATGCTCGGCTCGTCACGATGTGTGAGGGCGAGAGCGGCTATCAAGTCAGCGCGCCGACCAGTATCGGTATTGTGCAAGGCAAAATCGCCTTTATCGGCGACATCCAACCGCAGCCCGAACGCTATGATTGCCAAGGCCAACTGGTGACGCCGGGGTTGATTGATTGCCATACCCATCTGATTCATGCCGGTAGCCGAGCACACGAATTTGAAATGCGATTGTGCGGCGCCAGTTATCAAACCATCGCGGAGCTAGGCGGCGGCATTCTCGCCACCGTGAAAGCCACTCGAGAGGCGAGCGAACAGACGCTCACTGAACTCGCGCTGCCTCGTTTGGATGGACTGCTGCGCACCGGTGTCACGTCAGTGGAAATCAAATCCGGTTATGGCCTGACGCTCGCCGATGAGCTGAAAATGTTGCGCGCCGCCAAAGCACTTGAACAGCACCGTAAGGTGCGCGTGACGCCCACCCTGCTTGCCGCCCATGCGGTGCCACCAGAATACCAAGGGCGCGCCGACGATTACGTTGACTATATTTGCCAAGCGATCATTCCTGCTTTGGCTGACGAGCAGCTCGCCACTAGTGTAGATGTCTTCTGTGAATCCATCGGCTTTTCACTGGCGCAAACCGAGCGTGTATTCCAATGTGCAAACGCGTATGGGCTCGCGATTAAAGGGCATACTGAGCAACTGTCGAACCTTGGCGGCAGTGCGTTAACGGCCAAGTACTCTGGGCTATCAGCGGATCATATTGAGTATCTGGATGAGACTGGCGTGAATGCGCTTGCTCAATCAGGCACTGTTGCCACCTTGCTACCCGGCGCGTTTTACTTTTTAAAAGAGACGCAGCGTCCACCGATAGACTCTTTACGCCGAGCCGGCGTCCCTATGGCGCTCGCGACAGACTTCAACCCCGGCACCTCGCCGTTTGCCGACTTGACCATGATGATGAACATGGCGTGCACCTTTTTTGGCTTAACGCCACAAGAAGCGCTGCGCGGTGTCACCTGCCACGCCGCGAAAGCGCTGGGCTATGGACAGACACGCGGGCAGATAGCACCAGGCTTTGACGCTGATCTTGCGATTTGGGACATTGCCCATCCAGCAGATCTTAGCTACCAGCAAGGCATGCCGCGTTTAACCGCACGTGTTGTATTGGGAGAACTCAATCATGCCTAATCAAGCCCACTTAGCTTTTCACTGGCAAGGGCGCGATGACAAAGAAGATGGCGCAATGGGTCAGCGCGTGCATCATGTCGTCACCTCTACCACTAGCGACGCGCTCAGTGAGTACACTCAAGATGCCATTTCTCTATTGGGTTTTGCCTGTGATGAAGGCGTGGCGCGTAACAAAGGACGAGTCGGCGCCGCCAATGGGCCAGATGCGATTCGCCAAGCATTGGCAAACCTCGCGTGGCATGAATCTAGCCGTTGGCTGGACTTAGGGAATGTCACCTGCACCCAAGGTCAGCTTGAGTCGGCGCAGCATGAGTGCGCGCAGCACATTTCACTCGCACTCGAGCACAGCAAAGTGATCACCTTAGGTGGCGGGCATGAAGTGGCGTGGGCCTCTTTTCAGGGGTTAGCGCGCTTTCTTCAGCACCACTTAGATAAAACATCGCCTGCAACCACAACTCAAGGCGGAGCTCAACAGCAGCAGATCGCACCGAAAATAGGCATCATCAATTTTGATGCCCATTTTGATTTGCGCACCTTTGATACCCAAGACACGCAGCCGAGCTCAGGCACGCCATTTTATCAAATGTCTCGCTACTGCCAAGCGCATAAGTGGCCCTTTCAGTACGCGTGCATTGGCGTAAGTCGCGCAAGCAATACCGCCGCGCTGTTTCAACGAGCGGATGAACTGGGCGTCTTGTACATCGAAGACACCGAGCTCGCGCCTTACTCACTTAAAACCCCACTCGAGCAGATGCGCCAATTTATCGAGCAGTGCGATCACCTCTATCTCACTATCGATCTGGATGTGTTTCCTGCCGCCACGGTACCGGGCGTGAGCGCACCAGCCGCTCGGGGGGTGAGCCTTGATACCTTATCGCCACTTTTACAGCTCTGTCTTGCTCAGCCTGAAAAGCTGCGTCTAGCCGACATTGCCGAATACAACCCTAAATTTGACATCGACCAGCAAACGGCGCGATTCGCAGCCCGCTTATGCTGGGACATAGCTAAGGCCATGGTGAACACACCAAGCCAGACTAAACAACCGAACAAGGAGTTCCCCCAATGAGTCAACCGACCAAGCATCACAACCCGCGCCTTGATACGGCGCGTACCATTCGCGCGCCACATGGCACAACCTTGCGCGCGAAGTCTTGGCTCACCGAAGCGCCACTGCGCATGTTGATGAATAATTTGGACCCCGATGTGGCCGAGCACCCACACGCGCTCGTCGTATATGGCGGTATTGGGCGCGCGGCGCGCGATTGGGCGTGTTATGACAAAATCGTCGAGGTGCTGGAGCGCCTTGAAGACGACCAAACCCTAGTGGTGCAATCGGGCAAGCCTGTTGGTGTGTTCCCTACTCATAAAAATGCGCCACGCGTACTGATCGCTAACTCGAATCTCGTTCCCCATTGGGCCAACTGGGAGCACTTTAATGAGCTCGATAAGCAAGGGCTGATGATGTACGGTCAAATGACGGCGGGCAGTTGGATTTACATCGGTTCACAAGGGATCGTCCAAGGCACCTATGAAACCTTTGTCGCGGTAGCCAAACAACACTTCTCTGGTGATGCCAGTGGCCGTTGGGTGCTTACCGGAGGCTTAGGCGGCATGGGCGGTGCGCAG
>NZ_JCBDGK010000047.1:0-194625 GCF_059834005.1 Vibrio sp. R12-SW3-ISO1
AACGCTTTTCCGTCAGGCTTGCCGTAGAAGTCCCAACCGCTACCGGCTTTGGCATATGGATCTGAGCCTTCTTTGTAACGCCAAAGGGTCTCTTTACCGTCAACGACTGGCCAACGAAGACCACGTGTTTGGTGATACACTTCATACGGCGCAAGATCGTGTGCTTTGCCGCGTCCAAATGAGGCGTACTCTTCAAAAATGCCTTTTTGTACGTAGTAACCGAAGTGGTGCGCATCGTCGTTGAGTTCGCGCGCTTCCTCGATTGGGTATTTATTGATCACGCCATTCGCGAACAGCATGTCATACATGGTTTTGCCGCGATACTGAGGGGCTTTGGCGAGCATCTCTTCTGTCCACACTTCTTCCATCTTGAAGCGTTTAGAGAATTCCATAATTTGCCAAAGGTCAGATTTCGCTTCGCCAACCGTACCGACTTGTTGATACCAAGCCTGTGTACGACGCTCTGCGTTACCGTAGGCGCCTTCTTTTTCGATCCACATCGCTGTCGGTAGAATCAAATCTGCCGCTTGCGCAGTGGCCGTTGGGTAAGGGTCAGAACAGACGATAAAGTTTTCAGGGTTACGATAGCCCGGTAAACGCTCACCGTTAATATTCGGACCTGCTTGCATATTGTTGTTACACATCACCCAGTAAGCATTGAGCTTACCGTCTTTGAGCATGCGGTCTTGCAGGACGGCGTGGAAACCCGGTTTAGGAGGAATGACACCATCAGGAATGTTCCAGATTTTTTCTGCAATCGCGCGGTGTTTTGGATTCGCGACCACCATATCAGCGGGTAGACGGTGGGCAAAAGTGCCGACCTCACGAGCGGTACCACACGCAGAAGGTTGCCCTGTCAGAGAGAATGGGCTGTTGCCTGGAGTTGAGATTTTACCCGTGAGAAGGTGGATGTTGTAAATCAAGCTGTTCATCCATACGCCGCGGGTATGCTGGTTCATCCCCATCGTCCAAAGTGACATCACTTTAGTGTTCGGATCCGCGTATTGTTTCGCTAGAGTGATCAAGTCTTCTTCAGATACGCCCGACATTTCTGACGCTTTGGCCGCAGTGTAAGGCGCCACGGATTGCTTATATTCATCAAAAGAGATGCCCGACATATCGCCGCTGTTTGGGTTAGCCGCAGCTTGTTGAAGCGGGTTATCGTCACGCAGACCATAGCCAATGTCTGTGGTAGCTTGCTTGAATGTGGTGTGTTTGTTGACGAAATCCCAATTGACGGCGTCGTTTTCGATGATGTAATTGGCAATAAAGTTGGCAATGGCCAAATCGGTCTGTGGTTGGAAGATGTACCCAGTATCGGCCAACTCGAACGAGCGGTGATAGTAAGTAGATAGCACATTTACCTTAACATGGGGATGGCTGAGGCGACGGTCAGTGATGCGAGTCCACAATACAGGGTGCATCTCAGCCATGTTTGAGCCCCAAAGCACGAATGAATCTGCGTGCTCGAAATCGTCGTAACAACCCATTGGCTCGTCGATGCCAAACGTGCGCATAAAGCCAACCACGGCGGAAGCCATACAGTGACGCGCATTAGGATCGATGTTATTAGAGCGAAGCCCGGCTTTCATCATCTTGGCGGCGGCGTAACCTTCCATTACGGTCCACTGACCAGACCCAAACATACCCACACCCGATGGGCCTTGTTTTTTCAGTGCTTCTTTCCATTTGTCGGCCATGGTATCAAAGGCAACATCCCAAGACACCGGGGTAAAGTCACCGTTTTTGTCGTACTTGCCGTCTTTCATGCGCAACAAAGGCTGAGTGAGACGGTCTTGACCGTACATGATCTTTGAGAGGAAGTAGCCTTTGATACAATTCAAACCTTTGTTGACCGGCGCTTCAGGGTCACCCTGAGTCGCGACCACTTTGCCGTTTTGTGTACCAACCAACACAGAACACCCGGTCCCGCAGAAGCGACAAGGCGCTTTGTCCCAGGTAATCGCCGATTGCTCTGAACTGGCGATCAGGTTGGTCGCTGTGGCAGGTAGACTGATGCCGGCTACCGCGGCGGCAGAGGCTGCTGCGTTTGCTTTTACAAACGCTCGTCTTGTCATCTTCATACTTCACCCTCGAATTGGGAATGTTCTTTTCCAGTGTTAGTTGTCACGTCATCGCCTAGGTCCGTTTCTATCTGGTGGTAGACCAACACAGTACTTAAGACGTTAGGTAGGTTGTTGATTTCGTCGATGGTATCGGTGATAAACCCTTGGTTTTGAGTTTCGAGCACCACCACCAGCTTGCCCTCAGGGCTGTCTGCATAAATTTCTGCGTTGGGCATTGCACTGATCGACTCCTTGACCTCGTTTAGATGGCTAGGCGCGGCGTGAACCACCAAGCTTGATATATGCACTTCATTCAGTGACATGTTGTTGTCCATTTTTATAATCAATTGCTCACATTGATGGATGACGAAGGGCAAACGGCAACACAGGCACCACAACCGCTGCACTTATCGTGGCTTATGTGAGGCTGGGCGACTTTGCCTACCTCTAATTTGAACTGAATGGCCATTGGCTCACACAACTCACCACAACTCCGGCACTCCACATTTTGTTTGGCTAAACACGTTTCATTGATGCTTGCCTTTACATGCCAAGGCGTATCAGCCTCAGGTAAAAAAATCGGTTCCTGACAAACGTCGGCACATCGATAACAGAATGTGCATTCGTCGATAGAGAAGTCGACAGTAGGAAATCCTCCGTCACCGCTGACAATAATCTGCGTGTCACAGACACGGGCGCACTCTCCACATCGGGTACACAAATCGGTAAAGCTTTGTGCATCCGCAACCCAAGGCAGGCGAATCGTATTGTCTGCTTGGCGAGTAAAAAGACGGCGTTTACTGAAATCGACCACGTTGCTATCCGTTGTGAACTGCACTTATGTAAGCGTAGCTCACATTTCCTATTAATAACTTGTCATTAACACACACATAAATTGTAGTTTTTGACATATTTGTATAAATAACCCTTTGGGGGTAATCAGATTATGTTGTTGTTTTAGATCAATAAATTTGGTTTAGTTTGATCACATATTTAGCCGAAAGCGTGAATATGATGACTTGGTGTGATGGGGAATAGGTGAGTAATAACGTGGTGAATGCATGCCAAGAAGCGTAAAAAAATCCGTCACTCGCACGATAGCGAAAGCCATGGGCTTGATCTTAGCCCTATCGGTCGTGACGACCAGCTATGCGATCATCACATTAGCGTCTAGCCTCAATGATGCTGAGGCAGTGAACGTGTCTGGCTCAATGCGTATGCAGAGCTATCGACTGGCGCACGACATCCAATCGCAATCTCAAGACTATCTCCAGCACATCGAGATGTTTGAACGCTCTATCTACTCCCCTTCGATGAAGGCGTTGCAAGGCTGGGGTGTTCCTGATGACATTACTCACGATTACTACCGGTTGATCATGCGTTGGCATGAGTTGAAAGCCGTGCTTCAGAGCGAAGATCGAAGCCATTATTTAGAGATGGTCGCGGGCTTTGTGAATCAAATTGATACCTTTGTGTTCAAGCTGCAACACTTCTCTGAACAAAAAATGATTCGCTTGGCCTGGGTGGGTGGTGCAGGGCTCGGTGGTATCTTGTGTGTGGGGCTGTTCGTTATTCACTACTCCAGAAAGCAAATCGTGAAACCGCTGAACGCTATGATGTTGGCCAGCGAACAGATTCAATCACGCTCGTTTGATGTGAAGCTGGATGTTTCAAGTGAGAATGAACTTGGTGTTTTGACTCGTACATTCAATAGCATGGCCAGCGATTTGGGCAATTTCTATCGAGGATTAGAGCAAGCCGTCAATGAAAAGACGCTTAAGCTCCAACATGCCAATGACTCACTGCAAGTGTTGTACAATTCATCGCAAGAGCTGACCGCTTCGAGGATCACGCAGGAAAACTTCGAGGCGATACTGCAACACATCGTCTCTCTTGAAGGGATTGTAGCGGTCAAAATGGAAATCTTCAGTGACGGTGAGCGACCGCTCGTGTTGACCAAAGGTGACGTTTGCCTCAGCTGTGACAGTGATTGCCAAAGCAAACCGTTGGCCTTAGATGGGGAAGCACTAGGCACATTGTACTGGAAAACATCACTGCCTTGCCCTGATCAAGCCTTGATCGATAACTTTGTCCAAATCCTCTCGCGCGCGGTGTATTACAACCAAGCGCAGAAGCAAGCGGAGCATCTCCTTTTGATGGAAGAGCGCGCGACGATCGCCCGTGAACTGCATGACTCGCTTGCTCAGTCTTTATCCTATTTAAAAATTCAAGTCTCGTTACTCAAACGGGGTTTATCCGCTCTGTCTCCCGGCGAAGCATCGCCGCACACTCAGAGCGTACTGAAGGATCTCGACGGCGGGCTATCCGCCGCCTATACCCAATTACGCGAATTGCTGACCACGTTTCGACTGACGATCAAAGAAGGCAGTTTTGGCCAAGCACTAAAAGAGATGACGGAGCAATTGGCCGATCAATCGTCAATCCGCATAGAGGTCGATAATCAGCTCTCCTCTGTAGAGCTTGATGCCAGTGATCAGGTTCACTTACTGCAATTGATCCGTGAAGCGACCCTAAATGCGATCAAGCACGCCAAAGCGACGCAAATCGATATCGCCTGCCTTGAGACCGACAATAACGTTGTGGTGTCGGTCTCTGACGATGGCATCGGGTTTGAACAGGCCAACGAAAAGCTCAACCACTACGGCATGAGTATTATGCAAGAGCGAGCGTCCCGGTTAAACGGCACCTTGGTCATTGAAAGCAAACAAGAGCAGGGGTGCCGCGTCATCCTCACGTACCCAAGAAATAAGGAAACAAGCAGTGTCACAATGTAGAGTTTTGCTGGTGGATGATCACCCTCTAATGAGAAGAGGGATTCAGCAGCTACTGAGTTTTGAGCCGGAGTTTGATGTTATCGCCGAAGCCAGCAATGGGACTGAAGCGGTGGCGAAGAATCACGAATTAAAGCCAGATTTGATCTTGCTGGACTTAAATATGAAAGGGATGTCGGGGCTTGACACCCTGAATGCACTGCGCGCCGATGACTGTGACGCCACTATTGTTATTTTGACAGTATCAGACAGCCCAGCAGACATCGAAGCGATCATTCGAGCCGGAGCCGATGGCTATTTGCTCAAAGATACCGAGCCCGATGAGTTGGTGTCGCTGCTCAAACAATCCATTCGTGGTAACAAGGCTTACAGCCGAGAAGTGGCGAAATACCTGCTCAAGCGAGAACACACTACCGATGTGTTTGATGAACTGACCGATCGAGAGCGTCAGATTCTCAAAGAGGTTGCCAAAGGATTTCGCAACAAACAGATCGCAGATACGCTGTTTATTTCCGAATCGACGGTCAAGGTGCACATGAAAAGTTTGCTGAAAAAGCTGCGCGTTCCGTCGCGTACCGCCGCCACCATCTTGTATTTGGAACGTTATGGTGACATTAAGTAAGTGCGACTAGGAATGCTTTAGCTTCAACACGCTGTCAGGCATAGAGAGAAAATAGCCTTGATACATATTGAGATCTAAGGCGCGCATGGCATCGAGTTGTTCTTGGGTCTCGATGCCCTCGATCACTACCTGACAGCCCAACGTTTTTGCCAATTCGATACCTGAAATCATCGCGGCTTGATTGCCTTGCATGTAGTCGAGCATCAATGAGCGATCCATTTTTACGATGTCAGGACTGAGTGTTTCCACCCTGGCTCGATTGGAGGCTTCCACACCATAATCGTCCACCGCAATATGAAATCCAATATCGCTAAGCTTCTTCATTGCGGTCTTCAATAAGGCTTCGTTGGCATGTTCATGCTCAACCACTTCAATAACGATCTGATCCAGTGCGAGCCCGAGCTCTTTTATCCGTGTGGCCAGTAGGCTTTCCGTCATATCAATCACCGCCATCGCATCGCCTACGACAGGAAGGATGTTGAGGAACAATTTGCGGTCACGAAATTTTGATTGGGCGAAGTTTCGAATATGAATCACGCGACTCAAGCGCTCAACATTCACTTTGTCATCCAATGGGATGCTGTCTGAGGAAAAAAACAGATCGGGTCTCACGGAACTGCCGTCTTTGCGGGTGATGCGCAGCAGTGCCTCTAAACCAACCATGCTGGTGTGTTTGGTATAAATCGGCTGGTAGACACTAGAAAGTGTCAAAGACTTATAGTGCGCAATGTACTGGCCATCTTCTCGCTGTTCGAGACATCGAGTAAACTGCTCTCGGGTGGACAGAATCATAAAAACGCCTTACCTCAAAAATACCACATGGCGATACAATCAAACGACTAAGCATACTGGAAAGTACCGATTTTGTCGCACGTTGGAAGCCAACCTTTTGTCTCAATAAAGATACAAGCATTATCAAAGTTGCGCCAAGTTTTCTTTGTTTTAGAAATGAATAAATATCCATTTTAAGATAGAGGTCTCATCAACGCTCATCAAAAAAATCTTTATTGCGTATGTATTTAGACATCAAATGATAGGAAAACGGACGGATAAGCCAGGACACAACACTGCGACCAAAGCGTAACCAATTGGGTGTGTTTTCGTAAATACGACCATTGTAGAGCCACAGCATTTTTCCAACGTGCATATAGTAGAAAGGAATAGGGGGCAGGAAGGTGACGATGTCGAGATCGCAGCAGACGCGATAGGTTTTGTGCACTAGCAAGTAGTGTCGATAGAATCGATAACCACCGACCGATGGCTGACCAAAGGTTACGACTCGTTTGATAACCTTAGGATGGCAACGCTCAAGGCGGTCAGCAATGACTAAGCCGACAGCGCCGCCGGATGAGTGCCCCGTTACCGTGATTCGTTTACCCTGTTCTATCAATGGCACGAGTATCGTGAGCAATTTGTCAAACACACTCATACCTAAGGTGTCGCTCTTATGACTTGGCGTGCTTTCTTGATTGAGTAAGTCGAAGTAGCCGGCGTGAATCGCATAGGGTAATTGAAAAGGCGCGCAGCTTTTGTGCCAAAGTTTAAGGTTAAGTAGCCAATCCCAAACATTGTGGGAGCCTTTGATCACCACAATGACTTCGTCTTTATCGTGGCTCCACAGCACACGAATCATAGGTTTACCAAAACGGTTATGAATAACGCGCTGGCCGTTTGGGGCAAAGCCATAGCGTGTCTGTTTTAGGACGCGTTGATAAGCAAGATTACACAGCACCGCGTAGCGTTCATACTGATAACGCTTCAGTTTTTTCATCGAGTCATTAAATCAGTGAGGGGATCGCTTTAGTATGCGCGCGCAGAGTGACGCTTCTGTGACAGTGGCGGAGTGGGAAAGGGATTAACTAAGCTGAATAACTGAATATAAATGCAAATACTTGCGCACCAGTTGCTGATCCGTTGAGCGACGCAGTGGATGGGTGAACTTAACGTAGTAAGGACTCATGCCAAATTGCTCTTCTAGTGTCGCCGCTAATTGTGAATCGCTCTCATATAAGCTCACCCCTTGAATACGGTAATCGTCTAACTGGTCAGGCAGTTGCCCCGTCCACCAGTGTAACAACTCGCGGCTCTGTTTACTGCGAGTGATCCAATGGTCAGACAGCAGGAGCACAAGGTCGTTGGGCTGAATAGCGTAGCTGTATTCGGCGTGCCATAGAGCGATGGACTTAAATAACTTCTTACGGTGGGTGGAACCTGCGCTGACCAGGTGAGACGTCATAATCCAAACAGTGCCCAGCTCAGAGCTCACTCGATAGTGGTGAGGCATCTCTTTGTGGGTCAGGCATTCTTGGGCAGTGTAATCACACGCGTGGCCAAACTCGGTGAGTGTGCGAGAAAGACGCCGCGCAAACGCCAAGCCCAAATGGTGCTCACTCATGCCTTTATTATGAATGGTCGGGTAGTGCTTTTCACATAAGGCCATACAGTCGGCTTGAAACTCGTTCACGCTTTGAATTAGCACATCCAGTAGCAAGGTGGGTTCTCCATTACTCAAACTCGCCAAATTAGAGTAACACGCCACTTTTAAATTAAGTTACATTTAATTGGCTAAAATTCAGGGGAAATGAGGGGTTTATGTCTAAGATTGAATTTACATCACAACAAAAACACGCGATGGCGCAGTCACTCCAAGACTATTTACATGATGAGTTGGAGGTAGAAATTGGCCAATTCGATGCCGAATTTCTCACCGACTTTGTGATTAAACAGTTTTCTGCCACCTTTTATAACAAGGGGTTAAGTGATGCCCAAGCCGTGTTTGAGCGTAAAGTGATGGATGTTGCGGATGAAATATACGAGCTAGAACAGTGGGAGCCTAAGTAATCAGGGATAAGTTCCTTCAAATTTTTTGAATGACTTCATCAATGCGACGACATTTCCAAGTTTGCGAACCTGTCCGATAATCATTCACAACGCAATTGATTATAAAAACGTGCTCAACCATAACTTTTTTGCTTGGGCGTCAACCAAAGTTGGAAGTATACAAATGAACAGCAGCCAAAATCATCCGCATAGGGTAAAGAACTACAACGGCGTCGCGCGAGCCATCCATTGGGTGTCGGCACTGGTTGTGATTGGTATGTTTGCGGTGGGGCTATGGATGGTTGATCTGAGCTACTACAGTGAATGGTACAAAACCGCACCGCATTGGCACAAATCAGTGGGTATTTTATTAGCCCTTGTCACTCTATTCCGATTTGTATGGAAAAATGTGACAGCGTCACCGCAAGTCGAAGGTGCAAAGATTGAAGTCCTCGGCGCAAAGTTGGCGCACCTAGCCATGTATGCACTACTTCTGACGTTGTTTGTGTCGGGATATCTTATTTCAACGGAAGATGGGCGAGGTATCGAAGTCTTCGGTTGGTTCACCGTCCCTGGTATGGGCGCTTTCTTTGAAGGTCAAGCCGATACCGCAGGGCAAATACACTTTTACGCTGCTTGGGCGTTAATCTTATTAGCCGCTGTGCATGCACTGGCAGCACTAAAACACCACTTTATTAACAAAGACAACACGCTACGCAAAATGATAGGAGCTTCAAAATGAAAAAGACGTTACTTGCTACCGGACTAGCTATGGCAATGGTACTGCCATTAGGCGCAAGCGCGGCGGATTACGTAATTGACACCAAAGGTGCACACGCATCGGTCAACTTTAAAGTTAGCCATCTAGGATACAGCTTCATTAAGGGTCGTTTTAACACCTTTGATGGCGAGTTCTCTTACGATCCTAGCAATGTTGAAGCGTCGAAAGTGACCGTGAATGTCGACACTCGTAGCCTCGACTCAAATCACGCTGAACGTGATAAGCACATTCGTAGCGCTGATTTCATTGATGCCTCTAAATTCTCAACCGCAACCTTTACGAGCACCAGCGTTGTCGATAAAGGGGACGGCATGCTAGAAGTGAAGGGCGACTTGAACCTACATGGTGTCACTAAACCGATTACGATCGACGCTGAATTTGTCGGCGCAGGCCAAGACCCATGGGGTGGTGAGCGCGCAGGATTCGTGGGTACAACACGACTAGAGCTTGCTGATTTTGATATCGCGGTGATGGGCGCATCAAGCTACGTCGATATGGAACTGCATGTCGAAGGCGTTAAGAAGTAATCATTTCTAGATAGAATGACATAGCCCTCCAATCGGAGGGCTTTATTGTTTCTATGATTTATGCAAGACGCTTTTCGTCTTGCGCATCAGTCTCGTATGGTGATTTTGACTCAAGTTTAGTCGTTTGTTGTAAGGCACGAAGAACTTGTGCTCGGGTCACCACGCCAACAAGACGTCCATCAGCCAGTACCGGCAAGACTGATGGGCGATTAGGGGGCGAATGCTTTGCACGTGCGGTCAGTGACGCAGAGTTGAGTTGCGTTGCATACCCCATGCTCGATGTCGGAAACAGCGCCGCTTTGTCGAGGCAAAAGTATTCTAATACATCAAGCAAGGTATCGCTTACCGACACCGCGCTGATCTCATCGTTCATCACCGTCACGACGCTTTGTTCCATTTGAGTAGGGTGCTGATGGCTCCACACCTCAATCATAGCGTCGTGAATCGAAAAGAATCCGATCAATTCATTCTGTGTATTGACGACAGGTGCGCCGTCGATGTGCAGCTCAAGAAGCGTATCAATGGCTTTGCCGATCGGAGTGTTAGCAACGAACTGAACCGGATGCGTGTCCATAATTGTCTCGATGGTTACGGTGTCTTCGCCGCGATAAAGGGTGTGGGCGCTGATCTTTTCGGGTTGAGTGATCGCCTGATTGGCCGTCGCTTTAAGCTGAGGCCGACGATAGATAGACCAGTTCGCTAAACCAACCAACACCGCGCCACCCACGATGTTGCCGAGGGTGACTGGGATTAAGTTTGCTGTGATGAAATGGCCGACCGTCAAGTCGTAAAACTGCGAAGCAGGCACACCGATTTGTGACCAAAAAGGCTCTGGAGCAAAGCTGTGGATGGCGATGCCAAGTGGCACCATAAACATATTAGCCACACAGTGCTCAAAGCCGCTGGACACAAACATTGCCACCGGCATCACCGTCATGGCAGCTTTCGTCATGGTATTGGCACTGCTAAAGGTCAACCATATGGCCAAACACACGAGAAGATTACACAAAACGCCCAGTGCAAATGCCTGAACGGGCGTGTGATGCAGTTTATGCTGCGCGATGTTCAGCGCATTTAGTCCCCACTGGCCTTGATCTAAGCCGTACAAGCCTGCAAAAAACACAATAATCAGCAGCAGTGAGGCACCGATAAAGTTACCCAAGTAAACCTTACCCCAAATTGACAGCATCTTGGTGGCACTGATTTGTCGGTTCGCCCAGGAAATGCTCGACAACACCGAGCTGGTAAAGAGTTCGCCGCCACAAATGACGATCAAAATTAGTCCCATACTGAATGCCAAACCGCCGACTAAGCGACTCAATCCCCAACCGGCTCCGGCATTATCGGTGGTCACCGTAATATAGAAGACGAACGCTAAACCGATAAATGCACCAGCCATGATCGCGAGGCTCAGTGTCATCGTGCTGGTTTTGTTGGCTTTACTGAAAGCAAACTTTTCCGCTTCCGCCATCATCTCGGCGGGTGAAAAAGAGACCTTCTCGTTGTGTGTTTGTGTCATCGCTCCCCCCAAACTCCTTTCAATGCAGACTATGCATCCTATTGTCCTTGTGGATTCATTGTAGGGTAGGCAAAGATTCAGTAAAGATAAAATTGATTAATGTTTTAATTACCATCAATTAAATTGATATAGATAAATAAAATAGCGATTAAGGGAGGGGGCGAAAAGAGTATCAGAAACATTGATAGGGAGAAGGGGTAAAACAAAACCCTCCAAAAGAGGGCTTTGCGCTGGTTATTGGAACTCAGAATTTGTGGTTTTTAATCATCCGATGCGCTTCGCGCTTAATACAATCCAATAACGGGTGATCTTCCATGTCTGCACGCCAGATAAATGAAATCGCTCGATTCATTTTAAGCTCCGGTACGTTCAGCGCGGCAAGTTCACCGCGTTCAATATAGGGTGCGACATCGAGGTAGGGGAGACATGACAGGTATTTACCATTGGCGACAAGCCGACGAATGACCGGAATGTGCGCGTATTCACGCCATACGTCAAGGTCAGGGATCAACGGCAACATCGCCCCTTCAAACACAGAGCGAGTACCGGCGCCGCCTTCACGCAGCACCCATTGGGCTTGCTCTAATTGCGCCAAACTGACGCGTTCGTTTTTGGCGTATGGGTGATGCGCTGAACTGATCACAACGAGGTGATCTCGGAACCACTCTTCTTGATGTGTACGGTTATCGTCACATCGACCTTCGATAATGCCGAGGTCATATTTATAATCGAGTACGCCTTGGATGACCTGATTGGTACTTTTGACATCCAAAGCGGTGCGGATCTCTGGAAAATCATTATCAATGGTACTAATTAGCTCGGGGACGAGGTGCTCCGCGGGAGTTTGGCTAGCACCAATATTGATATTGCCACTGAACAAATGTTGGTCATAGAAACCGATTTCGATCTGTTCTGCATCCTGCAGGAGCCTTTTTGCTCTCGGTCTTAGCCAGTTGCCCCAGTGGCTAAGGCGCATGTATTTACCCTGACGAATAAACAGCTCTCTGCCGAGGAGCTTTTCCAACTGGCTCAAGGACATACTCGCAGCGGATTGGGTAATGGCCAGTTTATCAGCGGCTTGGCTGACGCTACCCAGTTCGGCCACGGCATCAAATACCGCGAGTTGTTTCAAAGAATACCGCACCGTTTCTCCTCTTTGTTTCTATTCAGGCAAAGCATAATTGAGGCGTAGTCGCTCAAAATTGGGTAAGATTGTATATCAGAAAATCTGATTCAGAAATGAAAATAAATCAATTTTTCAATTTATTCCTGCTCTGTCATAGTCAGTGTTTCAGCTCTTGAATACTATACTATCAGAGTGTTAGCCCAGCGCTTCGAGATCAAGCTCCCATTGATGATCGTTGTGGCTTCGTCAGTCTGAAACACCCTATCAATCCGATTGATAACCCTTCTCTTGCTATAACGAAAAGCCTAAATTTTATTTCATATCAATAAAATTGAATCTAAAAATAAATAAAATCAAATTTACTAATACAATTGCACTTTGTAACATGGCGTCCAGCAGTGAGGTATGGGCTGCTGAGTTATTGAATTTTTGTTGGATTGGCATGGGATGCCGACCGCTATTTTTTAGGAGAATGTTATGAGTGCATTGTTAACCGTAAGCGACATTGTCAATTCGAACGCACCAGTATTACGTCAAGATACGCCCCTTTACGCGGCGATCGACCAGTTTTTACAACACAACACCAACGGTGCTGCCGTTTGCGATGAGCAGGGTAAGTTAGTTGGCTTCTTTTCGGCACATGACGTAATGACTGAAATGTGGTGTCAGGATTACATCCCCGACACTCAAGTAACGATTGGTCAATTGATGAAAACCGATGTGGTCACGATTGGCTTTGAAGAGCGCCTCACTGATGTTATGGAGTTTCTCGCGCTTGATAAAGACCAGATTTATCCAACAACCGCGATGGGTATTGCGACGCGTTTGAGCACCCTCTCTCTGGAAGAACGCGTCAAAAGCATCAAGGTGAATCGCCCACAAATTCTGCCCGTTCTTAATGATGGCAAGTACGTGGGTGTGGTTTCGCGTACAGAAGTGCTGCGTGCACTGCGCACCTTATTTAAAGAAGCGCCAACGGCGATGTCGCCTGTCAGCACACCTCAAGCAGACACCAGTGTCGCTTAATTCGAGTTTATAGTTGGAGTTATAATGGAACAGTTTTCCCATCTAGCGGCGTTTAATCATTACGTGTTGGCGTTTGTCGCTCTTTCGATCATGGTACTGGTGGCTCGCACAATTGTTGCAGGTACTAAGTACTCTTCACTGTTGGTGATCGTCGTGTTTGGTTTAGGCCTTGGATCCTTGTTGGTTCAAAGTGGTATGGCTCAACCGGGATTAACCGATTTTCCTGTGGTCGTGATGATGAGTCAAACCACCGTCATCGCTTTGATTGCCTCTTTCTTCGTTGGAGGACAAGAGATTAAGCGCCTGTTGTCAAACCACGATATGTCGGACGACAATTATTTCACGCCATCGAACAAAGAGATGGTGCTGGGAACGAACACCACTCAGTTCATGTTTATTGTGCGTGCGTTTCTATTATTGCTCGGTATCGATATGGCGGACGCGCTGCTGTCTGGGCGCGCGAGCCATTACCAATTGGGCGATTCTTACTTGCTGTTGGCTTACATCAGCCTGGCGATCGCGTTCATCTTAGTGGATAGCAAAGCGATTTTCGCCTGTAAACAGTCTTACATTCGCAAAGGGGTGGTGGAAGCCGTTGCGATTGTACTGGTACTGAAGTTTTCGTTGATGCTGTCTAATATCGTGCAAGCCTACATCGGTCTACCTCAGATTTTCTTTGCGATGATTTTGTCATCGGGCCTTGGCGCTATGCTGCCAAAGTGGAAGTTAGGTCCAACCATGAACTCACTGCTGTTCGCTGGTATTCCACTTGTATTGGCCGGGAGCTTCTTGGTCGGCGGCTCACACATGCTTGAAGCGTTCGCAATTCCGGGTCTATCAAGCGTGATCGTTTACGGTTTTGCAGGACAAGTGTTCTGGATGTTTGGTGGCTTAGCGCTGTTGATCTTTGTTGGTCGTGCTAACCATCTGAGAAACTTGGCACCGGGTATGGCAGGCGGTTTGTCTCACTCAGGGCTAACGGGCGCATGTACGGCAGGCGATTTCGGTCGCACTGCGGCATCACGAGCGCCTATCATGATCAACATTCCGTTTGCAGGTCATATCTTTGTGTTTACGATTCTTGCGGCGAGTGCTGAGAGTGGTTCACTGCTCGTACAATGGACATTGCCACTGATTTTAGTGGGGGGAGCATTTGTTTTCTTTGCACTGAAAAACCTACGCAATGCCGCTGGTAGCGAGGCCAAAGAGGTGAAAGGGTTGATGCTATTCTCCCTGGGTTGGCAAATTATGGCAGTCTTCGGCAGCTTTACCCTCCTGAGTTTGGCGGGAATGTCGTTGGAGCATGCATCAATGGCAGCGTCTTCAGGCTTATCTCACTTTGGCCTATTTGCTGCGGTGCAAGAGGGCATGTTTGGTAGTGCGGCGGCCAGCTTGATCACCTTCACTTTCGCGATGACTTTCTTAGTCCATCCACTCGTCTTCGGTATGTTCGGCAAAGCGGCGGAACGTGAGGGTGTGATGACAGAAAAAGTGGTTGGCGTGTTAGCCACCTTGGGACTTGCTGGTGTGGTTTACTCGACTATGTTGATCTAGCCCCCACGTCATTTGTCGATACAAAACATGGCCAAGCGTTACGTTTGGCCATTTTTGCTTTCTGTTTACTAAATCTGTTTAAATATCGATTGCGTCACTAATTAATGTAACGAATGAAACTTCGTTGCGTAATAATGTGATCAATGTAACTTAACAAGGCTGAGCATAGCGATATGATGGCGGCAATTTCTAACGCTACCGATTTTCTCTGTGAGGCATTATGACGACATTACTCGCGATATCGCTGACCACCGGCTTACTTTCCGGCCTGTGGGGCTGGATTGCCATCTCACTCGGTTTGCTGACCTGGGCAGGATTTCTAGGCTGCACCAGTTACTTTGCTTCTCCGACTTCAGGCTTAAAAGGCTTAGCACAAAGCTTAGTCACCAACCTAAGCGGTGTGTTTTGGGCAATGGTGATCATTCACGCTAGCCAGTTTGCTTCGCTAGAAATACTTGGCTATGTCATTACTGCGATTGTCGCTTTTTTCATGTGTATTCAAGCGAAACAGTCCTGGCTGGCTTATATCCCAGGTACATTCATCGGTTCGTGCGCGACGTTTGCCGCAAATGGTGATTGGCAACTGATTGTTCCATCGCTGATGTTGGGCGGCGTGTTTGGTTATGCGATGAAAGCGTCTGGCCTATGGTTGCAACAAAAGTCTCAATCCAATGGCAAATCCGCGTCAGCGAGAAGCAGCCAAGCTGTGAGCCAGTAGTGCGTTATTTCTACTTCCCCCCGATTGAGTATCTTCTTCGCACTCTCAACCTGAATGAGTGAGCCTTTTGATACAACGGCATCTCTTTGTGATTTGCCGTTTTTTCGTTTGTTGGTCATGCCGATTTATAACCTTAGGGCGTGTTGCCGTTCGCCATCGTAATCACGCGCTTTAATGTCCATCTAAGCAGTATTGGAATGCACTCGACGCCTTGCTCTTCACAATGGTGGACCAGTGCGAGTGCTAAGTCGGGTTTGGCGTATTTCTTCAGCACCCTCGCGACCACCTTTTTCGCGGGAATAGGATGATCCAAAGGCACCTTGATTTTTTCCTTGAAGAAAGATTCAAAACCGTTGTTGTAAAGATAGTGTTCGATGTCTCGATCGGGCAGCTCGGTGAGACGATGTCTTTGCTGATCATGCCCCAATTGCGCTTTTACCGCCGCCGCGTACTTTTTGCCGGCGGCATCGCCATCCGTCACCACATGCCAATCGATACCAAAGGCTTTAGCCACTTTGATCAGAGATTTCAGCCCCGACTGCGCAAACTCGATAATTTGCACGCCCTCTGCGGCGAGGTTATAGCCGCATTGATTGGCCAGTTCATTAAACAGCCACACTTCCGTTTCTCCCTCCACCAACAACCAACAACGCGCAAACAGCGCTCCGGATCGGTGAAAGCGAATGTGGAAACCAATCCGTCGAAGCTCATCGCGGCTAAAACGTTGTTCTGGCAAGTAGTAGGTGATGGTTTTATCGGATTGTCGCACTAGACGTCGCAGGCTGCGCATTGGCACTTGACCAAGTAACTCTCCACTGTTGGTGGTGAGAATCTTTTGCATTGGCAGCAACTGCAACAGCCCCCACGCGCGAGCTAGGTGGGTGGGGTGTAAACGACCTTCGGGATCTTCAATGATCAGCAGAGGACGTGCGCAGCGACGAAGTTTGTTTGGCCCTTTAGCCTGTAAATAGGCGTTGAGGAGTGTCATAAACAGTAACCGCGTCTGCTTATTGTGCGTTTCCGCGACGACCTGCGTAATGCTCTTGTTGCTGCTTGGAGCATTAAAGAAGATGCCGTCACGCTGCTTCCGCGGATTCTTACGACTGCTGGATTTAAAGGAGAAATAGTGATCGACCAACACGTTCATCGAGTTGAGGCTACTGCGCATTTCGCCTTTGTTGACATGGCCAGGGATAGCCATCAAACGGCGGCAAGTGTTATCAATGCGTTTCTCTGATCGTTCATTGACGCCGTTACCGTTGCTGAAAGGGCGTTCAAATCGGCGGGAGTCTTTTAACCGAATCACGGGGTGAAGTGACATCAACTCCTGAGCAAGCTTCTCTGAGTGGTGTAACGGCAAAGGATCCCCTTGATCGTTGAGAAAAGCATAGCGGGTCGAGATGGAATGCCCGTCGCGTGAAGCACTTAAACGGTAAATAATCCTTTGTACACCTTCCTCGTCGGTGATCCAGATCGGTTTGATTTTTCGATAGCGCCCGGAGCGAACTTCATTTTTATCCGTCGCGATAAGGCTGAGCACAATTTGTAAGTGTTGGGTTTGCGGATGAGCAATGGAGTAATCAACATGAAAGTCCGTCATTTCAAATTGATACGGTGTGCCTTCAGACGGCAAGGCAACGCTCAGTGCGTCGAGCAGTGACGATTTACCCCAGGTGTTTTCGCCAATCAGCGTGGTGAGTTCATCAAATGCGATAGATAAGCGGCGGATACCGCGAAAGCCAGAAATTTCGATTCGCTCTAATCTCATAGAGTCACTCCGTTTTGGCTATAGACAGTTTAAGCATAATCGAAAAAGTGTGGTTTAGCAGATATTTACCTCACAAACAGGCAATTATGCACAAGTCACACTGAGCGATGTATATCAAATGGCATGTTCAATAAAAGTGTGAAATATAATGAATCTGTCATACCGATTGCGTTAGGATGACGGGAAAAGAGAGTAAAGAAGACAGATAAAAACTATAACATGACAAAATTACGTATAGCACACATTAACGATACCCATTCCTATTTTGAACCCTCCTCGTTACAGCTCACATTGAACGTGAAAGGTGACACACTCACACCTTACGTCAGCGCTGGGGGCTTTGCTCGCATCGCCACTCGCGCCAAACAGCTGAGAGACGAGGCGCAACAGGCCGGTGATGCCTTCCTCTTTCTCCACGCAGGAGATTGCTTTCAAGGCACGCTTTACTTTTCGCTGTTTAAAGGGGAAGCAAACGCCACCATGCTCAATGCGCTAGGCATAGATGCCATGGCGTTAGGCAATCATGAGCTTGATATGGGCAACTTACCCGTCGCGCAGTTTGCCCAGCGAATCGAGTTTCCACTGCTTGCAGGTAACTGGGATCTGAGCCAAGAGCGCCAAGACAAACCCACACGCCTATCCGATAACCCAAAGGTTATCGCCTATCAATCCCCAACACGTACGGCTGGTTGGATAGAGAAAACGGTCGGGCAAAGTAAAGTGGCGATTTTCTCCCTAGCGTTGGATAAGATGGAAGACATCTCTAATCCAGATGTTGATACGCCGTTTGTCTCCACCATTGAAACCGCGCGGGCCACCGTGGCTGCCATCCATCAAGCGGGGATCCGCAATATTATTTTGCTTAGCCATATGGGCTACGACGCAGACTTGGATATCGCCAATCATGTCGATGGGATTGGCTTGGTGATTGGCGGCCACAGCCATCGCCTGCAAGGCGACTTCTCGGCGCTCGGACTTGCGAAAGACGTCGAATACGGAGTGAAGGTCAACAATACCTATGTTGTGCAAGCAGGCTATCACGCACTGAGCATGGGTCATTGTGACATTGAGTTTGATGATCACGGACAGGTGATCGCATTTCACGGAAAAAATGAGCTATTACTAGGCCGACAACTGTTTATTGATGCTTCGCGAAGTCAGGCGCATACAGAAAGCCGTTATCAAGCCGCGAGACATTTTATTGATGCGTATCCTCAAGCGGTGGTCTGCAAAAAAGATCCCACGGTCTATCAACTTTTAGAGCGCCAATACAGCTGTCATGTCCGCAGCCTACAAAACACATACATTGCGGATGCGGGTCGCTATCTTCGCCATGTGAGGATCCCTGATACGCAAGGGCCGAGCGAACTCGCGCCTCTCGTCGCGCGCTCTTTTGTCCATTCGATGCGCAAGCGCGGTATGACAGTGGATTTTGCCATTCACAATGCCGGAGGAGTGAGAAACTCACTCAATATTGGCCAAGTGAGTGTGGCAGACATTGCTGGCAAACTTTTGCCCTTTGCCGTTCCTATTGGCGTATATGAAATTGAGGGGCAGCATCTTTATCGCGTGATAGAAGGCGCCATCAACAACGCGCTCAGCAATGGAGTTGAAGGGACAGGGGATGGTTCTTACCCATACACGTACAACTTGCGCTTTACCTACAATGAATCGTCACCCATCGGTGAACGAATCACGCGGCTAGAGGTGAGAAGCTCAGGCAACCAATGGGTGAAAGTTGAACAAAATCAAACCTATGTAGGCACATCATCGGCTTACACCATGAAAGGGAAAGAAGGCTACGACGCCATCTTGAACATGGCTGGCGAGGGAGTGGTGACCCCCATGTCGATGGCCGATTGTTTTATCGAAATGCTCCAAGACTGTCCCGACACCCTCAATGCCAAGCACGTAGGGACATCAAAATCCAAATTGGCATAGAGTATGCTAAGCCATCAATGTCAGCAGAGAGACCGAAACGGTTTACGATAAGCGAACTCAAAGGTAAGACATTATGTGGCGTAAAGACTGGATTGATGTCGTCGTGGTGATCAGTTGGATAAGCGTTTGGTCAGCATTGGTGTATTTCGTACCAATGGGCACGATTTAACAGTGATGCTCACCGACGTGATGATCCCATTAAACATATAAGAGCGCACATTCACCGTGCGCTCTTTTCATTTTTGAGGATTCGTCATACCACCGCTGCGGAAAATAAACATTAGCAATTGTTATGGCTTTAAGCCAAATAATTCGATAAGTTATGGTTCTAACCTGCAAATTTCTATCAATCTGGTGGTAAATGACGCTACCGAGCGCTCACACAGCGATCAAGACAGTAAAAACGCCACATCAGTAGCAACGAGACGACGACAAGATGGATATCAACAAGTTAATGACGAAAATTATGCACGACCAGGTGTAAAAGTTTTGTAAACGGCGCAAGAGAGAAGAAATGTCTGTAGAAAAACTATGCACATTAACGAGAACTCTACGCACTTTTTAACCCCTTTGACGCATAATCCGTTTTTTGTTCTGTTAACGACTTGTTTTATTAGAAAATCTAATTTGAATAGGGAAATTTTGTCATTTTTTGGCCAACATAAGTTTGTCTATTATTAGCCCAACAAAACGTACAGATTTATAGAGAGGCAATCATGGCACAAGCAATGCAAATGGGCACACTAAACCCAACTATCTCTATGGACAAAAAAACCTACGCGGTTTCTTTCAAAGGATTGATTGCTCACTTACTCGATATTCTATTTACCGACAACAGCCATCCCCGCGCGTACTATGCGGATCAGCTGTCAGGTCACATGCAAAAGGATATCGGTCTCTACCGTTAACACCAAACTTTAGTACGAAAACGCCAGCTCACATCGAGCTGGCGTTTTGCTTTCTTAACGGCTCATTACTTCTTACGAGTAAATTCAGCAATCACGTACATCGACTGACCGCCGTTTGCTTTACCAGAAACAAGCTTAGGATCGTCACCAATGCTGATGCCACGGATAACCGTACCTTGCTTAATGACTTGGTTGGTGCCTTTTACGGGAAGGTCTTTGATTACCGTTACGTCGTCACCTTTCTTTAGCTCAACGCCATTGCAATCAAGAGGTTTGTCATCAGCAGACATACCTTGCATCGCCCACGTTTTCTGATCTTCTTCCATGTACATCATGTCTAGCGCGTCTTGTGCCCAGCTCTCGCTGTTGAGGCGCGTTAACTGACGCCAAGCGGTCACTTGTACAGGTGGAACTTGACTCCACATGCTGTCATTGAGGCAGCGCCAGTGGTTAATGTCTTTTGGCTCATCAATTTCTGATAGACACTTGTCGCAAACCATAATCGCATGATCAACGGTCACGTGACTGTGAGGCGGCACTGCATAAGCCGTCAATGGTGCGTCACTGGCGCACAATTCACACTTAGATTCACAACGTTCTAGCATAGTAGCTTCTGAAGACATAAAGGACTCACATTTGATGGGTGTTTAATCTAGGCGGCTTATTATGCACACTATCGGGTAAAAATAAAGGGCGTGAACGATCGTTCAGTTGATATATATTAAGTGACAGCGTCACAGATAAGCTTTACCTGAGGTATTCAAGTCGGCATAATTCTCGGGTGAATTATGCGCATACCTAACCAAAGGAACCCTCTTGGAACTCTTTTCTATCGACTTTCTAGGCAAGCCGCTGCGGGGCGAAGCCTCTATGGCAGGCTGGCAACAGATCTATTGGGACAACCACTTAGTGTCACAACTCGATGCCAATGCCGAGCACGGACACGAATCAAGCCACCAATTTGAGTTACGCAAAGGGGATGAGCGCTTGGCCTGCAAAGTGGATTTGACGTTACATTGGCAGCCGTTTTCACTTGAGGTGAGAGTGATACTCAACGATCAACTCTATTCAACCACCACACGCACGGAAAAAGACATTGAACGTCAGCAGCCGACGCGACCACCAAAGGCAGAAAGACGATTTAGCCTGATCGGCTTAGTCTCTTTGGGTATGAAAGCGCTAAAAAGCGCCAAACTGATTAAGGTTGTACTGGCATCAGCCAGTTTAGCCGCCTATTCATGGCTGTTCTCGTTTCAGTTTGCCTTAGCACTACTGGCTTGCTTAATCTTTCATGAATATGGGCACGTCAAAGCAATGAAGTACTTTGGTATGAAAACCAAAGGCATCTATTTAGTTCCGTTTCTCGGTGGTCTCGCTCTCAGCGACGAAAAGATCAACACTCGCTGGCAAGACGTGGTGATCTCAATCATGGGGCCAATGTTTGGCTTCATCCTTTCATTACTGTTGACGTTAGTCTATCTGCTCACAGGGGAAGCCTTCTTTGCGGGGTTGGCGGTGTTTAATGCACTGCTGAATTTGTTTAATTTGCTGCCTATTTTGCCTCTCGACGGCGGCCATATTCTAAAAAGCATCAGCTTCTCAATGAACAGCGTCGCTGGCATCGTACTGTGCAGTGCGGCAGCTGGGGCAGGGGTCTTGCTCAGCTATTCGCTCGGTCTAACCTTGTTTGGCTTCTTGCTCATCATGGGCATGCTTGAGATCGTATTGGAGTGGCGTGGCCGCCATGCGAGCCATTTATTACCGCTCGACCGATATGGACAAGTTGTTTCATCCATATGGTATGTGGGCTTGGTAGCGGGGTTAGTCGCGATTATTGCCTTCTTTGCTAATACGGGCGATGAGTTGCTACGCCTACCTCTATTGATATTGGGCACCTAATTGACCCGATACGTACCGCGCTATCACACTTACAGCATGAACTAGGTAGAAACAACGGGAGCATGCTCCCGTTGGTCATTGTGTAGAGTATGCACACTCAGCATTGTGGTTTGCTTACGCTGCTCGCTGGCAGCGTTTTCATTTTCGCGCTGAGATCATCAATACGTGTACTGTGAGAGGGGTGGGTCGAGAGTAGCTCAGGCGGCGTATTGCCCCCGGAGGCTTTCGCCATATTTTGCCACAGCGCGACGCTTTGTTTAGGGTCAAAGCCGGCTTTGGCCATCAATTCTAACCCAACGATATCCGCCTCGGATTCTTGGGTACGCCCGTAGGGCAACAGCACGCCATATTGAACGCCAACGCCAAGTGCCGCCATTGTCATGTCGCGATACTCTGAACTGCCCAACGCAATGTTGGTGATTTGTAAGCCTGCATTGGCGATTTGAGATTGAGATAAGCGCTCGTTACTGTGATCGGCGAGTACGTGCGCAATTTCATGGCCAATCACCGTTGCTAGCTGATCTTGATTGACCGCGACGTTTAACAACCCGGTGTATACGCCAATTTTTCCTCCGGGGAGCGCAAAGGCGTTGACTTGGTCACTGTCGAATACCACCACTTCCCACTCGTCAAATCCCGCTTGCTTGGGCACATGAGCCGTAATGGTTTTGGCAACGCACTGCACGTACGCGTTCGTTTTGGCATCGGTACTGATCGGCTGTTCGCTTTTCATCTGTTCAAACGACTGGGCACCTAACGAGCTCATATCTTGATCGGAAAATAAAATCAGCTGTGATCGCCCCGTCGGCGATGAACTACAGGCAGACAACGCGAGGCTTGCAGCGATTAAGGATAGCGACAAGCCGCGCTTATAAGTGATGTGCATGACGTTCTCCATCTAGGTAACGAATGTGCCAGCGTCGGCATTGTGAGTCATGACGCTTGAGTTATTCCGCTTCATTATGCTACAACGCGACTCTGTTTCCTACGCACCAACCGCGCGACAACGCTTTTTATTACGACGGATCACAGAATGAAAATATGGAAAAAAGAGATCGATCTGGAAAAACTCAATCAAACCTCAAAAAACACTCTGATTGAGCATCTCAATATCGTCTATACCGATTTTGGTGATGACTCCCTAACGGCCACCATGCCCGTGTGTCATTTTACCCACCAACCACTCGGTATGCTTCATGGCGGCGCTTCAGTGGTGCTCGCAGAAACACTCGGTTCACTGGCCGCAAACTTCTGTGTTGATAACGAAAGCTATTGTGTTGGACTTGATATTAACGCCAACCACGTTCGCGCGATGCGGGAAGGGCATGTCATCGGTACAGCCAGACCCGTGCATTTAGGCGTTTCTACACAAGTGTGGCAAATTGATATCACCGACGAAAGGCAACGACTGGTGTGCACCAGTCGCTTGACCATCGCGGTTAAGAAACATCGTGGAACGAAAGCTCATGCTGATTGAGTTCAGTTTAGGGAAAATCATCGCGACCCCCAATGAAGTGGTGATTAAGTTAGCAGGGCCGGGTAGAGTCACGTTGCAAGCCCAAGCGGACGCCGTCATGCTCTATGGTGGCGGTAACGTGATTGCGGTAAGAGCGTCTGAAGCTAGCTGGTCAATCTCGCTCGATAACGCCCATCAATTAACCCAAGTTGCTGAGCAATTAGGTATCGCAATATCATAGAACTCGGTATTGGGGTGAGATATCAAAACTTGCATGTGAGCTCATAAATGAGGAAACTAGTTTGGAATCCAAAACCAACGAATTTCCCCTTTATGAGTAGCCCAAGATTACGCGTCCAGTTCGAAACTTTATTTGAGCACTACCAAGGCAAAGATTGTGGTGTCCAACTAGAAGAGATCACAGAGATCTTATTCTGCACACGGCGAAATGCGCGAATCGTGCTGAATAAAATGGAAGAAGAGGGGTGGCTTGAGTGGCACCCAGCACCGGGGCGCGGCAAGCTCTCCCAGTTGGTGTTCAAACGTAGCCGCAGTGACGTCAGCGAAACTCTAGCTCGCCGATATTTAGATGAGGGAAAAATCAGCCAAGCGCTCAAAGCGCTCGATCAAGATACCGCTAAGTTAGCTCAAGTGATTGAAAGCTACTTAGGCGTGGTCCACCAGCAAGGTGAGCAGGTGATTCGCTTACCCTACTATCGCCCCTTATCCACTCTCAATCCCGCTAAAAGGGTTCGCCGTTCAGAGCTGCACATCATCACGCAGATATTCAGCGGTTTAACTAAAATTGGCGATCAAGAGCGTATCGAGCCGGATATTGCGCACAATTGGGAGTTGGTGACACCGCAGCATTGGCGCTTTTACATTCGTAGCGGGGTACGCTTTCACAACGGAGAGTTGCTTACTATTGAGCACATTTTGTCCGTCCTGCGCCGATTGAGCCAAAACACGCTCTTTTCTCATATCGAATGCGTTGAGTGTCGTTACGCTAACACTATTGATGTATACCTTTCTAGGCCTGATTACCATTTGCCTGTTCTGTTAGCAGAGTCGAGTGCGAAGATCACGTTGCCAGAGCGAGACCAACAAGACGATTATGACGCGTTTCCCATTGGTACAGGACCGTTCAAAGTGGTTCAAAATGATGCCAAACGTCTGGTACTTCAAGCGCACGATGGGTATTTTGGCTACCGACCTTTACTCGATCGTGTGGAAGTATGGGTGATTGAGCGTGCGCTCTCTTCAATGATTTTTCCGAGCCTTTCACAGCCAATTGCGACTGGCATTGAGCGTGTCACAGATAATGTCGAGCTGGACCCGGGTTGTACCTTTTTACTCCTCAATCGTAAAACGGGACTGGCTAAAGAGTCACAATGGGCAAGCTATTTCCATGACCGCCTAGCCACGCTCAATTTATTTAAACAAATTCCTGATGAGAAATTAGTCGAGTTGGGCGCTCTGCCGGCACATGGACTCAAGCCAGGTTGGTATCACCACATAAAAACCGACGCTGTCGAGGCTCCCTCAACAGAGCGAGAGGTGACGGTTGCCTACCAATCGCAACACCCGATGTTTCCGACTTTGGTTAAGTGTATAGAGCGTGTTCTCAAACAAGACAAGGTATCAGTTCGCCTCATTCGTTATGAGCACGAGACACCTGATCTCGCCGATGTGGATATCTGGGTTAAAGCGATGGGCATCACTAACAATCGTGATGATGCATTGGCTGCTTGGTTACTCAGCTATAGCGATATTGAAGCGATGAGCCAGTCAGATGACTTTCAATATTGGCAGCAACTTGTGATGGATTGGCAAAGTGATCAAAACCGGCCTTTTCCCGCTAAAGCACTAGGGCAGTCTCTTGTGGAAAGAATGCAGTTAATTCCGATGTTCCACTGTTGGTTGGGAGTGAGTAAAGATCAATGCGGTTCATTGCAAAATGCGCAGTGTAACGCGTTGGGTTGGTTTGATTTTAGTTCAGTGTGGGTGAAACCAGAACTCGGACAGCTATAGTCTCAAGCACTCACTGCTCAATGTTAACTATTTGTAATAAAGGTATGTGTTATCTCAAAGATAAGACGGATTTATGTGTCAAAAATAAATCATAGCGCAGCTTTTTTGAACTGAGTCGATAAAACTGGCAAAAAAGTGAACATTTGGACTTTGCACGACGACGTAAACTGTTAGAATTACCGAAGTTTAAATTCGGTATTTTCAACAAGTCAACGAGGTTCATAATGGAACTAGGTTTAATCGTCGCTTTCATCGTCGCTGCTGCGCTTATGGTTAAGAAAGAGATGGCTAGCTCAAACGCTTAATGGATTCCAACCCTTTTTTATTCACTTTTATTGGAAACCAAAAAAAGCTCCCTTTATTTAAAAGGGAGCTTTTTTGTTTTTGACGTCGTCAATATTTAGAATTCGTACTTAGCCGTGATTGCCCAGTTACGACCCGGTTGAGTGAAATCTTTGTCCTCTTCTACAAAGCCTTTGACATCATTCCACTCGTAATACTCTTCGTCCGTTACGTTGAAGAGTCCGGCGCGTAGCGTCAGATCTTTCATTGGTACGTAGTAAGCCGTTAGGTCGACAATGGTCGCGGCATCAATACCGATGTAATCTCCACGAGTTGAGCCTTCAGAGTTGATGTCTTTGGCTTTCTTCTCCGCGTTATAGGTGACAGTCAACGCGCTACCCCAAGTACCAGCAGGTGCGTCGTAATTGAGGCCAACCACAGTGTTCCATGGTGTCACGTCGTTAAGTGGTTTACCTTCTCCATCTTCACCCTCGGTGTAAGCCGCGGCAACACGCGTACTGATCCCGTTAAGTGGCAACTGCTCATCCCAATAGAATGTGTTTGAGAGCTCTATACCTTTGATGGTTGCTTGATCAATGTTGATGTATTGAATAACGGCGGGATCCGCTGGCGTAAATGAACCGCTGACCGTATCGCTAGAGATAAAGTTGTCGTAGTCACTGTAGAACACGGCCAACTCTGTAGCTGAGTTCTCTGTGTTATGGCGCCAGCCTAACTCATACGAGACACTCTTCTCTGCCTCAAGATCAGGGTTAGGTTTATTGATGTAGCCATAATTAGGGTTGCCATAGGAGTAGTACAACTCTTGGAAATCAGGGGCTCTAAAACCTTGACTCACTTGAGCAAAGAGTTTGTGCTGCTTATTCAGTGCATACACCGCACCTAGACGTCCAGTGAGAGCAGAATCGGAGAACTTTTGGTAATCAGACGCTGGGTTTTCACTTGGGTTTTCCGAGCTGTCGCCAGGTTTTGTCTCAAAACTGTCAAAACGGACACCTGGAGTCAGCGTAAGTTGACCAATGGTGATCGTATCTTCGATAAATAAGCCGTAGTTTCGTTCAGAGGCAGAAGGAATGTAGAAAATCGTTTTGTCATCATCAATCGAGTTGTATTCGTTATTGATGTTTTTGATATCTTTATCGGCAAACGACAGTCCGTAGACGAGGAAGTGCTCCGTTGAACCTAGGTTAAATCCTTTATCAAACTGCGCGTCAAACTGGAAGCCTTCGTCCGAATAGAGGTAATCTTTACGCTGCACGTTACCGGCCGTCGGTAAGAACATTCCGCCATTTGAGGTACGATTGGTCACGCCATTTTCTTCTTTGCTCAACCAATCCAACTGCCAGGTCACCGTGTCTGCAATAGACGCGTCTGCATTCCAAATGTGTTTAATGCCGATCTGCTGCTTGTCGGTCGTATCATCACCGTTGTAATCACTGTAGCTGTCGCTAATAAACTGCGTGTCTACCGTATCGTGCAAGATATTACCCGTAAACTCGAAACGGTGATCATCTGACGCTTGGTATTGAAGCTTAACCAATAAACTGTTAGCCGTGGTGTCTTGCTCATCAGGCTCGCCAAAGTTATCGACTTCATTCCCATCCCTGCGCGTGTAGGCGACGAGACTTTCTAAATTGCCTGTTTTGTTGGCAAGTGCAATCGACTCACTGAACGTATTGTCAGAAGATGAGAAATTGAACTTAGCATGGCCACCAAAATTTCGACCTTTCAGTAAATCACTCGGGTCGATGGTCTGAAAAGCGACGATCCCACCGATAGCGCCTGAGCCATAAAGGGAAGAGGCGGCCCCCTTAACCACTTCAACCGATTTTAGCAGGTCAGTGTCTACATCAATACGTGAGGAGTTGATAAAGTTGTACGACTGACCACCGCTTGGCGCGAACTGATTGGTTTGGTTGACGCCATCCACCAAAACTTGAATTCTGTTGCCTTCCATGCCGCGAATGTTGATGCCTTGCACACCTTGACGTGAGTTTGTCTGTACACTCACACCCGGTGTGTACTTGAACAAATCCTCAAGACCTGTGGTCATATTGCTTTCGATTTCGTCGTTATCGATCACCGCAACCGATGCAGCAACATCACTAAGCTGTTGATCAGTACGCGTTGCCGATACCACAACTTCGTCAAATAGGGCATACTCTTGTGCATACGCACTCGTTGTTAGGGCTAAAACAATCGAAGCCGACAATAGTGATTTCTTATACATTTATGATTACCTTAAATCCATTAGGTTTGGTTGAACGGCCTGAATTTTATTGGATCTAAATGATAATTACTATCGTTATCAATATCACCTTTGATTTGAACTTTTGGAATTAGAATGAATCCCAACAACATTTCATATATAAAACAAAAACTTAAACTTGTAGAATAGTCAGCGTACTAGTAAAAACAAGACTTCATTAGTGAGATATAGGTCACAATAATGATTCTCATTTATAGGAATGTAAGCGATGCAAAGCCCGATAACGTTAGAAGCCTTACACATATTGGACGCGATTGATCGAAGAGGAAGCTTTGCGGCCGCCGCGAATGAATTGGATAAAGCGCCATCATCTTTGAGCTATCAAATTCAGAAACTCGAGCAAGACCTCGATATCACCATCTTTGATCGCTCTGGGCACAAAGCGAATTTCACTGAGGCAGGCAAACTGATTCTCGAACGCGGTAGGGCGATATTGGCGGCGACAGAGAAACTCGTCAATGACGCCAGTGTGATAGCCAATGGGTGGGAGCTCGATATTACACTCGCGTTCGATGGCATCATTCCTGTTCACAACTTTTTCCCCCTTGTCGATGCGCTTGGCAATGTCAGTTCAACTCGAGTCAAACTGCAAGAAGAGATTTTAGCCGGCAGTTGGGAGGCATTGAGTACGGGTCGAGCTGACCTGTTAGTGTGTCCGAAACTGGATGCGCTTCCCCATGACGTTAAGGCTGAAACTTTAGGGGAAATGAAAATGATTTGGGTCGCGGCCAGTGATCACTATGTACACAAACGTTCAGGCGCATTTAATGAGTCTGCGCGTGAGAAGTATCGTGTTATTGCGATTGCGGATACAGCAAGAGAGCAACCGGCGATCAGCATCAATGTGATGCAGCGCCAACCGCGTTTAACCGTCACGACCTTTGCTGCCAAAGTCGATGCTCTGCGCAGTGGCCTAGGCATAGGAACGCTGCCTGCCGAACTGGCGCAAAGCTTGATTGAAAAAGGGGAACTCAAACAGATCACCGATACCGAAGCTGTCACCATCGACATCGTCTTAGCTTGGAAGCGCAATAAAATGGGCGAAGCCAAGTCTTGGTGCATCCAATACCTGAAGAAAAACTGGAAGTCTCTGGCAAAAATCTAATATCAACTCACGGATTTCAACACTTGGCTCCTTAATTCAAGGGTAACACCATATCCGCGACGCCATCTTCAAACTGAATATCAAGGGTGAAGCCAAGTTTTTGCGCCAGCATTAGCATACCGCGGTTGGTAGGCATGGTCATACCGGACATTTGCTTGGTGCCCTTATGGTGGCAGTAATCAATGATCTTTTTCATCAACACCTTGCCTAAACCGATCCCCTTAAGATCGGAACGGATCAAAATCGCGAACTCGGCGTCGGTGTTGTCATGGTTGATTAGTGCGCGTGACACGCCAATGATTTGCGGCTGACCTTGCTCTTCACGCACTGCCACAAACGCCATCTCTCGGTCATAGTCAATTTGTGTTAGATTCGCCAGCGCTTCATGATTAAATTCACCCACATCCGTAAAGAAGCGTTTGTAGAGATCCTCCTTGCTGACGTTGTGAATAAAATCCGCATGAAGCGGCTCATCTTCAGGCAAGATTGGACGAAGGAGTAGGGAGTCACCGTTTTTCAATGTAATCGACTCTTCATACTCTACTGGATACGGTCGAATGGCCAAACGCTGCTGGGCGTCGCCTTGATAGCGTCGTAATGTAAGATCCGCATCGAGGATAGTAAATTGTGAGCCATTTGCTAGTACTGGATGTATATCCAGCTCATGAATTTGAGGGCAATCCACCACTAATTGAGACAAACGAACTAAAAACTCAGAGAGCCCTTGTATGTTCATCGGTTCTGGGAGTTTTTGCAGACGTATCTTGCCATTTTTAATCGCAATGACGATAAGATAACGCGCCAACACCATATTCAACGGCGGTAAAGCGGCGGCCGCGTCAATCGCCTCGTCCCATTCGGAGCCACCTTGACCTATAAGAATTACTGGTCCGAAGGTATTGTCATGTTTGATCTTAATACGAATCTCTTCACCGCCGGCCAATTTCGCCATGCCCTGCACAATCAAACCATGAACATTGGCGGAAGGGTAAGAAAGCTGCGTTCGGTCCAGTATCGCTTGCGCCGCATTTGCCACCTCTTGACTATTTCTTAGATTAAGCATTACACCTTGTACATCGGATTTATGCGCAATGTCAGGTGAGCGAAGCTTTACCGCAACAGGATAGCCAATGCTTTCGGCGATATGCACAGCTTCACTCGCATCGGACGCAAGCCATGTCGGCAGCACATTGAACCCATAGTGCTTGAGTAATGTCCCTATTTGATGAGTATCGAGGTGGCGGACATCATGTTGCTCTAAGCGCTCATTGATCCATACTTTTGCTTCATTTCTATCATTGATCTCGATAGGTTCTGCGGTGGTTGGCGTTTCCATCAGCTGTTTTTGATTTCGTCTGTACTCGACCAAATGCATGAAGGCCACCACAGCGCTCTCCGGTGTACGATAGGTAGGAATGCCCGCTTGGGTAAACAGCAATCGCGCAGGTTTGGCGGTTAACTCGCCAGACCAATTCGTCAAAATGTTGAAACGTCGATGACGAGGATGAGCTCTGACCGCTTCGACAATCGCTCGTGCGGTCTGCTCCGACTCCGCCACGGCTGAGGGACTGTGCATAATCAAAATGGCGTCCGCACAATCTGTATCCATCAAAGCGTTAAGCGTATTCACATAGCGCAAATGGTCTGCGTCGCCAACCATGTCAATGGGGTTACTTTGGCTCCAGCTGGGCGGCAACGCGGAGCTTAAACGCAACATCGTTTCTTCAGACAACTGCGCAAGTTTGCCGCCACGTTCGAGCAGCGTATCCACCGCCATAATCGCTGGGCCACCGCCATTGGTAATGATGGCCAATCGTTCGCCGCGCAAAGGGACGGAGTGAGTCAATGTCTCAACGGCTGCAAACAGTTCATGTGAATTATTGACGCGCAGCATACCTGTACGTCGAATCGCCGAATCATAGATAATATCAAGCGTGTCATCGCCGCCAGTGTGTGCTTTTGCAGCAGCACGTCCGGCTTTTGTTCGCCCACCTTTGAGCACCAGTATTCGACGGTTACGTGACGCCGCACGCGCGGCAGAAAGAAACCGCCTGGCATCTTTGATGGTATCGACATAGAGCAAGATCGCATCAGTGTTGGTGTCGGTGCTGAGGTGATCGAGAAGATCGGCAAAATCGACATCGCTGGCATTGCCAATCGAAATAAATGCCGAAAATCCGATGTCTTTGTCGTTGGCCCAGTCCAAAATGGTGGTGCACATGGCTGCAGACTGGGAAATGAATGCGATTTTGCCTTTTTGCGCCATCACAGGGGAAAACGAAGCATTAAAATGATGCCAAGGGAGGATGAGGCCCAAGCTATTAGGACCGAGCAGGCGCATGCCAGCGGCCCGCGCTATCTCTAAACAGCGTGATTGATTAGTGATACCGTCTTGATCAGGGAGGTGCATGTCCGCCGAAAGAATGATCGCGGCCTTGACTTGTTTGTCGGCAAGCTGACGTATCAGCTCGACATTGTACTTCGCACTAGTACATAAAATCGCGACGTCCGGTACAATCGGCAGCGAATCAATCGTCGGGTAGGCGAGCACGCCACAAACAGAGGAATAACGAGGTGTGACAGGCATGATTGCGCCCTCAAACCCACCTTGTAGTAGGTTTTTCATCACGATGTTGCCCGCTCTCATCGGTCGCGAAGAGGCGCCGATGACGGCGACTGACGAGGGCTTGAGTAACGCAGCGATACTGGACATAACGTGACACTCCTTGAATCTAACTCTCTTTATGGTATCCGAGGTTAGACCCATTCGCTGCGTGAGTTTGACGTAGTTTTAATCAGATCACTGTGTTGCTCACTGACTTTGTGTCATGTGTCACAAGAGTCTTAGTATATAATTTCATTGTTGGGTTGATTATACGATTATCTAACGGCATGATTTACAGTAATTTCTAGTTTAAGGCATTCGAATATCCCATGAAAAAAATCGCAATAGTAGGCCTGTCCGTCGTTCTCTCCGCTTGTGTATCCAGTGATTACGTCACCGATGTCAGCTCAGAGAGCTACCGTGAAGATTACCAAACGGCATCTGTCGCCAAACCTGTCGTCTCTGAGCAGGGCATGGCAAAAGATGTGACCGAAAGTAACGTCAAGCCTAATGTTGTGAAAATGTCACCAGAATCTAGCAAGCAAGTGGTGAAAAAGCAGCCACAAAGCAAGCCTGCTGTTGCAATCATACCGCCGACAGCTAAACAGAAAGCGATGAATCCACGTTTTGGTTTTACGATTCAAGTCGCGGCCGTAGGGTCACAAACGAAAGTTGACCAGTTTGCTCGACAACTACCTCAAGGTGATCAACCGATTTGGGAAAACTACAAAGTCGTGAACGGCACAAAGTGGTACACCGTACTTTATGGGGATTATGCGACGCGTGCGGATGCCAAAAAAGCAGTGAGTGAATTACCAGCCGAACTGCAAGCACTCAAGCCATTTGTTAAGAGCATCGATGATATTAAGAACTCTCAGTACCCGACGCTCAACAAACTAAACTGATAGAATGAAAGGGGCCAAGCGCCCCTTTTTTCATGACTCTTCTTATTATCCGCTTAGAAATTCAACAACTAACCAACTAACTCGATATGAATAGACGAAAAACGTGTAAACGCTCCCGAGTTTTCATTAAGATCGGATAAGCCTCTTTGTTGCATTACGGAAAGACCATCAATGACGACCAACATCTTATTACTCTGTGGCGGCGGCTCATCTGAGCACGAAGTCTCACTCGTTTCAGCCAATTACCTGCAAGAACAACTTACCTTGACGGATGGGTTCAACGTCGTACGCGTTGAAATGCGCTCTGATGGCTGGCATACCGAAGATGATGAGTTAGTCTATCTCGATACCAATGCAGGCACCTTAAATACCGCAACAGATGCCATCACGCTCGATTTTGTCGTACCGTGCATACACGGTTACCCAGGGGAAACGGGTGATATTCAATCAATGCTCGAGCTATCAGGGATTCCTTATCTAGGCTGTGGACCTGAGGCGAGCACCAACAGCTTCAATAAGATCACCTCTAAGCTTTGGTACGACGCATTAGGCATCCCCAACACACCTTACTTGTTTCTCACAGAAAACACAGAAGAAACTTATCAGCAGAGTAAGCAAGCCTTTGAAAACTGGGGTAGTGTGTTTGTCAAAGCGGCGAGACAGGGCTCTTCCGTTGGTTGTTACAAGGTCACTAATATCGATCAGCTGCGTACAGCGATTGCAGACGCGTTCACATTTTCCGATCAGGTTTTGGTCGAAAAAGCCGTGAAGCCACGAGAACTCGAAGTGGCGGCCTACGAAATGGATGGCCAACTGCACATTACCTTACCCGGTGAAGTAAAGGCGCCTGCGGATGCCTTTTACAGCTACGAAGAAAAATACAGCGCAACGAGCCATTCCACAACGGATATTGTCGCGTCTAATCTCACCGAGCAGCAACAACAGATGATTCGACTCAACGCTGAAAAGGTCTTTACCCACATGAAGCTGCGTCATCTCTCTCGGATCGATTTCTTTTTGACGCAAGAGGGTGAGCTTTACCTTAATGAAGTCAACACCTTCCCTGGGATGACCCCAATCTCAATGTTCCCTAAGATGGTGGTCAACGATGGTGTGCCATTCCATCAGTTTCTCGCCAATTGCGTGACAACGTCACTCAATCAATAGGGCGGATCACTTTATATTTGAGCCTTTCATGCGCTGCTCGCACTGTATTACCAACATAGTAATAGGGCATAGCAGCGCTCCTCCAACGACCGTAGGTCTGAATCTCACGCGTTTTTATACCTTGTTTAGCTAACTCGATCGCTCCACCTACACGCAAAGACTGACCAGAAAAATCCAGTGCCAAGCCAAGCTTGTCACTCGCTGAGCGCATGATTCGGTATATTGAGGAGTCATCCAAAGGTGCGGTACCAAACCGACCATGTTTGTCTATTGCGACAAAAAGAGGACCGGGAGCCACACCACGTAAAATCAACCAACGATTGAGCTTTTCTGTCGCACCTATACTTAATCGATAATACTCATTGTCTAAGCTCAAAATCCCCTGCGATGCCTCAATCGTCACATTGTTAACAGTAAGCGATTTGAGCTCTGAACGTTTTAACAAGCACTCAAACATCACATGATAAATCGCTAAATTTCGAACATCGATTGGCGTATTCGAACGCTCAAGCTTATCAGTTAGCGCATCGAGCGAGGATTTAGTAAAGGCATGGCTTGATGTTGCATCCCCACGTTTTTCGTTGCTAAGTTCAGACATCAAGCGCCGAACAGAGTGGGTGTTGACGGGATCGTCGTAGCCCAATATACGGTGCATTAAACTTATGGTGACGCTGTAACGACGAATGGAGGCGTACTTTCTGTTTCTCGATTCCGACTGCAGAAATAACCGTACCGCTGTCGAGGCGGCTGGCAGCGCGACAACATGGTGACTAAGACAAAAGTTGTAGAAACGATTCCAATCGTTACTCATCGCCAAGACGGAATTGTGCGAGTATTGCCCATCGGTAACAAGGTTAAGGTCTTGAATTGTCGTCTGTTTGTTGAGTGCACGAGTCAATGTTTGTCTCATGCTGTTATCGGTCACTATTCGAACATTTTTTCTCATGGGTTCACTATAAAAACGCACAAACTCATATCGAGATACTTGATAAACAAGGAATTACAATTATCATTAATTTAACTCATAACTAAGACAATAAATACTATGCCAGTAGCGACTTATCGAGGTTTTAACCTTAAAACTGCCGGGAACTCTACAGAGATTTGGCAAGTGCAAATCAAAAACCACCAACTGCAAGGCAGCATGGCGGCGGTAAAGAAGAGTATTGATTGGTTTTGCGATACTGCGACCATTATCGATCCCCGCGAGTTCAGTTCCATCAACTCGAAACGTGAAGGTTCAGGCCAGCCAGCACAAGAGAATTTTAATGGCTTCACCCTAAAGAATGATACAGGCGAACCCAACGCTTGGTATTGTTTTTTCAATGGCAGGTTACTTAAGGGCGGAAAACTTGCCATTCAGAAGCACATAGAGGCATACTTGGTCGCGAAACAAAAAGCAGAGCAACAGAAGAAGTAATATGTCTTTAGTGTATTCAACAGAAGTTGGCCGAATTAAGCCAGATGAAGAGAAAGTACAACGCCCAAAAGGCGACGGTATTGTGCGTATTCAACGTCAAACCAAAGGCCGCAAAGGCAAAGGCGTGAGTATTGTCACTGGCCTTGATTTGGATGACGCGCCATTGAAACTCCTCGCAGCAGAACTTAAGAAAGTGTGTGGCTGCGGCGGTTCAGTTAAAGATGGCAACATTGAGATTCAAGGCGACGGGCGAGATAAAATCAAAGCCCATCTAGAAAAGAAAGGCTTTACGGTAAAGCTCGCTGGCGGTTAATGCTAAGTAATAAGCGGTTTGGTAATCGCAGATTAACAAACTGATTATTAGGTATTTTATGGTAAATTTAGTTATGTTTAATCAATGCTGTATTTAACCGTAAAGATCGAATAGGGAGCGTGGCTCCCTATATTTGAACGACCATATTTAACATAAGATAGATAATACGCACTCATTAACACGTTGAAATAGACCATCTGAGCTAAGGCTAAACACCGCATAAGCACCTGATACGCTTGTAATTCCTAGCCCGTTAAACTTTTTTGCGATCTGATTCCATAAAGCCTACGCTTCGTGCGACTTGGCTTTATCGGCCGCCAAGTAAACCAACACCATTTCTTTGTCCGCACAAACTTTCTCTGTTGACGATACTGTGCGCGACTTAAAAACGGCGCTAACCAAATCGCCTTTAGTTGGACGCCGTAGCACCTTAAATATCATCCACGTTTAACTCTCGTCGTATTGATTGTATTTGATTAAGCCCAACTCACGTTACAACGTCACCAAGGTCCCGCGTCCAAATAACTATTCAAATTTATAGGTTACTGTAAATGACAAGGCGACATCGTTGGTCAAAGTCCGCATCAGTGACGGCATCACCCAGAAGCATGATTAACTGGCAATAGTGAGCGCTTACACCGACCGACTTTCAGTTGTGTAATTAAATTACACCATGAAGCGGGAAGAAGTTAACAGCAGAATAACAAACCAACATAACCCATTGTAATTAATAAACTTAATCTTGATATTATTGATTTCGACATAACTTTCAGTTTCTGTAACCACTTTGTTTTAGGCAAAAAAAAGAGAGCCATTGGCTCTCTTTAGGTGGGTTATTGTTTGTTTTCTGCTGCGGCTTTGCGTATGTCATCGGCAACGACTTTTATTGCCTGCGCGGTACTCATCCCGCCTGCCATTAGCTCTTGAATCCGCTCTACGGCTTTTTGCTGCTCTTCGTGTGTCAGCGGTGGTAAATCATCAAACATAAAAAAGGCTCCTTTTTATAGGAGCCCGACTATAGTACGAATTATTCGAGGTGGCTAGCGCTACCCTCGCCTTTAGTAACTACCTAAGAAATTAATAAAGGCGCCCATAGAATCTTCATTGGTGTAGCTTGCACCAATATCGAGTTGGAACAGGTTCAATGGCGATATGCCTATACCTGCTGTCAGCGTGTCATCTTGATTGTCATACGCAAGATTGCGTTTCCATCCAGCTCGCAGCTTTAACTGACGCATGATATCAATTTCGCCACCAATTCTGAGCATTTGTGTATTGTCTTCAAAGTCGGTGTAACGTTTGTCTTCATTAAGGTCGTAGTCAACACTGATTGTCGCGTAGTCGGCGACTAAACCAAAACCGACGGTGTATTGCGGTCCTAGTTGATATTGATACGTACGCCCAGAGATTGGAGTCGCGTTAGTTTCGATGTCGCGACTGATCAAGTTGGTCGCAGAGATGCCTGCTCGTAACGGGCCATGGAACCACAAGAAACCTGCATCCATATTGAACATGGTTTCGCCAGTTCCGTTTTCACGTACGTCTGTTATATCGTAGTCAGCTAGAGATGCTTCATACACGTATGTGTAAATACGCTGCAGTTTTGGTGAGACACCAAACGCGATGTGTTGTCCGAGAAATGTCTGATATTTAGCTAGAGAGATACCCGCTTCCGCAACTCCGATAGAAACAGCACTGACAGAGCTATTTTGCGCATTTTCTAAAATACGTTGCTCCTCCGTGCCTGCTGTACTATCCGTTGCAATATCAGGAGTTGCGTACGACTCGGTGTATAACTTGCCGAATACATTGGCAGCGATAAAACTATTCGGAATTGCAAATGCTACTACGCCACCCATTTCCAACTTAGCTTGATCGCCTTGCAGATCATCAAGCGCTTGTCCTAACTCGTTAATTCTACTAGGGTCATTGGTCTCTAATAGGTCCGCCACTGTATCAAGATCATTCACCATATTATCTTGATCACTATACGAGAGACCAAAAGAAGGCACGATCATACCGACATCATCATTGCGACGGTAAATAGCGGTAAGCGCGGGATTGTAGAACGGTGCAGTGAGAAAATTGGCGGATACCACCCCTACGCCACCCATGGCATCACCACGTGCTTCAATGGCATAGTTGGCGGCAGAGGCTGACGTGGCAGCCAGAGCAATAGAGAGGCTCAACAGTTTAATTTTATTATCCATAGCGATATAAATCTTTTCAGTTCCATTCATTTATATCGTCTTATTGTCTATGAACTTTAACTATTCCTCTACAGAAACATCATAGGTTTTGCTGATAATTTGGGATTGTTCAACAATTATTGGCCCCTGCCAACGTTGTTGATTGATGGAAACGGCCAACACGTAACGACCTGCTGGCACGACATTCGGTTTCAGCGCAGTCGGAAAATCGGAAACATGTACCTCTGTCCAAATTTGGTTGTATTTGCCATCCACATAGTCATAAATCCCCGTTTCTAGCTTAGGCAATGGGCAGTGCGGGTTGAGTAATGCGGTGCGATCGATACTCCACTCGTCCTTTGATTTCCAACGAACATCAATCGCAGCATTGGGTTCGCCAAGCAGCACCCAAGCACTCCAAGAGGATTGGTCGGCAGCAGTGACGTCCAATCGATAGAGCCCCATAGGTAAACGACTGTTCAAGTTGTATCGCTTAATGTATTTACTCAGGCCACTTTCGTTACCTGGTAACTTAGTCAAAGTGTTGTCAGTGGATATATTACGAGATACCCACTGGGTTAATGCGATATCTCGAATGGGCTTTTCTGAATCCACTTCGACGATGGCTCGAAACGCATCGCGCCCAGGGCTTTCAATGTTAGTACGGCGGATGACAACCGAGGATATCCACGAGGGCGTGGGATTGGTATCTAGGCCTTTTCCACAGTCCACTTCAAGCGATTGAAGGAGTAACGAATTGAGGTGGCTTGATAAATTTGAGGTTGACTCGAGTTGCCAAACTTCCACCAATGAAGAAAACATACCCGACAAGTTATTGTTGAGTAGATGCTTATGAGCTTGAGTCAACGGTGTGTTGTCCTCAAACCAAGGCGCGGTATCGCTGAGTGCAGGTGCACTCGCAATGAGTGCACCCCATAAGAGAGCCCGTATCTTCATATTAGGCTTTCATTTTGTATCCAACACCACGCAAGGTCTCGATTTCTAGACCTGGAAGTTTTTGACGTAACTGCAATACATGTGTGTCAACCGTACGTGTGGTAGGAAAATGATTGTATCCCCAAACATGATCAAGCAATTCGTCACGAGTAAACACGCGGCCTAAGTTACTGGCTAAGAACAACAAGAGATCAAACTCTGTACGTGTTAAGGTGATGGATTCCTCTTTGTAGAAAACTTCACGGGTCGCTTTATCGATCACCAAGTCGCTAGTCGTCACTTTCGAGTCATCTTGAGCCTCGGCGTCCGGAGAGCGCAGCTGCGCACGAATTCGAGCAAATAGTTCCGCTTCAGCGAAAGGTTTGGTTAAATAGTCATTCGCACCGGCATCTAAACCTGTGACTTTGTCTTTTACCGTTACCAGAGCCGTCAATAAGATCACTGGAACATCTTTGATTTTTTTCCAATCGGTTAAGTGCGCTACAGAATCACCATCAGGCAATTGGCGATCAAGCACCACCAAGTCTGCTTTATCCCAGTACTGTGCCACGTCCGCAATGGTTTCAGAGTGAAAACATTCGTAACCTGCTTGTTCAAGGCTAACTAGTAGGCCGTCAGCTAAATTTTTGTCGTCTTCAACGAGAAGCAGTGTCTGTTTCACAGGGTATCTCCAATATAAATGTTGTCGGTGGGCCGATGAGGTTCATAGTTCCGCCCATACGTCCGACCATCGATTCAACTATGGTTAATCCTAAGCCCAGGCCGCTTTTACTCACAAAGGGTTTGCGCAAATTGCGCCAGTCTTTATGGGTTAACTGGCCTTGGTCTTTGACCTTTAGCGTAATCATGTCCACTGAGGTTTCAACCTCAAGTTGAACAGGAGCAACGCCATATTTAATGGCATTGCGGATTAAGTTGTCGATGCAAGTCCCTAGCCAGTAGACATTAAGCTTTGCCGCGACATCTTGGTTAATTAAGAACTCAACTTTGTCGCCAAATTCTTCTTCTAATTTGAACTCAAGCCATTCGCTGACAGATGGTACCCAATCTGCGGCCAATGGTTTGTTATCTGATTGCAAATAATCTTTACTGGCTTCGGCCAGTTGGCGCAATCGTCTAGAATCTTCACATAATCGACGAAATTCGTCGTACACTGACTCTGGCAGCTTTTCAAACTCACGACGAAAGCCTTCAACCGTCAAGGATAAACTGGCGATTGGCGTACGCAGTTCGTGCGTTAAGATCTGCAAAATCAGCATACGGCTTTTCATTTCTTGGCGCTTGGTGTTCCAGCGATACGTCAACCAACCCAGTACCAGCAAAATGTTCGCGACAACCAAAACCGCCATGCTGATTCGTAAGATCTCTGATTGATCTTCAATATCCCAACACAAATTGCCCCGCTGTGCGAAACAACGTACCGCCGTGGATTTCGGCTCTACTTTTAGACCACTCTGATCGACATAGGTTTTCCAAACATTGTCTGGATACACCAAATATTCATCATTATTGCGAAGCCAGAGTGCATTTCGATCCAAAAACATGCTGGATCCTGCCAATAGTGCCAACATGGCAGACTCATCCATTCTCTGCAATCGCCCTAATAAGGTCGTTTCTGGATCGAGCGGACGCTCTTTGATGTGCATGTATTGCGATAGCTCATCCAGTTTTTCCGGATGCAGTGCCACATAACGACTTGCGTAGGTTCCGCCGCCAGGATGGATAAGCGCACTGCGCGCAAACCACTTGGTGCTCACGGTATTCCCTTTACATACAGAACGGGTAAACACCAACGGCTCCGTCACTAAAGGGCTCAGAGGGAGCTTACCTGTACAGTCTCTTGCGAGATCATACAAGCGCTGAATATCTTTGAGAGGATAATGCGCCGTTTGCGGCAGCATAGATTCAGGCGTAAGCAAACGTGTGGGGTAATCGGCCTGTAGTACGCGAATGTCGTAACTCACTACCGCCTCAGAGCGGTCAAACATATCAATAAATGTGTCGATACGCTCAGGCAAAGAGTTCGCGAACGCGCTCTTTGTGGCCAGAGTTATCAAAGCAGTTATCAGTATGTTTACGGGTTTAATCACTGTAAAAATTTATTAAATCAGTAAGTTAGAAATAGAATAAACCATTATGACAAAAATAGACATTTCAAATGTAATATTGATGTCAGGAATCATTACCACTAAAACGCATAAAGCCAGCATTACGCTGGCTTTATCGTACTGTGAGGGGAGATTACAACGCTTTGGAGATGGCGTCGACACTCTCTTTCGCATCACCAAACAGCATCTGAGTGTTCTCCTTAAAGAACAATGGGTTCTGAACGCCAGCGTAACCGGTGTTCATAGAGCGTTTGAAGACAATCACGTTTTGCGCATTCCACACTTCTAAAACGGGCATGCCAGCGATCGGGCTGTTTGGATCTTCCAGCGCGGCTGGGTTCACCGTGTCGTTCGCACCGATGACAAGCACGGTATCGGTCTCTGAGAAATCGTCATTGATTTCATCCATTTCCAATACGATGTCGTAAGGAACTTTCGCTTCCGCGAGCAATACGTTCATATGACCAGGTAGTCGGCCAGCAACAGGGTGAATACCAAATCGCACCTCCACACCTTGTGCACGAAGTTTTTCGGTAATTTCATGCACTGGGTACTGCGCTTGAGCAACGGCCATACCGTATCCTGGTGTGATGATCACAGACTTAGAGTTCTTGAGCATCTCGGCCACTTCTTCTGCTGTGGTCTCGCGGTGTTCACCTTGCTCAACATCTTCAGAGATCACCACTTCTTGACCAAAACCACCGGCGATCACACTAATGAACGAGCGGTTCATCGCTTTACACATGATGTAGGAGAGAATCGCACCGGAAGAACCTACAAGCGCACCGGTGACAATCAAGAGATCGTTGGCGAGCATGAAACCGGCCGCTGCCGCTGCCCAACCTGAGTAAGAGTTGAGCATCGAAACCACCACAGGCATGTCCGCCCCGCCGATGGACGCAACCAGGTGGTAACCAAACGCAAACGCAATCAACGTCATCACAAGCAGTGCGAACATACTGCCGTCAGCGTTGACAAAGTGCACCATCAAAAGCGTTGATATCACAATCGCCGCAAGGTTCATTTTGTGCTTATGCGGCAGATTTAACGGTGAAGATGACACAATACCGCGCAGCTTACCAAATGCGACCACGGAACCTGTAAAGGTAACCGCACCAATGAAGACACCTAGGAACACCTCAACCAAGTGGATAACGTGCTCGGCATGCGTTGCTGCCTCTGGTGCGTCGAGGTAGCTGTTGTAACCAACCAATACTGCCGCCATACCAACAAAACTGTGCAAAATTGCTACTAGTTCTGGCATTTCGGTCATTTCGACTTTCTTCGCATAGTGGATGCCGATACCCCCACCGATCACCATAGCAACGATGATCCACGCAAAGCCTTGCGATTCAGGACCAAAGATCGTGGCGATCAACGCGATCGACATACCAGCGATACCATAGTAGTTACCTGCGCGAGCAGACTCCTGCTTTGACAACCCGGCCAAACTTAAAATAAAGAATAATGCAGCAACAATGTAAGCTGCTTGTACTAATCCTGCAGACATCCTTGTTACTCCTTAGTCTTTACGGAACATTTCAAGCATACGCTTGGTGACGGTGAATCCACCGAAGATGTTAATACTGGCAATCAACACAGCGATGAACGCCAAAAATGATACCACTCCGTTGCCTTGGCCAATTTGTAACAAAGCGCCGACAACAATAATGCCAGAAATTGCATTGGTCACCGACATCAACGGTGTATGCAGAGCGTGTGTGACGTTCCAAACCACGTAGTAGCCAACGACACATGCAAGAACAAACACAGTAAAATGTGACAAGAAGGCCGCTGGCGCGACAGAGGCTATCCATGCAAACGCTCCGACACCCACAGCTAACGCCGCCAGTTTCTTAACTGGTGAAGTGGGCTCTTCAACTTTCGGCTCTGCTTTTACTGGCTGCGCTTTTTTCTGCTCTGGTTGAGCTGAGACTTTGATTGGTGGCGCAGGCCAGGTCACTTCACCCTCTTTAACTACAGTGACACCGCGGATAACAACATCATCAAAATCGATGGTGATGTTGCCATCTTTCTCTTTGCACAGCAGTTTGAGCAAGTTGACCAAGTTGGTTGAATAGAGCTGCGATGACTGTGTGGGCAATCGGCCGACCATATCGGTGTAGCCCACGACTTTGACACCATTGGCTGTGGTGATCACTTTGTCTGCTTCAGTGTATTCGCAGTTACCGCCGTTGGCCGCAGCCAAATCAACAATCACACTGCCCGCTTTCATGCTGTCGACCATCTCTTTGGTGATAAGCTTAGGTGCAGGGCGACCCGGGATCAGTGCCGTAGTGATGATGATGTCGACATCCTTCGCTTGCTCAGCGTAAAGCTCAGCCGCTTTTTTGTTAAACTCATCCGACATCTCTTTCGCATAACCATCGCCAGCGCCAGAATCTTCTTTGAAGTCGACTTCAAGGAACTCAGCGCCCATCGATTGCACTTGCTCTTTTACTTCTGGGCGCACGTCAAACGCACGAACGATCGCACCAAGACTGCCGGCTGCACCGATCGCAGCTAGACCAGCAACACCAGCACCAGCCACCAAAACTTTCGCTGGTGGCACCTTACCCGCGGCGGTAATTTGCCCAGTAAAGAATCGACCAAACTCATGCGCGGCTTCAACTACAGCACGATAACCGGCAATATTTGCCATTGATGAGAGCGCATCTAACGCTTGAGCACGTGAGATACGCGGCACAGCATCCATCGCCATAACATTAATGTTTTTGCTCGAAAGCTTCTCCATCAATTCTGGGTTTTGTGCTGGCCAAATAAAGCTAATCAGCGTGGCCCCTTCCTTGATCAAAGCCAACTCATCCAGCGTGTCATCGATAATCGGCGCATTGACCTTTAAAATGACGTCTGATTGCCACACGTCTTGCGTTGAGACGATGCTCGCCCCTGCGGCTTCAAACGCACCATTATCAAAACTGGCTTTCTCTCCTGCTCCTGATTCAACGGCAACGCTGAACCCCAATTTAATTAATTGCTCGACCGATTTGGGTGACGCAGCAACACGCGTCTCACCGGGGAGCGACTCTCTTGGCACACCAATCTGCATTAGCTATTCCTTGACTATTCGCAACACTGTTTGATTTGTTTTTATCCAACGTAAAAACAGACTGCAAGTCTTTTTAAAAACTTGCTGAAAAAATCATGAGTTATAACCGTTGGGAATGAAGGATTGTGCGTCTGAACGACAAAAAGGACAAGACAGAAACCATTGATAGGAGGTCAAACCAGTTGCGTCCAGTGCAAGCAAAAATTTCCTTTAAAACAACAAATTATCTTACTCACCAAAACAAAGAAGCCATCAGCATAACGGCTAATGGCTTCTTAGAGTATGATGTTCATCAAATTGAGGAGTTATCACAGCAAAATAATCAATCAGGCGAACTCTCTATGGGTTACTTTCCCATTACGCGTCTTATTACGTCACTGTTAACGAAAACTGTTAGTTAAAAATACTGTCACCCATTTGATCAATGAACATTTGTGATTTTTTCAGCATCAATTCATTGGCATCGTCTTTACTAGCGAGCACATCCGAGCGAATAAAACGGTGTGATAGGATCTCGCCCTCTTTTTCTTTCTCAATACGTCCTGCAATACGGTATTGACCGCCTTCTGCAATGGATTCTTGATAAATGAGATAACCTTTATATTCAACCGGCTCTACCGCGACGGCTTGTTGTGATTTTCCGCCACCAAATAGACGTGAAAACAATCCCATTTATAACTCCTTACTTACGACTTTTCATGGATACAATCGGCTTCTCAAACCATTCCAGCTCCAAGTCATCATCAAAACGTGGCTTGTTGATGATCACCGGAATCTCATCTTTACGATTTTTACGTCGGTCGTCAACGATCAGGCTCACAGCAGAGGAGACCGCTGTCTCAGCATACTCTTTTAACGCCACTAAACGTTCTTCTGGGAGTGCAGAGAGAAAGTCGACATCAAAACGAATGTAGACTGGCCTCAATTGGCTGAGCGCAAGACACGCTAAATCGGCCAATTGATCATGGTCGAATCTCTGAGTAAATTCTTCTCGCGCAAGCACGTGTCCAACTAAGGTTTCCATGTAATTGTGGACATCAACGCTAATCTGCATATCAATCACTCCTTTTCGTTATGCTTCTGGTATCAGTATGTGGAACATTACCTAAAATTGCCATGCAATAGAGTCATTTAGATATGATGGTGTTCAAACATTAAACATATGATCCAATTTGCTACTTAAGTTTAGTAAAAAGCTTGGATTTTCAGCAAATCAAAGTATTCTTATCTTTTGCTATTCAATGTGTCTTTTTCTGTGGGTTTGGTTGTTGCATGTCACTGTCAGTAGTTTCCGCTAATTGGTTTCGGTTGTCGTTTCCGCTACTGCTACTGATATTCATCGCGTCTGGTATGAACAATGTCATCACATTGACGCAAGCCAACCTGGATATCACCTCGAAACTGCCTTTTGTTCTGTTTATTTGTGCGATAGCGTTAGCGAACGCGTTCAAACAGAGCCGAATAGCCATGGTCGCTACGACCCTTCTGCTTGCCTACTGGTTGATACAGTCTCGACTACAATCTCCACTATCGACCGGCACAACGGTGCTTGAGTTGTCGTTGTTGGCCTTTTTGCTGCCTATTGCACTACTCAGTGTCTATCCCTACAAAGATTCGAGTTTAATGTCTCGCTCATTTGGGCTTTACCTGGTGACACTGTCACTTATTATCGTCTGGTGCTACCTCGTATTGGCTCACTTCTACGATGGTGGTTTCGACGACATCAACTCAACATTTTTATTTGTCGAACCCGTCGTATCGCGAATCCCACTGATTCTTGTGCTTTACATGTTTGCCATCACTTTAAGTGGCGCGATATTGGTCATGGCAAAAAATCGCATTATCGATGTGGTGATTTACTCATCAATACTGCTTGCATCTGTGACTTTTATCTTTTTCCATGTGCCTTTTATTTCGAGCACCATGTTCTCTCTTGCAGGCATATTGCTGCTGGTTTACTTACTGTCAGCCAGTTACGAAATGGCGTTTAACGATCGTTTGACCGATATCCCTGGACGATTGGCACTTGAGTCAGACTTAAAACACCTGGGTCGAAAATTTACGATTGCCATGCTCGATATTGATCACTTTAAGTCGTTCAATGACACCTATGGCCATGACACCGGCGACGATGTGCTACGCTTAGTCGCCAGTAAACTTCAGCAAGTGGGCGGTAGAGCCCGAGTGTATCGCTACGGGGGTGAGGAGTTCACCGTCATATTTAAAGGGCGGTACGCCGAGCAGGTAAAAGAGCATCTAGAGGCGTTGAGAGTGTCGATTGAAGAGTACGAAATGATGTTACGCGATCAATCTGCGCGGCCAAAAGACAACAAACAAGGCACGAAACAGCGCGGTTCGGCGAAAAACCCAGACTCGGTATGCGTGACCATCAGTATTGGTGTCTGCGACAGCCAGGAAACGCGCAAAGTGTCTCAAGTGATTAAAGAAGCGGACAACGCTTTGTATAAAGCGAAAAAGGCTGGGCGTAACCGAGTCGCTTACGCATAATAAACCCAATACGCGTAAATCAAGTGCAACATAAATAAAGAGTGCATAAATGAAGAGTGCAACCAGCGCTCACACAATCACGTATCGATTTCGGCCAGACGCCTTGGCTTGGTACAAAGCTTTATCCACTTTCTCAAATACCGACTCCAATGTCTCCTTTCCGCTAGGAACAAAGGAATAGACACCTTGTGACACGGTCACGTTTTGATGAATGGGTGAAGATTCGTGAGCGATAGCCAACGCTTCAACGGTATTGTGGATGCGCTGCGCATCTTGCTCAACCTTGTTTTCATCTGTATAGCCGAGCAGCACAATGAATTCTTCACCACCATAACGGCCCACCACTTCGCCATTACGAACAAACAAGCCCGACAATGCACTCGCAAGGGCAACAAGGCACTTGTCCCCTTCAATGTGGCCGTACGTGTCGTTGTAAAGTTTAAAGTGGTCTACATCCAGCAGTATGAACCCGAGGGGGAGATGATGGCGACCATGAAACGCAATCAGCTCAAGAGTTTTTTCATCGATTGAGCGACGGTTTGCGACTTTAGTAAGGCCATCTTCTGTCGCCAACTTTTCAAGCAGACGATTGGCCTCCTCAAGGGCGGCGGATTTCTTTTTATATTCACGACGCATGGCAGCGATGCGCTGCATGGCAATCAACTTAGAGTTAAGAACGATTTTATCCACGGGCTTGATCAAGTAGTCATCGCCGCCAGCTTCAATGGCTTTAGCAATGATCGCCGGCTCATCGTGACCGCTTAGGAAAATGATCGGCACCCATTCTTCATATAAATCACGAATTCGAGATGAGACTTCAAAGCCGTTCATATCCGGCATGCTGATATCGAGCAGTACCAAATCAGGTTCAAAGGTGGGATAGATATCCAAAGCACCGGCGCCAGAATCCGCCATTTCGACCGTATGGCCAAGCTGCTTAAGTCGAATGGCTAGCTGCATGCGTTCCATTTGCACGTCATCCACTAGCAAGATTTTCATCGAAGAACCTGCTTTATCCACGCTAACTGCCTTGATTTAATTCATGAATATCGTAATCCGTTATCTAAAAGCATATCTTACCACCCCATGTTCAGCCAACTTATGTTGACTTTTATGCGGTTTTTTTTACGATAGCGCCCTAATTTTAGTAATTAAAGAGAGCATCCTTATGTCTGACGAGAATCAAGCAGAACAAGCTGTCGTAGACCTGTCCACCGTTTCCGCTGAACTTCGTCAAGTGATTGAGTTTGATGGCGTACCAGAAGCTATGCACAACATGGTCGTCTCAATTCATGAAGTATCGGAAGAAGCCGTGCGCGAATCTTGGGAACAACTGCCAAACAGTGCGCAAAATGTTCTCGATAACTTTGAGCAGTTCCATGCGCTTGTGTCGGTAAGCCAAGCGTTTGCTGGGCTTAACGTAATGGAAGAGTTTCCAACGCTTAATCTGCCTAAAGAGATGACAGATGAGCAAAAAGAAGAGTACCGTGCGCAGCTTCTCGACCAAGTCCTGCACAACTGCGTAAAAGATATGGTTAAGCAGATTAAAAAAGCACGCCGCGACCCTATTCTGAAACGCGACTTTACGGATGTCTTTGCGAAGTAATGAGCGCAACACAACCGTTTTATTAAAAAAGCGCCGCAAGGCGCTTTTTTAATGGCTATCTGTCACCGTGGGCAAGCGCAATGTCTTTTTGAGTCACGCTCACGCCTTTGATCTGGGCGTAGACCGTCATCCCAGGTGTTAAATTCAACTCATCTTTGGCCCACTGAGTAATGGTCGCTTTGAGGGTTCGTCTTTCATCTAGGCGCAAATAGACCGTCACACTTTGCCGTTGATCACCATGACGCACCTCTTCCAATTCCTCAATCGTGACCTTAAGGCTATTACGAATCGAGGTTTGCTTTGGCGGCTCTAGAGCTAAAGAGACATCATTGGCGCGAATTTGCAGCCTTACTAAGTCGTCTTCACCGGCGTTGATTTTTTGCACCCAGAGCGAATGCAAAGGCGTTAAACTCACCTCAGTCAACGCATAGTGGTGATTGTGGCGCAGGACACGAGCTTCGAACAGCGAGCTTTGCTCCGAAAATGAGTGCCACGGGCGCATGACGTCCGAAGACCAGACCGCCTCAATATTATCGCAAGCCACCACCCGACCGTCATCGATCACCACCAGTTGATCAGCCAGACGCAATACTTCATTCAAGCTGTGGGAGACATAAAGAATAGGTACGTCGATATCGGCAGCAAGCTGCTCAAGATATGGCATCACTTCACGCTTTCTCGGCATGTCCAATGACGCAAGCGGCTCATCCATCAGGAGTATGTCTGGCTTGCGCAGCAATGCTCGTCCTATTGCGACGCGCTGTTTTTCTCCCCCAGACAACGCTTTAGGGTAACGACTCAACAGCGCGCCGAGATCGAGCGTGTCCACCACCTTATCGAAATGTGCCTTATCATCCCCCTTCACGCCATACAGCAAGTTACCTTCAACGCGATAATGGGGAAACAAGCGGGCTTCTTGAAACACATAACCCACATTGCGCTGATGTACCGGGACGTTGATCTTATTTTGTGAGCAAAACAACACACGGTCATTGAGTTGAATGCGTCCTTCTAAGGGCGTATAAAGACCAGCGACAGAATGAATCAAACTGGTTTTGCCCGCCCCCGAACGGCCAAAGATGGCGGTAATGCCGCGATTGGGCAACGCAAGGTCGATATCAAACGTTTGATCACCGAGTCGGGTGCGGTACTGAACGTTCAGCGCGTGCGAATTCGTCATTGCCCTAGCCTTTTTTGACTGACTCGGCTTAACCAGCCAGAGATAAACAGAGAGAGTAACGCAATCGCAATTGAGATGAGGCACAGCCTCATTGCCGCATACTCTGCGCCCGGGGTCTCGATAAAGGTATACATCGCCAAAGGAATGGTTTGCGTTTCGCCAGGAATGTTGGAGACAAAACTGATGGTGGCACCAAATTCACCTAAGCTGCGCGCAAAGGCGAGCATCGTACCGGTAATAATGCCCGGTAAGGTTAAAGGCAGTGTAATGGTGGTAAAGATTTTCAACGGGGAAGCACCCAATGTGGCCGCTGCCTCTTCAAGGCGTGGGTCAATGGACTCTAGACTCAAACGAACCGACCTGACCATCAATGGTAGAGAGACAATCATGCACGCGATTACCGCGCCTTTCCAACTAAAGGCGAAGACCAGCCCCCAATGCTCAAACAGATACTGACCAAGCCAGCCTTGGCGACCAAGGGAAATCAGCAGCAAATAGCCAATCACAACAGGGGGTAACACCAGTGGTAGGTGGATGAGGCTATCTAACACGCTACGTCCGAAAAACGACTTTCTAGCCAGCAACCACGCCAACAAGATACCAAGGGGGATCAGCCATAGCACCGCCACCCCCGCTATTTTCAAACTGAGTGATAAAGCTTGAATCTCGTAATCACTGAGCATCACTGACTAAAAATCCGTATTGTGTAAACAGCGCTCTTGAGTCACGCGTTTGCAAGTAATCAAGAAATTCGTTCGCCGTGACATTGTCACTCACAACAGCAGCAGGATATTGAATGGGGTCGTGGCTACGCTCCGAAAGCGTGGCTACCACTGTCACCTTCTCTGATTGCATCGCATCGGTTTTGTAGACAATCCCTAATGGCGTTTCACCTCGCTCCACTAACGCTAGAGCAGCACGAACACTTTTACTGGGCGCGAGCGACATCTCTACGCTCTGCCAGACGCCAAGCCAAGTCAGCGCTTGTTTCGCATAGATACCAGCGGGAACCGTGTCGGTTTGCCCAACCGCGAGTCTTTGTCTGTTTAGCGCTTGTTGCCAAGATTGAACGTCCCCGACAGCCAAAGCGATCTGCTTCTTGGCAATGACGACGAGTTGGTTTGCCGCTATCTGTTTCACCTGGTGTGGTTCTACAATGCCATTGTCGATCAAATACTGCACCCACTGATGGCTCGCTGAAATAAACACGTCTGCGGGAGCGCCATAGGCAATTTGCCGCGCTAGGGATGACGAGCCACCAAACACAGTGGTCACCGAAACATCACGCTGCTGCTCGAATTCATTCACGAGCTCTGAGACCACATTGATCATCGACGCTGCAGCATAAACCGTGAGTTTGTCTTGCGCCTGAGTGTGAAAAGTAAGGCCTAACCACATAGCGCAGAGAAGTGAAAATCGTTGTTTCATTGTTTGTTCTGTGTCTCTAGTTCTGGCCAGAGTAAATCCAGTTTCAAATGCTGCTCGATGGCATCAGCAATACGATCGATGGCATCAAGTTGGCGCGCATTATGGTCTATCGCGGCGATCTCCTCACCGGTTGCCCAACGCATAATCTGCGTCGTCGCCTCGGCCGAGTTAAAGATACCATGTAAATAGGTCCCAAAGACTTGATTGCACTCACTCAACGCACCATCCCTCTCACCCGAACTGAGCATAATGGGCGATACATCTGTGGTTTGAGTGCGACCAGCATGAATCTCATAGCCCGATACGGGCACCGTGCTGCCATTTAATGAGAGTTGGCCATCCACATTCGTTAGCGTTTTGGAGTCGGTGATCACCGTTTGAGCCTGCAAGTACCCTAGCCCTGCTGTGCTGCCTGCGTCACTTTCTAACCCCAAAGGATCATCAATTTTCTGACCCAGCATTTGGTATCCACCACAAATGCCAATCACTTTGCCGCCTAAACGAAGATGACGCTGGATATCGCGATCCCATCCCTGACTGCGCAAGTAGGCAAGATCGCTGCGGACCGATTTTGAGCCCGGCAAAATAATGACGTCTGCTCCCGACAGCGACTCCCCCTTACCTACGTATCTAAGGTGAATGTCTGGGTTGCTTCTTAACGCATCAAAATCGGTGTGATTGCTGATCCGAGTAAACACTGGCACCGCAACCTGAATCTTCGCGCTCGAATTGAGCGATTGCTGAGTATTGATGGCATCTTCCGCCTCTAACTCAAACCCGTGCAGATACGGCAACACGCCGATGACAGGCTTGCCGGTTTTTTCTTCCAGCCAATCAAGGCCAGGTTCGAGCAGTGAAATATCACCACGAAAGCGATTAATAATAAATCCTTTGACTCGCTGCTGCTCGCTCTCTGATAGCAGGGCCAGAGTGCCGTATAAGTGAGCAAACACGCCGCCCCGGTCAATATCGGCGACAATCACGACGGGCACATCCGCCTCCTCAGCAAAGCCCATATTGGCGATATCATTCTCACGTAGATTGATTTCTGCTGGGCTACCAGCACCTTCGATCACAATCGAATCATAGTGTTCGGTCAGTTGACTAAACGAGTCCATCACAAAAGGCAGCGCTAACTGTTTGTAGTTCTGGTAACCACACGCTTCCATATTACTCAGTGCCTTACCTTGCACGATCACCTGTGCGCCAGTATCGGAATTAGGCTTAAGTAACACTGGATTCATATGTACACTAGGCTCAACACCGGCGGCTAAAGCTTGCACCGCTTGGGCGCGACCAATTTCACCACCGTCAGCGGTCACGGCGCTGTTTAACGCCATATTCTGTGGTTTAAATGGGGCAACTCGCACACCACGGCGAGCCAACACTCGGCAAAGACCTGCCACGACAACGCTTTTTCCTGCGTCAGAGGTTGTACCCTGTACCATTAGGGCTTGAAGAGGCGTTTTCATATAAAGAAAAAACTACAATAAATCCATCCGTTATGTTGGCTGACGATACCACTCCCACCTTGCAATCGCTAATGTTTCGATAAAAAAGCCCGAGGTGGTAATACCTCGGGCTGTCAATCATTCTGCGAATTAGAACGCCGCTTCAATCGTGCTACCAAACTGCTTGGCTAGGAAGGCTTTCGTCTCTTGCGATTGGAAGATCTCAACAAACTGCTGATACTCAGGTTTAGTCTCTTCCCCTTTACGGGTCGCGATGACCATAACAGCAAGCGGAGCATCGGTCGATTCGAGATAAATACTCTGTTTCTGCGGATCAAGCCCTGATGACATCACATAGTTCATCGTGATTGCCGCAGCATCGACATCATCCAGAGTTCTGGGTAACTGCGCCGCATCGACCTCGATGAATTCGAACTGTTTAGGGTTGTCCACAACATCAGTGAGCATTGCCGCATATCCAACGCCCTCTTTCAGGGTGATCACTCCCGCATCAGCAAGCAATAGCAGACCGCGACCACCATTAGTCGGATCGTTTGGTATCGCGATACGCGCTTTCTCTGGTAACGCATCTAAAGTGCGATATTTATTTGAGTAAAGTCCCATACGCATGAGGATTGAACGGCCGATTGAGACAAGTTCTGTACCATGATTTTGATTAAAACTGTCTAAAAATGGTTGATGTTGATAACTATTGATATCGATACTGCCATCATCAAGCGCCGCGTTTGGTGTGACATAATCCGAAAACTCGATCACTTGCACCTTTAACCCATGCTGCTCGGCTTGTTTTGCTACCGCCTCGACAACCTGGGCGTGTGGGCCAACCGTCGCTCCAACTTTAATCACTGACTCTTCTTTTTCGCCGCACCCGGTAAGTCCGACTACCGTGATGAATGCTAACAACGACACCTTACTGACTAACTTCATATTTCCCTCTCATTGTTAATAAAAGCCTTTTAGATGGCTAGAGCTCCACTGTAAGCTTTCTATATAAAAAATCAATCAATTCGATTCGTAGGCGACAAATCATTTTAAATCATCAATAATGACACCCACCTCAAATGGCTGGCTTAAAACTTGCTAATATTTTTTCATTAGGCAAAAACGCCAAGCCAATGTGGCGCTTAGACGGAAAATTGACAATGTCGGAGACTGTTTTGAAAAAAATCCTACTTACCAGCGCGCTGGCTCTTGCGGCGACATCAGCACAAGCGAATAACTTCAGCTACAACTACTTTGAAGTGCGTGTAGGCGCCAATCCCTCGACATTAGGTGGTGAGTTCACCACTCTATTCACGGAAAACTCCCATTTGATCATTCGCGCCGATTCTCAGTTTGATGGCGATTATGACGTTGCCGGTGGTATCGGTTTTAATGGACCAGTAACACAATTTGCGGATGTGTATGGTCAAATGCTACTTCACCAAACAAAATATGTAGCAGGTGACAGTGACACGCAGATTGAAATGAACATCGGCGGTCGTCTTTGGTTGACTGAACAAGTCGAAGCGACGATGCGATTAGGCCGTTTGGATGATTCCTCTGTCTTTCACGCCGGACTTCGTTTTCACTCTACTCAGCAAATGTCGCTATCAGCCGAGACAAGAAACAACGGACTCTATGGTCCACAATTGACGATGAGCGTTCGTTTTCAGTACTGATGATCGTGCTGCTCTGATGTGAAAAAAGCGCCGTCCTGGCGCTTTTTAGTTCCGCGGTTTTAGTATCCCTGTTTTAGTATCCCTGTTTTAGTTAAAACGGTTAGCGAACAATCAACTCACGTGGAATCAACTCAATACCCGGATGGTAACGTTTTGCCGATGCGTTGAGTGCCAACGCCAACGCGCTGTCTGAAATCATTTCAAATTGTTGGGGTAAAGAGTTCACTTTAAAGGGAAGGAAATCAAGCAGACGGTTATCACCAAAGGTCCCCAGTTTGATGCCTTTGACCAACTCTGGTTGTTCGAGAAATACGTCTAATACCCCTTCCAACAATGTATACGAGGTGGTCACAATCGCATTGGGAAGCTCATCGTTGGCCAGCCAAGTACGCATCACCTTTTTCGCGTCAATACGGTTAAAGTGGTCACCATAGCCAATCACTACACTGCAACCTCGCTCTTCTGCCGCCGTCTTAAAACCCAACTCACGCTCTTTAGAGATATTGAGGTCTGGAAGTGCACCAATTAAGCCAATAGTTGTGACGGCGTCACTAATCACGGAGTGAGTGAGCTCATTCGCCGCGCCAAAGTCTTCACTGATCACGCATGAAAAAAACTCATCGTCTAAGGGACGGTCAATCGCGATAACCGGCGTGCCCTTGTGTTGGATGTCGAGATAAAATTCATTGGCGTCTGGCATCGCGCTTGCCACAAACAGCCCATCGACCTTACGACTGATCAACGCATTGACGACGTTTTTTTCCGTATCAGCGTCATCATCCGAACAGGCGATCAATATTTGATAGCCCGCTTTTCGAGAACTTTGTTCGAGAAGTTTTGCAAGCTTGGCGTAACTGGTGTTTTCTAAATCAGGGATCACCAACCCAAACGATCGACTTTGCCCTGCGCGCAGCGTACTGGCGGCAAGATCCGGGCGATAGTTATGCTCTTCCACCACCGCCATCACTTTGCGTTGTGTCTTTTCGCTGATCCTATATTTTTGTGCTTTACCGTTAATCACATAGCTTGCGGTTGTCTTGGACACACCGGCCAATTTGGCTACTTCATCTAGTGTCATATCTCTACCTTAATCTGTGCGCATGATCATAATAATTCATCAAAGATCTATCGCTGAGTTGAATTATAAGCTGAAACGTTTCAGTATAAAAGCTGAAAGGATTCAGCAAAGAATAAAACAAGAGTAAGGTCACTATTTTCAACCAAGTTGAACAGTATTGAGGCGGGAACCTCATCGATATTACTCCATTCTTTGCTAAAACTTTTTTGTGGCGCGAATTTGCTGAATCGATTCACTAAAGTGGTTGCTGGTCTCAAGCTATACTGACTGCCCAGTAAACAGATGAAAGTAAATAGCGAGAAGAGACAACAGAAGTTGCACTCCGCGCCCACAGACTGAGAACGAACTGTATGACTTTTATGCTGGAGAAGCGCCATGCTCAAGCTCACTAAAACTGATATCACCCTATCGCAACAGGCCGATGATAAATTTGCCGCTATTCAAAACATTGCATTGACACTAGCGAATAAAGGCTTAGTCGACGCGCAGTACGTCGAGGGCATGCTCAATCGCGAGAAGCAAAACTCGACGTTTTTAGGCAACGGCATAGCCATCCCACACGGAACCACCGACACCCGTCACATGGTCAAAGAGACAGGCGTTGCGATTCACCACTTCCCTGACGGTGTAGAATGGGGTGACAGTAACCGTGTCTACGTCGCCATTGGTATTGCGGCAAAATCGGACGAACACTTGGGCATTCTTAAGCAATTGACCAAAGTACTGAGCGCTGACGGCGTTGAAGAACGCCTAAAATCGGTAAAAACCGCGGATGAAATCGTCGCACTCCTGAATGGCGATGTTCAGTTAGAAGTGGATCTCGACGCGTCGTTAGTTCAAGTCGGCTTTCCAGCCAGTGATATGGTCCAGCTCAGCGCTGTCGCCTCTGGTTTGCTCAAAAATACCGGATGCGCAAACCACGATTTTGTTGCCGATATCGTATCAAAAACACCCACCCACCTTGGTCAAGGGCTGTGGTTAGTCGGCAGTGAAAAAGGTGTTCAGCGTAGCGGTGTCTCTTTTGTTTCCACGGCGAATCAATGCCAATTTGACGGTGAAAACGTCAAAGCATTGATAACCTTTGCAGCGTGCAACAATGCACACCAAGCAATCTTAGAAAACCTGACGCAGTTGATTTTTGAACAAAAACAAACCTCATTGCTTGATGGCAGTGGCGAACAAGTCATCGCGCTACTCAAAGGCGAACAAGCAGAGCAAGCCAGCGCTGATGGCAATACCGCAGTCTTCAAAATTCGAAACGCACATGGTTTACATGCAAGACCGGGCGCGATGTTGGTGGCGGAAGCGAAAAAGTTTGAGTCGAACATTCGCGTTGCAAACCTTGATGGCGACGGCAAAGCCGTTAACGCGAAAAGCCTAATGAAAGTGATTGCGCTTGGTGTTAAACACGGTCATCAGCTGCAATTCACCGCAGAAGGGGCAGATGCACCTCAGGCACTGGAAGCCATTGGCAGCGCGATTCAATCTGGCCTTGGTGAAGGTTAAGGGGCGACCATGTCTGAGATTGCAACCAATAAAGTCGTGACCATCACGTTGAATCCAGCGCTCGATCTGACCGGTAGTCTGGATACCCTCAATGTGGGTAGCGTGAGTCTTGTCAAAGAGAGCAACCTAAGAGCGGCGGGCAAAGGGGTCAACGTCGCTATGGTCCTACGCGATTTAGGTGCTGACGTCACTGTTACGGGTTTTTTAGGTAAAGATAACCCTGAACTGTTCCACCAACTGTTTTCAAACATCGGTGTGACGGATCGCTTTGTCGAAGTTGACGGTTCCACTCGTATCAACGTCAAGTTGGTGGAGAAAAATGGCGAGGTCAGCGACATCAATTTTCCTGGCGTCGAAGTAAACGATGCTCAAATCGCGCAATTTGAGCGAGTTCTGCACGAACTGGCGAACGATCATGACTACTTTGTCTTTGCTGGCAGCCTACCCGGTGGTGTCACACCGGCTCAGTGCGCAGCATGGATCGCGCAGTTGCGTGAACGTGGCAAAAAAGTCCTGTTTGACAGCAGTAAAGCCGCACTTGCCGCAGGGCTTGATGCCAAACCTTGGCTTATCAAACCTAACGAGGAAGAGTTGGGCGATTTCTTAGGTCAAACACTGGATACGCGAGAAGCGTGCCAAAACGCGGCACAAACCCTGTCTAACAAAGGCATCGACAACATTGTCGTTTCAATGGGCGCTGACGGTGTGATGTGGTTGCACGACGACCAATGGCTCCACGCCAAGCCGCCAAGAATGCAAGTGGTCAGCACAGTAGGCGCCGGCGATACGTTAGTCGCGGGTCTATGTTGGGGCCACATGCAACAGATGCCAAAAACCGAATTACTCCAATTTGCCACAGCCCTCTCTGCACTTGCAGTGAGTCAAGTCGGCGTTGGTGTGACCAGCCAACAAGAGCTGGATCAAATTAAGCTTAATACTCAAGTTAATGAGCTTGCCTAAGCGAATCCGTTCGCCAAAACGTAGAAGCAAACTAAGGAACAGAAGGTTATCATTATGAATATTGCCATCATTACTGCCTGCCCGAGCGGCGTGGCAAATAGCATTCTTGCTGCTGGACTGTTAGAAAAAGCAGCGAAGAAACTTGCATGGAACGCGACCATTGAATGCCAATCAAGCGTTGTCGACACCACTGTGCTCTCACAAGCGGACATTGATCAAGCGGATGTGATCGTCATTGCGGCGAATACTGAAGTTGACGACGCGCGCTTTGTCGGCAAAAAAGTGTTCCGCAGTGACATCAGCGCGGTGACCAAAGACGCCGTTGCATTCCTTCAGCAAGCAGCTAGCCAAGCACAACCCCTTTCCAGTGCGACACAATCGGTTGCTGCAGCTCCTGCCACCTCTTCTGCGAAGAAGATTGTGGCCATCACAGCGTGCCCAACAGGCGTGGCGCACACCTTTATGGCTGCTGAGGCACTCGAAGAAGAAGGCAAACGTCGTGGTCACCAAATCAAAGTAGAAACTCGCGGTTCGGTCGGTGCGAAAAACCAACTCACAGACCAAGAAATTGCTGACGCAGACTTGGTGATCATCGCCGCAGACATCGAAGTGCCACTGGATCGTTTCAACGGCAAAAAAATGTACCGTACTAAAACCGGCCCTGCTCTGAAGAAAACCGCCGAAGAGATGGATAAAGCCTTTGAACAAGCGACGGTTTACCAACATTCTGGTTCCGCTGATCAATCTTCCGCTCAAGATGAGAAAAAAGGGGCCTACAAACACCTAATGACCGGTGTATCACACATGCTCCCTGTCGTGGTTGCAGGTGGTTTGATTATCGCGCTTTCTTTTGTCTTTGGTATTGAAGCATTTAAAGAAGAAGGCACGCTTGCCGCAGCATTGATGACCATCGGTGGTGGTTCAGCATTCGCGCTGATGATCCCAGTGCTCGCCGGTTACATCGCCTTTTCTATTGCGGATCGTCCAGGACTGGCACCGGGCCTTGTCGGTGGTATGCTCGCAAGCTCAACAGGCGCAGGCTTCCTTGGTGGTATCGCCGCAGGTTTCATCGCTGGTTATGCCGCGAAATTCCTTGCAGATAAAGTACAACTTCCGCAATCGATGGAAGCACTCAAACCCATTTTGATCATCCCGTTTGTCGCGACCCTCTTTACTGGTTTGGTCATGATCTACATCGTCGGTGGTCCTGTTTCCGGCATTATGAACGGTCTAACAGACTTCCTAAACAACATGGGCTCTGACAGCGCAGTACTTCTCGGAATTATCCTTGGCGCTATGATGTGTTTCGACTTAGGTGGTCCAGTCAACAAAGCAGCGTATGCGTTTGGTGTTGGCCTATTGGCGTCACAAACTTACGCACCGATGGCAGCCATTATGGCGGCGGGCATGGTACCGGCTCTGGGTATGGGTTTGGCGACCTTTATCGCGAAAAACAAATTTGAGAAAAGCGAGCAAGAAGCAGGCAAAGCCTCTTTCGTACTTGGCCTATGCTTTATCTCGGAAGGTGCGATTCCTTTTGCAGCAAAAGATCCAATGCGCGTTATCCCGGCGTGTATGGCAGGCGGCGCGTTAACCGGTGCTCTGTCTATGCTGTTTGGCGCTAAACTGATGGCACCACACGGTGGTCTGTTCGTTCTTCTTATCCCGAACGCGATTACTCCAGTCGTCATGTATCTTGTCGCTATCGCAGCGGGTACAGCAGTAACAGGCTTTGGTTACGCGTTCCTAAAAGCACGCAGTGACGCAAAACAAGTTCAAGCACAAGCATAACACCCCCCAACCTTTTATTAGATCTATGCTTAATCTGCTCAGCGCTCCTCTCCGGGGCGCTTTTTTATTGCTTAGAGCGGCGCAATCAAATAACTTTATTGATATAAAACACAATACCCAAGAAAAACATTGGAACGGGTGTTAAGCTCAATAGAATCCCACCATCTTCACAGTATTGCATATCCCCCTGGGGTAAACTTTTCGATGAATAAATCCAGAAGATGACTCTAGACGCAATGCGCTACTACTCTCCGACCAAACTTTTGTTGCAATTTATCCTCGTGTTTAGCGCACTCTCTGTTGTCCCTGCGATTTATTTCTATGAGCGACTTGGTGATCTCGAGACTCATACTGCACAACAAGTCGCCATGATTGAGCAAGCCAAAGTCAATTACGCGGTGGCAGAGCTTGGTGCCATCAATCAAAAAATTCAACTCTCTGTTGTGGAACTGGCCAACAATGGCCTACTGCACCGTGCTATCGACTCTCCCTCTCCGCTCTCACGAAGTATAATTGAAGACTTTTGGGCCCTCGTCGCTCGAACCCAAGGCTACTACTCGCAACTGCGTTATTTGGACATCCATGGCCAAGAAAAAATTCGTATCAACCACAATGGTCGTACAACCCAAATCGTTGAAGATGAATTTTTGCAAGATAAATCCGGGCGCAACTATTTTTCTTATGCGCAGAGCTTGGAAGACGGCCAACTGGGGGTGTATGGCATTGATCTCGAGATTGAGCACGGTGAATACGCACGCCCGTACACGCCGGCGCTGCGCGTAATCGTGCCCGTTGCGACTTCTGGCGTCCGACAAGGCTACTTTATCGCTAATCTCAATCTGTCGATGATTTATGACGAGCTGGCGTATCGAGACAACAGCGGTTCGAAACCCATCGTTGCCAATGCAAACGGCTTTTATGTGCTGTCTCCCGATACAGCAACGCTGTTTGGTGATCTGCTCCCCGGCCGAGCCCAGCATTCTGTCGCCAATGACTTCCCATTGCTATGGCGACAGCAAGCGATAAACGCCTCAGGAACAGTGCACGAGTCGAATGCTTGGCTGACCTATCAAACCATCGATTTTACTCTCGGTCAGCATACTCAATCGCTTTTGCTCTTCGTGACTATGCCTGCGCAGCAGGCTAATCAGATCAGTCGCGCCGAACGCTTTGAGCTATTTGTTCAGTTGTGTTCTGTCTCGGCGGTGATTTTTCTGATTGCCCTATCCTTTGTCATTTGGAATGACAACCACCACAAAAACAGCTTGGAAAGCAAAATTGCCCGCGCGGCGATAAACGGTATGTCTGCTCTGATGATCACAGATAAAAACAATCGGATTATCAAGGTGAATGACGAGCTCTGCCGGATTAGTGGTTACACCTTTGAAGAGGTCAAAGGTCAACAGCCGTCGATGTTTGCCTCCGGAGAACATACGCAAAAGTTCTATCGTGAGATGTGGGAGTCTATTCATACAAGGGGAATTTGGCAGGGAGAAATCATCAATCGACGCAAAGATGCCACCCTTATCACTGAGTTGCTGCGCATCCAAACGGTCAAGAATCACGATGGCAGAATTCAGTTCTATGTCGCCTCATTTGTCGATATCTCCGAATTGAAGGCATTGGAGCAGCAACTGCGCCGATTGAGTGAAAAAGATGCCCTCACATCGCAATGGAACCGACGCAAGTTTGATATTGAATTGCAAAGCCTATGCATGCGTGTGAAGCGTTATCCGGAAGAGGAACAGGCAGCGCTCTGTTTATTCGACATCGACCATTTTAAGCAGGTGAACGACCAGTACGGTCACGATGTCGGTGATCACGTGATTAAAAGCGTGGCGCAGTTATTGAAAGGTGAGTTAAGAGAAACGGATTTGCTCGCCCGTGTCGGTGGTGAAGAGTTTTCTGTCATCATGCCTAACACCTCGGTTGAAGAGGCGGAAGCCGTCTCCAATCGCATACGCAATGTGGTTGAACAACACTCTATGCATAATGTGACGTTAAGTGGCGGTGTCAGTGATGTCTGCGCGAATCCAAGTCAGACCTACAAACGCACCGATATGGCGCTTTACGACTCTAAATATCTGGGCAGAAATCGTATTTCCGTGATCAAAAGTGATCAGGTGCAAGCCTTCGTCTAAATTGGTGCAAGATTATTTTGTTCACGCACCACGATAGCGCAGATAAACGCCCTATCGAACGCTATATTTAGGTAACACAATCACCTTCGGGTTGGCTCGGTTCTTGATACCCCAGTAGTACCCCCGCACTATTATGGAGAATAGTATGCAAGACGCTCTCACGGTCATTCTCGCTGGAGGAATGGGCTCTCGTCTTAGCCCCCTCACGGACGATCGCGCAAAACCTGCCGTTCCTTTTGGCGGAAAGTACCGTATTATTGATTTCACCCTAACCAATTGCCTACACTCTGGACTTCGGAAAATCCTCGTCCTTACCCAGTACAAGTCTCACTCATTACAAAAACATCTACGAGATGGCTGGTCGATTTTTAACCCTGAACTTGGCGAGTACATCACCGCCGTTCCACCTCAAATGCGCGGTGGTGGTAAGTGGTATGAAGGCACCGCTGACGCCATCTACCATAATCTATGGCTTTTGAGCCGAAGCGATGCCAAATATGTCATCGTCTTGTCGGGCGATCACATCTATCGCATGGATTACGCGGAGATGCTCAAAGAACATATTGATAAGAACGCGAAGCTGACGATTGCCTGTATGGACGTCCCGCGCAGTGAAGCCTCAGCCTTTGGCTGTGTCTCTGTGGGCGAAAGCGGCCGCATCGACGATTTTATTGAGAAGCCGCTAGATCCGCCATCACTGCCGGGCAATGATACGCGTAGTCTTGTGTCGATGGGCATCTATATCTTCGATATGGAAACCCTGACCCGCTCTCTAGAAGTGGATGCCAAAGATAGCCACTCTTCACACGATTTTGGCAAAGACGTCATTCCAAAACTCATCCAAGAGCAAGGCGTCTACGCTTATAACTTCTGCAACGACAAAGGTCGAGTTGACAGAGACTGCTACTGGCGAGATGTCGGTACTATCGACTCCTTCTATCAGGCCAATATGGATTTACTCGAACCCGTTCCCCCAATGAACCTCTATCAGGCAAACTGGCCAATTCGCACTTACGAGTCCCAGTTTCCTCCGGCACGGACCGTCTCCTCAGCCACAGGCAACGAGGGTATTTTCATTAATTCCATTATTGCCAATGGCGTGATCAACTCCGGTGGCTCAGTGCATCATTCCATTATCTCGCCCAACGTGCGTATTAACGACGGCGCCACCATCGCTGGCAGCATCTTGTTTGATGATGTCGAAGTGGGTGAAGGCTGCCGCTTGGTCAACTGCATCGTTGATAAGCACGTCCGAATCCCCGCCAACACTGAAATCGGCGTCGATGCGAAAGAAGATGCCAAGCGCTTTAAGATTTCCTCAGACGGCATCGTGGTGGTGCCAGAGAGTTACAGTTTTTCGTAAAAAAAAGCCTCTAACCTAAGTTAGAGGCTTCACTCAGAGATTGACTAGATCTCCTATAGGGGTAGGTGACAAATCTTCGATTTGTTGAGAGTTATTATCACCTATTTGCGATCGGATTAACACAGCAAATTGCGTGCGATTCACTTTCCCCTTTTTAGGAGATGGCTTGGTTACGCCGCTAAAGCGCCAGCACGAGGTGTTTCGTTAAAATGGCGCTTGTACTCCCGGGAGAATTGCGAGGTGCTGTTGTAACCCACTCGCCTTGCGGCTTCACTGACCTTCAATCCATCAAGATGAATCAACTCTTTCGCTTTGTTTAGGCGCACCTTTTTAATGTACTGAATAGGGGTTTCTAACGTCACGGAGCGAAATGCTTGATGAAAAGCGGAAATGCTCATGTTCGCCGTCTCAGCTAACCCTTGAACAGTGAGTGAGTCATGGTAGTGATGATGCACATACTCGAGCGCTTTGGCGACGCGCGCGTAATGCCCCTCATGCTTGGCTAAATCGAACAGCACATGCCCTTCGCTGCTAAGTAGTGCTCTCAGTGCCAACTCTTCAGTTAGAGACTCACCTAACAGAGCGCTCTCTACAGGATGACAAAGTGCCTTCATGATTCGACAACTCACGTCCATCATATCGTTGTCCATACTCACTGAAGAGAGCCCTTCACTGCGCGCAGGCGTCATCGCCTTTGGCTGAACGTTTAGCTCTTCAAGCTTATTGACTAAACGGTGCAGCACTTGAGGATCGACATCGACCGTTAACCCCATCAGTGGCTTTCCAGCATCAGCGATCGCTTCACATTCAAGGGGGAGCGGTACACCCACCACGAGATAATCATCACCACCATATTTAACGGGCTTGTCGCCTAGATAGATATGTTTTGTCCCCTGCCCCAATATGATCACGCCTGACTGGTAGACCAAAGGTTGGCGTTTATTCCCCTTGGAGCTTCGATAAAACCACACGCCTTCAATGGCGGTACCGACTACCCCTTCCAAATCGTCAAGGCCATTTTGCTCAACGTATTGCTCCATCCAATCCACCAGCGTCATCGCTTACCACCTATTCACCCAAGCAATATAAGTAGGATTAGGCAAAATAAATGCAGAATTTCGCCTTTATCCCGTCTCATTTGATTACTATTATGCACACATACAAAATCAATACTATCCCAATAACACAAGAGGGTAATGTCAATGCAATTCACCTATGTTAATCCAACCAAAATTTTATTCGGTCAAGGTCAGATCGCAAACATCGCTGCGCAAATTCCTTCAGACCAAAAAGTACTCGTGATCTACGGTGGTGGTTCCATCAAGAAAAACGGCGTGTATGACCAAGTGGTCACGGCACTCAACGCGCATTCTTGGGTTGAATTCTCCGGCGTTGAGCCAAACCCAACCAAAGAAACACTCGACAAAGCGGTAGCGATCGTTAAAGAGCAATCGGTCGATTTCATCTTAGCTGTGGGTGGTGGTTCAGTTATTGACGGCTCTAAATACGTCGCCGCTGCTGCACACGTTGATGGCGACGGCTGGGATATTCTGACAGGTAAACACCCTGTCACTTCCGCCACACCACTTGCTGCGATTCTGACCCTGCCAGCCACTGGCTCTGAATCAAACTCAGGCGCCGTGATCACTAAAGCGGAAACGCATGATAAATTGGCATTCATGTCACCTTTCGTGCAGCCTAAATTTGCTGTAATGGACCCAGACGTAATGAAAACCCTACCGGAAAAACAGTTGGTCAACGGTATTGTTGATGCTTGGGTACACGTCTGTGAGCAGTACATCACCTACCAACATGGCGCTATGGTTCAAGATGGCTACGCAGAAACATTGTTGAAAAATCTAAAACAGCTCGGTGAACAATTTGCTGACCGTGACAACGATCAGTGGCGCGCAAACCTGATGTGGACGGCCAACCAAGCGCTTAACGGCTTGATCGGTGCAGGTGTCCCGCAAGATTGGGCAACGCACATGATTGGTCATGAGTTTACGGCGCTTTGGGGTGTTGACCACGCACGTTCACTGGCGATTGTGCAACCTTCCCTACTGCGCAACCAGTTAGCGGCGAAAAAAGGCAAACTTGAGCAGATGGGCATCAACGTCTTTGGCCTAGCTGCCAGCGACAACCTTGCCGAAGAGACGATTCAGCACATTGAAGCCTTCTACCACTCACTCGGTGTGTCAACACAGTTTGATGAGTATCAGGCAGATAAAGGCGCGGCCGTTGACAGTGTCGTATCACAACTAGAGAGCCACGGCATGTCGGCGCTCGGTGAAAACCAAGCCATTGACCTTAAGGCCAGTCGTCAAATTCTTGAAGCGGCGATTGCCTAATCAAAACGCTTAATAACGCAAAGAGCAGCAAACGCTGCTCTTTTTAATGGCTGATAGTGTAACGAAACAGCAAATCATCGTAAGACTTACCGCCGATTTGATAAGCGTCTTTGTCTCTCGAAATAAACTCAAAACCCGACTTCTCAAGTACCTTACAAGAAGCAACATTACCATCTGTAACAATGGCGCTAACGTCCTTAACAGGAAAGTGCGCTTCAATATAATCCACCAAAGCGACTAACGACTCTGTACCGTACCCATGACCATGATGTTCTGGTAGAAGTAGATACCCTACCTCGACACAGCTCTGACAGCCATCTGGGATACACAATCCAGTTACTCCAATACTCTCTCCGCTGACCTTGTCTTCTATGACGAGACACAACCAATGCGTCGCACCCCACTTCCACTTTGGTAATCTTGATTCGAACCTCTGCCTGATTTCTTCGTCAGAAGGACGATCGAACGCGTATCGAATCACCTCTTCGTCCTGATGGAGTCGCTCAAACAGTGACCAATCATTTTCTTGAATTTGGCGCATATAGGTACGCTGGGTTTCAATCTTTATCATTCTGCGCTCTTTCCTTTAAATAGGCCTGCAATGCTTGCAAAGACTTATCGACCTCCTCGCGAAGTCCGGTGATGTCGTTGCCCACTTCGCTCGGCGAGTTTTCCCATTGGTGACAAAGTACTCTCAGTTGCTCCAGGCCCAAACTGGCAGCAGAGCCTTTCAATTTATGTGCGATGTCAGAGACTTCACTAGGATGATTTTCGACGAATGCCTGTTCCAGTTGAATTAACGATGTCTGGGTAGTGCGGGCAAAAAGATCGGCGAGTTCTTGTACTTGGCTAAAACCCAACACCTTAATGTCGGTGTCAATCAGTTGTGTATTCAACAGCGTGGAAGGCTCTGGACTTGGCTCGGGTTGGCGCGGCGCATCATCCATCGTTTCTCCCGTCATCAATGTATGAATCATGGCATCGAGGGCGTCTTTATCTAGCGGTTTGGGTAGATAGCCATCAAATCCCGCTTGCAGGTATCGCTCGACCTCTTGGTTGAACACGTGCGCGGACACCGCAATCATCTTTGTCTGGCAATGGGTATTACGCTTCATGCTTTGCATTAAATCCACACCACTGCCATCTGGAAGATTTATATCAATCAGCGCAATGTCATAAGTATGAGCCTTAAATCGCGCGGCTCCCTTAGCGAGGGTGTCGACTGCGTCGGTGTGATGCCCTAGCGCCGCCAAAAATCCCTCAGCGACAAAGCGATTGACTTCATTGTCCTCGACCAGCAATACGCGAGCAGACGGTGTTGTCACTGTATGATTGTGTGAATCTTTGCGTGATGTCGCCCCTACAGGCATCGGCAAAGAAAAGTAGAAGCGGCTGCCTTGATTCTGATCCGATTCAAGCGCAATCTCGCCGCCCATCGCCCGCACAATTTTTTGGCTGATCGCAAGCCCAAGACCTGTTCCACCCAGTTTGCCGTGTCCTTGATGCACTTGGGTAAACGCAGAGAAGAGCTCACTTTGATCTGGCTTGGCTATTCCTACGCCACTGTCACTCACATCGAACAAAACGTGCTCAGCTTTCGCTGGATCATTGGCGATGTACACATCAATGTAGCCACTGTCAGTAAACTTAACCGCATTCGCCACCAAATTATTCAGCACTTGGCTAAGACGCGTGCTGTCGGCAAATACGCTCTCGGCGACATCGCTTTCAACCGTATATGAGAGTGACAATCCTTTAGCCAACGCGTCAGCCTGATGCAGCGCCACGACATCTTCCACCATAGCGCGGATAGGGAATGACACCGGACGAATCTCCATATGCCCGGCCTCAATTTTACTGTAATCGAGCACATCATTAAGTATTGCCAGCAAGGTTCGCCCACTGTGGGTGATGATGTCGACGTAACGCTGCTGCTGTTGATCAAGCGGCGTTTCTGTCAGTAGCCTCGCGGTGCCGAGAACGCCGTTCATCGGCGTTCGAATTTCATGGCTCATGGTGGCTAAAAAGGCGGATTTCGCTTGGCTGGCTTGCTCAGCTTGTGAACGCGCATCAGCATGCTGCTCCACTTCTTGATTGAGACGTTGATTGGCCGTTTGCAGTTGCTCAGTGCGCAATTCAACCTGTTCTTCCAGGTGGCTTTTATGTGATTCAAGCGCTTGTTTGGCTTTCGCTTCGCTGTCAGCCACCACTTTCAGCACTTTGGCGGTGTCTCGGGCGGTCAGAATCGCGCGCCCCATCTCTGCTAACTCATCCTTACCACGCACCTCAAAATCCACATTAAGATCCCCTTTAGAGATCGTGAGCAGTGCGGTCGAGTAGTTATCCAAACGTTTGAGCACGGATTGATATACAACGCGCCAGACAATGAGTATGGCCACCGCTAAGCCAAGCGCGGTAATAATCGCCAAGAGCCACTGCGCATAGCTCAACGTGCCTTTAAGCCGTTCAACCGCTGTAGTAGTCGAGCGGTTGGATTGATCCACTAGATGCGTCACTGTCGAGTTGAGCTGAGAAAATTGATCAAAGGTAGCTTGGAGCAGCGCCTGCGCGGCAAGCTCATTTTGGTATCGCTCAAGCAATAGCGTAAATACCGACTGTCGCTGCGCCAATTGTTCCAGTAAGTCGGCCATTTGCTGTGAGCGAGTGGGATCTTCGACTCCCATAACCCGTCGCTGCATAATCTCGATGTTGTTCTGATAAGCGGATCTGACGACCTCAATACGCTGCGCATCATTCATGGTGCGCGACTCTTCAATTTGATTGAGCAATCGAAACGCCAGCAGATGCAGTTCGTGCAAGCGTTCAGACAAATCCATGTCCACTTCCACCAGCGCATCCAGCGCTTGGTAGGCATCCGTGAGCTTGTTTTCACCAAGCAGATTATAGATATGCGTTACGTTGGCCACCGCGATAGTACTGGTGTTTGCCACTTGGGTGCGGGTGAGCTCTTCTAGCTCCGTTGCAAATTGGCGCATCTCTCGCGTATCCGCAGAAAGTTGCTGGTTAAAGCTCAAACGCTTTTCCACCACAACGCCCAATTGAACTACGCTATCAATCACCTGCTCGACATCGATTTCTAACTGTTCCAATAAGGTTGAGTCAAACGCCTCTGCGCCAAGTTGTTTAATGTGCAATAACAAAGATTCGAGCTGTGTCAGTAGCGCTTGACCGGAGTCACGATGTTGCTGAGCGGTTTTCGCGTTCGATAAGGTATGGACAGATGAGAGAATACGCGCGCTGAGCTCCGAGACTTGACGCGCTTCCACCATGGAGGGAATCGCCGTATTGACCACGCCGCGCTCGGTTTTCGCCACCATAGAAAAGCCCGCCATGCCGATCAGCGCCGAGATGACAACCAGCAGCCCCATTGCGACAAAGGCGACTAAGAGCGTACGCCCAATGCTGGCCTTGGCTAGTAACATAACAAATCATCACTTCTGTACACCGAAATATTGGGTTATATTTTGCAAGGTTTATCACGACTTTACCAATGAATTGCTTAATGACTTTGATCCCAACACTGAAATCCTCTCTGCTGCTTGGTGCGCTGTTTGTATCATGGTCATCGGTGGCGATTGCCTCACCCGCGTTTAAGATCTGCGCGCTTTATCCGCATCTAAAAGACTCGTACTGGCTGTCGGTCAACTATGGCATGGTGCAAGAAGCCCAAGCGCAGAACGTGACACTGAAAGTACTGGAAGCGGGCGGCTACCCCAATCAAAGTAAACAGGCCGCTCAGTTGCAACGCTGTCGAGATTGGCAAGCCGATGCGATATTGCTCGGTACCGTTGCCCCAGACATCTATTTGGGCAAATTAGCGCAACTCTCTGCCGATATCCCGGTTTTTGCCACCATCAATCAGTTAGACAGTGCCGAACACGGCGATGACGTCTTGCTTGGCGAGGTCGGTGTTGATTGGTATGAGATGGGCTATTTCTCTGGCGAGTTTTTGGCAAAACGTCACCCGAAAGGCAGTGGTCATGTTAACGTCGCGGTGCTTCCCGGCCCCGTGGCAAGTGGTGGCACCAAACCTGTGATGCAAGGCATCGAGGCAGCCATTAAAGGCAGTGATGTCACTATCACCGGCGTGTATTGGGCAGACAACGATAAAGAACTGCAACGCAATTTAGTTCAGCGTGTAACAGAAAACCGCGATATCCATTACTTGATTGGCAGTGCGGTCGCGATTGAAGCGGCAATCAGTGAGTTGCGTCTCGGCGGAAAGAGCACGCATATCGGTCTTGTCTCTACCTACCTCAGTCATGGCGTCTATCGCGGTTTACTTCGCAATAAAGTGCTGTTTGCACCGAGCGATCAGATGGTGTTGCAAGGTCGTCTATCGGTTCGTCAAGCGGTTCAATCTCTCAAACAAGCGCCTTTTGACAGGCATATTGCGCCCGATATTGTTAAGCTAACGCCCAATCATTTACCACGTTCGGTTATCGAAGCCTCGCTGTCTCCATCCGAATACCGACCCATTTTTAATGTCTTAGCTAAAGAATAACGATTCATAATCAGGAAGAACATTCATGGAAAAAACAACACGTACCCTACCTGCACACAAACACATTGCGCTGGTCGCGCATGACAACTGCAAGCCAGAGTTGCTGCGCTGGGTAACGGAAAACAAAGAAAAATTACAGGGTCACTTTCTTTATGCCACTGGCACAACTGGCACCATGCTAAGTAAACAGACCGGCCTTGCCATTAAGAGTATGATCAGTGGCCCGATGGGCGGGGACCAGCAGATCGGCGCCCTCATTTCGGAAGGGAAAATCGACATGTTGATTTTCTTCTGGGATCCACTCAACGCGGTTCCACATGACCCAGATGTCAAAGCGCTATTGCGTATTGCGAGCGTCTGGAACATTCCCGTGGCTACCAACCGCGCAACGGCCAAGTTCCTTTTTGAGTCGAGCTTACTTGAGAAAGAAGTGGATATTGAGATCCCTGACTACCAAGCGTATCTGGCCAAGCGCACCTAACGCCTTACGCTTATCAAGTATTCAGCCTGCCACAGTCGCAGGCTGTTTTTGTCTATCGATCGCTTCACATCAAGGTGGTCAGTTCGCGTAAATCGTGAATTTTGGGCAGGGCGTGCTCATGCACTCGATTGTTGACGCCCAGATAGTGAACAGTTTTAATCCCCGCTCGAATCCCTGCCTCTAACCCTTTGACTGTGTCATCCACATAGACACAATTTTCTAAGCGAAATCCCATGGTCATGGCAGTATATAAAATCAGATCCGGTTCAGGTTTCCAACTGTTGGTATCGAACGCAGAGAAAATCTTATTCTCGAAATGAGGGTAAAGTCCTGTCAGCTCAAGCGATCGGCGGATTTTACTTTTTGGGCCATTTGAGGCCACACAGTACTCAATCCCTTTCGCTTCGAGCTGCTTCAAAAGCTCGGTGGCACCGGCCGAGGGCTTTAAATGACGTTCAAACAAGTCATCTAGCCGCTCACGGTAAAAAGGTTCTAGTTGATCAATTGAAATTCGACAGCCAAGGCGCTCATTCGTTGCAGCTAAAATGTCAGCCAACTTCCCACCTTCAAAATGGGCCAAAGCATCTTGAGTAGAAAGCCCAGCACCAAAATGATGAAACGTCTCACTCAGCGCTTGGCAACATAGCTTCTCGCTGTCGATTAGCGTTCCATCACAATCAAATATCACGCATTGGGTTTCTGACATAGCCGCACACTCTGTTAATTCGTTAAACAAAATAGTAAACGAGCGGCCACGATTTGAAATGCGTCACTTAACACTTTAAGTGACAAAGGAAGGGTTTTACTGAGAACCCTCGCACGCGTCACGAATGGTGGGCAAAATAAATGATGAAGATAATGACTAGCTTGGGCGCTTAATGTGCGCTGTGTTCAACATATACAGCATCACATTGATGGAGTTCAAGTTTACTCACTATCGCTGCAATCAGATCAAAACACTTGTATTCCGGTTCCACCACGACATCTGAAACCAAAGCAGCACCTTGATGCGTGGTCACCAACGCTGCGCCAACGGGTTGATTACCTTTAAACGCAACGATCAATTGGCAAGGTGCTGAGTAGATGATCTGAGTGAAAAACTCAACAATCCACTCCCTGTCTTGTTGGCTTTGCCACTGTTTGGCCTGTTGCAAGGCAAACATCACGGTCATGCGATGAAAATCCGCCACAAACACATCTTGCTCACTGAATTCGTCGAGAGACAACTCACTGAGATCAAGCAAGTGTGTCTCTCGCTCTGAACCGCGTGCTTGATAAAGTTCGTGCCCTTTGAGGCTCTCTGGCGTTGGAAATTCTACGTCCACTTGGCTGGCAAGCCATTGGTTTTTCATCTCGGTGATGGCAGAGGCGGTATTGGGCATGGGCTGTCTTTTTGAGGTCATGAATCTTATCGTCATGAGCTTAACGATAAGATCATGATGCGACAAGTTTTTCATTGAACTATTGGCTGCTTGAGCATAAAACAGATAAGCTTGGTTCATAGTTAGCTCGACAATCACAAAGCTCAACCATAATTTAAGAAGGGATAGCGGCCATGCGGATAAAATTACTTGGCGTTGCCATGGCTTCACTGCTGCTCACCGCGTGTGATAGCAACGAAGTGGGTGACGTTTCACTCGGTCTATTTACATTGAAAGACATTAAGATCACCTCACTGCAAGATGAGGTAGTGACAGGCGTGACCTGCCACATCGCATCCATTGAAGCGAATCTTAGCCTCTCCGATCCAAGCGACAGTTCCATTTCATGCCGTCAAACCGGCGAAATCACCACGGATATGATTGCAAAAATCGATAAGAGCGCGTCGGGTGAAGTGGTGTTCAAAAAGTCAAAAAGCATCTTCTTCAAAACCATGAAAGTGCGCCGCATCTACGATGCCGACACGCAGTCCCTACTCTATCTTTCGTACACAACCAAAGAAACCGAAGGTAGCTTCAAACACAGTCTGTCGACCGTGCCACTGTGGGGTACCGATGCGTATGTGGAGTCCCCCGTCACTGCACAGTAATTGCGCTAATCACACGCAGACTAACCCGCCCCATATCCAAATCATGCTAGGGGTGGGTAGAATTAAAGCGAGCTGTTTTGGCTCGCCTTAACTCTTAAATCAATAGCCGATTTTAAGCCAATCTCGACTGTCTCCCTGTCCGACACGTTTCTTTGATCAAAATCTCATTGTTATGTAATTTTTATGAAATTTGAAAGACACTTCTATGTTAGACTGGCGAAAATTTTTTACTGTCCTTTTTGAGCATGAAATTTCCTGGCCAACGTAAATCTAAGCACTACTTTCCTACTGACAATCGCGATCCATTGATCAATCAGATGAAGCAAGCACCGAAGCTCTACCGCCCTATCGTGGTCGGTGTCGGTCAAACCATCGTTGATATTGAAGCGCGCGTCGATGACGATTTCCTCGCTAAATACGAGCTGAGCAAAGGACACTCACTCGTACTCGAAGAGGACAAAGCAGATGCGCTATATCAAGAGCTGGTGGAACGCGAGCTGATCACACACCAATACCCCGGTGATACCATTGGCAATACCCTACACAACTACTCCGTGCTTGCGGACAGCAAATCGGTGCTGCTGGGTGTGATGTCGAAGAACATTGAGGTTGGATCCTTCGCCTATCGCTATTTGTGTCGCACGTCCTCTCGTATGAATCTCAATCATTTGCAAATGGTCGAGGGATCGATTGGCCGCTGCTATACCTTGATCTCTGAAAATGGTGAACGTACGTTTGCTATCAATGAAGGTCACATGAATCAGCTGCGCCCGGAAAGTATTCCTGAAGAGGTGTTTGATAAAGCCTCAGCACTAGTGGTCTCTTCTTACCTAATGCGCGGTAAGCCAGAAGATCCGATGCCAAAAGCGGTCGCACGTGCAATCGAAATCGCCAAGCAAAAACAGGTTCCTGTTGTGCTGACCTTGGGTACCAAGTGGGTGATTGAAGGCAACGCGGCGTGGTGGCAAGAGTACATCAAAGAGAACATTTCAGTGATCGCGATGAACGAGGAAGAAGGCGAAGCGCTTACCGGTGAGAAAGATCCTCTGCTCGCGGCTGATAAAGCGCTAGAATGGGTCGACCTGGTGCTGTGTACTGCGGGGCCTATTGGCCTTTACATGGCGGGCTATACCGATGAGTCAGCAAAGCGTGATACGGAACTGCCGCTATTGCCGGGCAACATCGCCGAGTTTAATAAGTATGAATTTAGCCGCGCGATGCGCAAACAAGACTGTCAGTCACCTTTGAAAGTTTACTCACATATTGGCCCGTACCTTGGTGGTCCACTCGAGATCAAAAACACCAACGGCGCAGGCGATGCGGCATTATCAGCCTTGCTCCATGACATGGCAGCCAACAGCCACCACAAGATGAATGTGCCTAACTCGTCTAAACATGACTTGCCGTTTTTGACTTACTCATCATTATCACAGATCTGTAAGTACGCGAACCGAGTAAGCTACGAGGTGCTCACGCAACACTCGCCGAGATTAGGTCGAGCGTTACCAGAGCGCGAAGACAGTCTGGAAGAAGCCTACTGGGATCGATAATGTCGCGCTAAGTACGACTTAAAGTTGCGATAAACCTGCTTTAAATACGTAATAAACGCGCAAGAGCTTCTTTAAATACGTAATAAACGCGAAATACTTATGAACGCGGTAGTGACAAGCTATCGCGTTTTTTATTGATCGCCTTTAACCGGCGCAGGGTAAAAGACCAAGGCGTCCCCTTCCACCATGACACAATCCATTCCGCCTGCGTGCGCGGCTTGACGGCCGAGATGCGTATCTTCAAACACCACACACTGAGACGGCGCTAACTTGAGCTGCTCCGCTGCCAGTAAAAACGTATCCGGGTTCGGTTTGTGATGCTCAACATCACTGGCAGTGACAATCGCATCGAGTTTCTCGATGAGGTTCGCTTTTTCCAGCAAGCGCATCGCACTCTGCCTTTGACTGCCTGTCCCTACCGCCAGTGGCTTTTTACCGTAGAAGTGGTCGAGAATCGCCATCGTGGCTTGTATCGGCTCTCCATGATCATCAAGGCTGCTAAATGTCGCCATCTTAAATTGCGCCACTTCGTTGGGATCTAACGTCAAGCCGTACTTGCTGTTCACTTCAGCGACGATTTTAAAACTCGGCATGCCACCTAAGCCGTGCAGCCATTCGCGCGTAAAGGGAAACTGGAAATGTTCGGCCGTCTTTTCCCACGCCAACAAGTGTGCGGGCATGGTATCAATCAGGGTGCCATCCATGTCAAAAATGAGACCTTGATACGAATGTAATAATTCCTTCATATAAAATTCACAAAGCTAAATGGGTTAAGAAACTAGTTTTTTAGTAGTAGTCATGAATGTAATTGACAAACATTTCACTAGTGAACTAGCTTGAGAGTATGCACATTACTATAACAACAATAATGAGTTACACCTTTTTTAGGACGCAATTATGAACATAAAGAGTAAGCTCTATTCTCTAGGGGCAGTCGCCATTGTCGGTATCGGCGTGTTGTTGCTCTCCACCACCCAATTTGCCAAAGTGACCAACGAACTCAATCAAGCGAATCTACTCGTCGCTCAGCTTGAAGTCCGCTTGCTCAATTTGCGTCGTAACGAGAAAGATTTCCTGCTCAGAAAAGACGCCAAGTACCTCACTTCGTTCAATGACAATATTGATAAGTTTTTAGCCAAAGAGGCAACGCTATCGACTCTCTTAAAGGCTCATGAACTGCCATCTTCTAAACAATTACGCACAGACATCCTCGCCTATCAAAAAGGGTTTTCTAGCTTGGTGTCCGCCTTTCAGGCCTATGGTCTCAATGATGAAGACCAACTGCTTGGTCGCTACAACCAAGCGTTAGACGCCATTCGCCCATCACTCGACAGTGACCAGTTGGTTCAGCTCGCCGATTTTAATGAGAAAGTGCGAGAAGGTGAATTCGACTCTTCCTTGCTACCGCCGAATGCCTCATCACTGCTCAATGCGGCGCAAGCGCTGGTCGTTCAACACAAAAAGGTCGGCCTAATATACAATGAGGGGCTACTGGGGCAGACACGCGGCCTGTCTCACACGGTCGAGGAGCAATTTAAAAGCTTCTCTTCAGCGCTCAGTGAAAACTCGGCGCAAGCCCAATCTCGCTTAGCGACCCTCAAGTTAAGTGTTACCGTGATCGTCTCTTTGGTGATCATTGGCTTCATCTGGCAAATCGCTCGCTCGATCAACACCCAAGTGTCCACCTTGCTCTCTCTGATTCAAGAGATCTCACGGACTAATAATGTCGCACTGCGTGCCAACCTCAAAGGTAAAGATGAGTTGGTCGCCATCAGTCAATATTTCAACCGACTCCTTGATAAACTTGAAGGGCTGATTTCAGGAACACAAGAGAAATCGGCGCATCTGTCGTCCACAACTGGCAACATGCACCAAGAGCTGGAAAATGTCATTGTTCAGTTTAATGTCCAAGCGGATCACACCTCCACAATGGCCACATCGGTTCAAGAGATGGTGTCGACCATCAATGAGATTTCCGAAAGTACCTCAGTGGCGGTAGAAGGTGTTCATCAAGCGTCAATCAATGCGCACAAAGGTCGTGAGGTGGTGGAATCCACGGTGCGTAATATTGATCAGCTGTCGAGCATTCTAGGCGAGAGCCAGACCTCTATCCAATCGCTCAACCATCACGTCGACAAGATTGGTGATGCGGTCAACATCATTCAAGGTATTGCTGAACAGACCAACCTACTTGCGCTCAACGCGGCGATAGAGGCTGCACGTGCCGGTGAGCAAGGACGCGGATTTGCCGTGGTGGCCGATGAAGTCCGCGCATTGGCAAGCCGAACGCATCAATCGACCGAAGACATCACCAAAGTGGTGAGCGCGATTCAGTCACAAATGTCCGAAGTGGTCACCAATATCGATAAGTGTAACGAGCAAGGCGCTGAGACCTTGAAAGCATCGGAAACATTGGATGCAAGTTTGGAGCAAATCATCTCCGATATGGACAACATCCAAGCCAACTCTGAGCGCATCGCCTCGGCGATTGAAGAGCAAGGGATTGTGATGAATCAAGTCAGCGAATCCATTACCGAGCTCAATTCGATTTCCGAGGGTAATATGGAGTCGGCGAAACTCTGTTTGCTCGAAGTCGATAATGTTTCGGCTCAAGCGATTGAGATGGACAAAGCGGTGGCGGAGTTTAAAACCAAGTAACGTACCTATTAGAGCTATGAGGAAAAAAGGCGCGCTCAACGATTGGGCGCGCCTTTTTATTTCGCTCTATTGAGTGACGTTGGCATTTTGCTTACTTCTGAGTTCATCAATGACATAGCTTGGGGCGACTTGACTTAACTCATCCATACATGGCTCGGATTTATCATGATCGTAGCGGATATAAATATCACACAGAGCATACAACTGTTCTGGAGCACCTGATATAAGGTAAGCAGTCTCAAAAGACTGAGTCGATTTTTCAATATCCAACGCCTCTTGCAACACACCGTTTAAATACCAGTAGTAACTATTATCTTTCGCAAGGTTTGCGGCGATGTCCATGTCTTTCGCTGCCTGCTTTCTCTCATCTGTGCGAACCAAGGCTAACGACTTCGAATAGTACAACGCGGCGGCTTCGGGATTCAGTTCCAGTGCCTGATCCAAGATCGCGATAGCCTTATCATTCAGTTGCTGTGCACGATAGTTGTCTGCATAAGCGAGCCAAAGCTCTGTCGAGTATTGATCATTCTCTAACAAATTCACATAGATAGGCTCAGCGAGAGTCCATCGCTCTGTCCAACGGTACACGTTTGCCAGCAACAATAAAGACTCTGGATCATTTTGTTCAGCGAGACTTGTCTCAAGCTCTTTGAGCGATTCAGACAGTTGCTCTCTCTGCGATTGACTTAACGCATTGAAGTCTTGAACCAGGTTCGCACTCGCTCGTACGCGAACTATCTGCTCGGCATCGGTAAGCAAAGGAGAAACCATGCGCCAGCGATGCTCAATCGGGTATACCTGAGAGCCGACAATCGCACCATGACGAATCACAGCGCTCTCATCTTTTAAGCCACGAGCAACGGCAACGAGTGCGTTCTCACTCGGGTAACTCGCAAGCGCCATCAATGCCATTGCTCTTTCTTCATCGTCCAAACGCGTGTCTTGAGCATTGTAGGCCAATTGAACCGGATTGATAGCTTGGGTTTCCACCTGTGGCATGAGTGGGCTCGGTGCCACTGCATTCGTTTGATTAGGCGCAGCAACCACAGTGGAAACGCTCAGCGCTGCAACAAGCAATGCGATAGTTGAAAATGGACGAGTCATAATATTACCCCTTATTCAATTCATTGCGTTGTTGCATCATTTCGCGAACAACGGAGTCACTATACTTACCATGAGCGACAGGATGACGTGTTGCACGCAAGATGTACGCGATACTGCGATCGACATGTGAGAAGAACTTTTTCCAACCTGCACACAAATAATTCAAGCCAGGTTCACCTTGTGCGGTTCGAATAAAGCGATTTTTGGGACATTCACCGTAGCAAGCAAACTGGTAATCACATTGCTGGCACTGTGTCGTCAACGTACGCGATTTAGCGAAACCAAATTTTTGTTGTTCGGCGCTGTAAGCAACATCATCGAGTTTTTGATGATGTATATTACCAATTTTATACTCTGGATAGACATAATGGTCGCAGGTGTAAAGATCGCCGTTAGGCTCCATTGCGAGGCCTTTGCCACACAACTCACCCAGTGTACACAGTGGGTTCTTACGCCCCATCCAAGTTTCGATACTCGCTTCAAAATATTGGACGAACACTTTACCAATGTCGTGCTTGACCCACTCATCGAATACTGCAATCAAAAAGTTACCCCATGCCATATCCGACACACACCAAGGCTCCATCACCGAATCTTTGTGGCCCGGAATCAGGCGTTTATCACCCTGCTTAGGTTGATCTTCAGCGGGCCAAGTTTGCGGCGCCGTAGTGCGGAACGTCTTTTGTTCCACAATTGGAATGAATTGGATTTGCGGTGAACGCACTTCATCACGTAGGAAGCGGTAGACCTCAAGCGGGTTTTGGCTGGTGAGATTATTCACGCAGGTCAAGGTGGCAAAATTCACCTTGTGTTTGTGCAGCAGGTCAACCGCCGCCATTACTTGCTTAAACGTACCACGCCCCGCTCGGTTGGTGCGGTACGCATTGTGTAGCATCTCTGGGCCATCAATACTTAGGCCAATCAGGAAGTTGTTTTTGGCAAGGAACGCACACCACTCGTCGTTTAACAAGGTACCGTTGGTTTGCAAATCGTTAGAAATCACAATGCCATCTGGCTTGTATTTATTCTGTAGCTCAACGATTTTTTCAAAGTATTCGAGTCCGAGCATCGTCGGCTCACCACCTTGCCAAGAAAAGATGATTTCAGGGGTATTTTGCCCTTCAATGTACGTCTTGATGTAGTGCTCTAGCGTCTCATCAGACATTCGCGGCGAGCAGCCTTTTTTATACTCAAGCAAGTCCTGTTTGCTGAGGTAGTAACAGTATTGGCAATCAATATTGCAAGCTGCACCGATGGGTTTCGCCATCACATGCATGCGCTTAGACGCCTTACCTTGAAACTGAGGACCTTGAGTAATTTGCATACATCACCTTTCATCTTTTTGTGTACCGTTAGTGTACTGCGGCTATTCCGTGAGTTCATGTTATAGGGGTTATAACCAAAGCTTATGGTGTAAAGTGCTATTATCAACACACTCACATTACCAGAGAACAGATGATGAAAACGAGTCTATCCCTTCTTTCTATACCTCTATTTGTGTTTACTCTTGCCGGTTGTGCGAGTAAACCTGCACATCCACTCGCTGAAAAAATAAATCAAGATATGGTCTGGGTTGAAGGCGGTGAGTTTGTCATGGGGAGTGACTCAGAAACAACAACCAAAGCAGAGCGCCCCGCAAGAAGCGTGAAGGTCGATGGTTTTTACTTATCTAAATTTGAGGTAACTCAAGAGCTATTTGAGTCTGTGATGGGCTCATCATTAAGTTTTTTCAAAGACCCTCAGGTACCAGTAAACAACTTAAGTTGGCAGCAAGCCACGTACTTTGTGGAGCAGCTCAACGAAATGACGGGAGAGAACTATCGCTTACCGACCGAGGCTGAATGGGAGTTTGCCGCTCAAGGCGGTATCCACAGTCAAGGTTATACCTACTCCGGTTCTAATAATATTGATGATGTGGCTTGGTACGATGCAAACTCTAACAACCGTGCCCATCCAGTAGGTCTAAAGCAACCGAACGAGCTTGGCTTATACGATATGACAGGTAATGTCGGTGAATTTGTTATTGATGCCTTCGACGATACCTTTTATCGATTTGGTCCAACCGATAACCCTAACAACGCTCAACACAGTGACCTCGGTCTTGCACATAAATCCGTCCGTGGTGGCAGTTTCGCCTACAGCGCAAACGAGTCAGAAAACTTCCGCCGCGACTTCGCTAGTCAAACCATCATTATGTCGGACATGGGTTTGAGATTGGCGAAAGATTAACCCTACGATAAAAGGAATGGTATGAAAACAGTATGGCTTGGTGCCGCCAGTGCACTTTTGATTTCTGCACCGTTTACGGTATTGGCCGAAGAGGCTAAGCCAAAGTTGGTGTTACAAGTCACCGTTGATGGTTTACGTGGTGACCTCTTAGAGCGCTACAAACAGAACTTTGGTGAGGGTGGCTTCCGCTACCTAATGGATCAAGGTACACATTATACCAACGCCCATTACCAACATGGCAACACGGAGACGATTGTGGGGCACGTGTCACTCGCGACCGGTGCACCGCCTTCTGTTCATGGTATGGTAGGTAACGTTTGGTATGATCGACAATTAGAGCGACTGGTGTACAACGTCGAAGACGCGAACTACTCCATGCTCTCTGCTGGTGCTGGCGTCGATAAATCCACTGAAATAGATCCCACACAGAAAACTGCGCTGCAGGACGGTCGATCTCCCGCGCCTATCCTCGCGAGCTCTTTCAGTGATGAACTGACTGTAGCATCAAACGGGCAAGCAAAAGTTTTTTCTGTCTCGATTAAAGACCGTGGTGCGATTTCTTTAGCAGGTCACACCGGGAAAGCATTTTGGTTCTCTAAATCGCAGTCTGAGTTTGTCACCAGCGACTACTACTACGATCAATACCCAAACTGGGTGTCACGCTGGAACGAAAAACAGATCCCGAACCAGTATAGTGGTCAACGCTGGGAGCTCAGCCTAGAGCGCGATCAATACACACTGGATGAAATCAGCCAAGAGAACAAACTCGATTTGGCAGGATTCGCTCGCACCTTCCCTCACCCATACGGGCCGTCAAGCTTTAAATATTTTTCTACCATGCTAACAGTGAGTCCAGCAGGTGATGAAATTACGGGCGATTTTGCCCAGACGCTGCTGCGTCAAGAGCGCCTTGGTCAAAGTGGCTTTACCGATTATCTCGCAGTGAGTTTTTCTTCGAACGACTACGTAGTCCACCTGTACGGACCTGACAGCCTAGAAACCGAAGACAACTTGATTCGTTTAGATCGCACTCTGGCAAAACTATTTAAAACCGTCGATGACCACATTGGTCTGGAGAACACACTGATTGTCCTTTCAGCTGACCACGGTGTGCCTGAAGTGTCACCAAACGCTAGCCAACTCGGTTTTCGTCAAGCAAGCTACTTTGATGTTAACAACATCATCAATGACAACGTGTTAGCAAGATTAAAGAACGAGTTCGGTTTAGGTAAAGAAGCCGTACGCCTTTACGCGCAACCATACGTCTATCTTGATCACGACGTGATTGCGAAGAAGAAAATCGCACTGGCGGACGTACAAACCGCTATTGCTGAAGAAGTTCGCAAAGTGGAAGGCGTTGCTTATGCGGTCACATCAAGTGACGTAGCAGCGAACCGCCTACCCAATACGCGTGTCTTTGATATGGTGAAAAACAACTACCACCCAGATCGCTCTGGTGATGTGTACCTGGTGTTCGCACCGCGTACTTACATCAACGACATGGATGGCCTCACCATCGCATCAACCCACGGTTCACCTTGGCGTTACGACACTCACGTTCCGGTGATCTTTGCTGGCCATCAGGTACCTGCTCAAGTCGTCAACCGAGACGTAACACCTTACGACATCGCACCAACGCTATCTAACTACTTAGGCATCACCCTACCGAGCGGCGCCACTGGGCATGTGCTAACGGAAGTGAAGAAGTAACCGTTCAAGAACTCTAAGGAAAAGGGCTTGCATTGAAGCCCTTTTAAATTTGGCATAAAGCACTAATACCCTAACGCCTTCACCGCCTGTTTCAACTGCGTTCTTAACCATTCGTGTCCGCTTTCTTGAGTGCGGCTCGGGTGCCAGATCATACTGAGTTTCTGCTCAGCGTTACTAAAAGGTAATGGGATCGCCTTCAACTGATACTGCTCAGTAAAGCTTTTTAACGCGCGACACGGCCAGATACCAATGTACTCGCCGCCACTGATGACAGGCAGCATTTCAAAAGCGCCTGACGCGCGGTACGCCACCTTGCGCTTTGCTAACTCGGTAATGTGCTCGCCGAGCAAACTGGTGCGGCTTTGCCAGCGCGAGACCACAACGTGCTCCTCCTCCAAAAATCCTTCGAGCGAAATGGTATCGCCAATGCGCGGGTGATCCTTCGCACAAACCACGATCATCTCTTCACTGTAAAGTCGCTCATACTTGAGTTTCGTGCGGTCTCTAGGCTCAATATCAATAATCAAATCATAGCGTTGCAGACGCAAATCACTTTCGTAGTCTTCGGTAAAGAGAGGGTGAATCTCGAGTGCGATGTTTGGCGCATGCTGTCTGATCTGCTTAAGCAGCAAGGGCAACAACTGGTAACTCGGGACAGAAACAGAGGCAATCGAAAAGGTGCGATTGGTGACTTTCGGGTCAAATTCGCGCGACGCTGAGAGCGTCGAGGTGTAGTTTTTTAGCGCGGCCGACATCGCAGGATAGATATCAATGGCAAAACTGGTAGGCTCTACCCCACTGGTACTACGATGGAACAGGGGCTCGTCGTAAATATCTCGCAAGCGCGCCAACGCTTTGCTCACCGCAGGTTGGCTGATATCCAAGCGTGTGGCCGCACGAGATAAATTCTGTTCTTCGAAGATCGCAACAAAAATGGGGATAAGATTAAGTTCTGTGGTTTTCATATCGATACAGGCTGGGCAGGAAAGGCGTTATTGTAACGAAAATGCCGCTCGGTATCGAAATGAAAACACACAAAATGCTGTCTATATGGCGAAAATCACCCACAAAAAGCGTGTTTCCATCAAGAATCACGCTTGATCTTAGCAAGAACAGGAAGTGCTTTAGGTAAGGCGACGTGATTGAGTCTCGCGCTAAAACGTCCTGAGCCTTGACGGATAAGGCGCCATAGCGATTGATAGACATTGAGCGATTCGCTCCCCGCTTGCAAAGCGCGGCTTTGCATCTGCCACTCGTCGTCCTGTTTCGCGTCAGAAAGCGGCTGACTAGAAAGCAGTGTGCGTCGGCCCGTTCGTGCGCGGTGTTCGCGATAAATCAATGCTCTAGCAGCGCCCCACTCTTTTGCTTTCAGCGTGCGCCTAAACACGAGCCAAGTGGGCGTTGGGTGCGTGCGATAGTAACGCAGCGTTAGCTGAGCAAACACAGTAACGCTCAACAAGACAACAAGCAGCGCAATCAACCAAGGCGCGTAAACTTTAAGCCAAGAGCTCAGCGTATGTTTAATCACAAAGCTCTGCCCCTCAATCGTTATATGCTCAAGTTGCTTCGTCTCACTGTTCCACCACTGGAAATCAATATCGGGCAAAGTAAAGGTTCCACCTCTCTGCAAGACATACACCACCTCTTCTTTTCGCTCTGAACGATAGTTGCCTCGCTGCTGCGTATCGTCTAGGGCACTGGGTTGTGAGTAGGCTTGGTAAAAATCCGATCGCGACCCATCGAGAAGTTCAGGCAGCAAAACGGAGAGGCTATCATTGGCCGTGATACTTACCGTTCTCGTGATGCTATCCCCGACATGAAGCGTCTCATTGGAGCGTTGCCACTGTTGGGAAACCTCAACCTCACTGGCGCTAAACCAGCTCTTTTGCGTGTTTATCAGACCAGAAGGCAATATAACCTGAAAAGGTAACGGTGGTGTTTGCAGCGTCCCCGACAACGGCTTGCCATCTTCCGCCGAGACAGTGATAGCCAAAGCCAACGGTGGTACGACATAATCACCCGACGCTTGAGGATAGAGCGTGATCTCCCAACGTTGATGTGACCAGGTTTCGCCATTACGACGCTCCGTGTAGTTGGTGGCTCTCGGGTTACGCTGCATCGCAATCACATTTGCCAACTCCACGTTTTGAATGCGCGTCCCTGCCGTAAACCAACGCGGCGTACTGACATCAATCGTCATGACAATCTGTTCGTTGACTGTAAACTGTGGCGTTGCGCTTGGCGCTTGTTCGTCACCTAGCCAAGCGCGGATTTCGACTTGTGCGCTGCGCTGTTTACCGCCAAACGTCTGGGCATGCACGTTCGTCGACATTAAAGCGGCGAAACAGGCACACGTTAGCCAAACCATGATGGATTTCATTGAGACTCTCCCTGCGCCGATTGCTGCTGAAGATAAAATTTCGTGCGTAAGAAACGTTTGGGGTCCGCTTCCACCCGTTTTAGCCACTTATCCGCAAGCTCATCACTGCCTAAAATCTCGCGGGCGTTTAAGCTCTCTTTGTTGAGCAGCTCTTCAACGGTATTCTCTTCGGCGCCATCGGCGGTTTGAGGATTATCAGACAACTCATACGAGTCTTCCAACCCATCCGACACACTGGTCTGGCTCTCACTTAAGCGGTTGATCTCTTCAACGATCCCAGCCAACACATTGCGGTTATTGAGCACGTCTTTTCTTAGCGCTTCGGGCAGATTCTTGTCATCAAGCAAACTATTGAGCAAGTTGCGCGCGGCTAAATATTCCCGTTGACGCGCCAAGGCACTGGCGGCGTTATACAAACCGAGATAGTGCGATTCATCACGCTGATCATTTTGCATCGAAAGAAACGCCGTGTGGGCGAGCTTGTACTCAGCGGCGTAGTAATAGGCGACGCCTTTATGCAACGGGCTTTGATAATGTTTGGCTGCACGTAAATAGTCGCCGCGGTTAAACCAGCGCTGACCTTGCTGATCTGGGGTTAACCAGAGATCCCACCAACACTGCGCCGCCTCATCAAGCATCGTCGGTACTTCAACGTTTACGGGTGATTTGGCATGTGTCGAAACAGTTTGTGCTAGCACTGGCGATGGCAAGCCTACCGAGCCAAGCAATGTTAGGGCCAAACACCACTGGACCAGCCAGCCTTTTCTAAACCACAACAACATCAACAACATCACGGGAATCAATAGCCAATACCCCATATCTTGCCAAGGCATCGCCGAATCGCCGTTCATTTGCATATTACGCTCAACGTAACGGTTGATCCGCTCGACATCGCTATCATCAATGCTCATTTCAACCACTCTTCCGCCGACAGCATCCGCCAACTGATTGAGTGACTGAAGGTCGAGGGAGGATTTTGCCTGACTGGTGCTCGCCACTTGCTCATTGCCCGCCGCCAGAATGACAAGCTGATAAGGACGCTCAGCAAAAAAGCGTTGATAGGCATCAATGGCACTCGGCGTGACGCCATCACTGACCAGTAGCACTGTTGAGCCCGGTTGCTGATTGAGCTGATCGTCGATAAGCGCCAACACGGTATCGGCGTTCTTGCCCGATTCGGGCATGATGCTTGGTTCGATCGCGGCTAAAAATGGCGCAAATACCGCGACATCTTGTGTCAAGGGCATAGCAGTGTGACCACTACCCGCAAACACGAGCAGTCCGGTGCTGCCACCACTTCGTAGGGCTAACAAGTCACGAATTTTATGTTTCGCACGTTCCAGTCGACTTGGCGCAACATCGGTTTCCAACATGGTACCACTGCTATCGAGTACCACCAGCATCGCTGCTCGATCTTCGCCAAACGGCGACGCCTCGCGCTGCCATGAAGGGCCTGCGCACACCACTATCGCCAAAGTGACGATCATCACCAACAGTTTGAGCGGTAGCTGCTTGCGCCACCCAGCATCACCAATGGTTAGCGCCTTTCTAAGGTGCGCCGGTAAGATCTCCTGCCAACTCGGTTGACTCTCTTCTCGCCAACGCAGCCAAAGCAGCAGCAACATCGGAACGAGTGCTAACAACCAAAAAGGACGAATAAAATGAAACTGGGTAAAAAACTGTACCCACAGCTGGCTATCGAACACCTTGACCTCCTGACTGTGAGCGGCGCGCCCGATGAATGCGCTTGCTTGTCGCCAGCGCAAACGCGAGTAAATAGATCACCACAACCACGGCGATGAGCTGATGATGAATGCTCTGTTTCGGCCGATAGGTCAGGCTTTCAAACAGTTCGGGTTCGATGTCTGAAATGATCTGATAGGCATCACTAAGCGCCGCCCTGTCAAGCGCTTCAAACGCACGTCCACCGGATTCACTGGCGATCCGTTCGATCACCTCCATATCCAGCGCAGTTTCACCCACCGTTTGCGGATCGCCCATCGCAATAACGTGGATACGAACCCCTTTCGCTTTGGCGACTTTTGCCGCGTCTATGGGTTCAACAAAGCTGCCAGTGTCGTTCCCGTCGGTGAGGACGATCGCCACTTTTTCGCGTGCGCGAGCCTCGTCGGCTGTTTGCGTGTTATTGTAACTTTGTTCAAACACTTTGATTGCCAAACCGATCGCATCGCCAAGGTGGGTGCTCTGCCCAGCCATCGCCACATCGGTCTGCGACAAGAGTTCAAGCCACACGTCATGGTCAACGGTAAACGGTGTTTGCACAAACGCTGCGTCACCAAACAGAATCAAGCCTAGTCGATCCCCTTGGCGCGATTGCGCGAACTCTTCCAGAACTTCTTTTGCGGCATCAAGACGGGAGACTTTTTGACCTGAGGCACTGGTAAAGTCGGTTTCAGCCATCGACCCGGATAAATCGACCACCACCATCACATCACGGCCGATACTTTCTCTCACTTGTGGTTCGCCCAATACTGTCGGTTTAGCGAGTGCCATCACCACCAACACCCATGAGAGCAGCAACGTCGCACGCTGCCACCAAGTCGGTTTAAGCTGGCTTGCCCCTTGACTTGGCGCCTCGCCCATCGATTCAACCAAAAGGGTAAAAAACGGCACTTTGGTCGCCATCTGCTTGGTGCGATAAGCCGGTGCCCACCAATAGATCAACAGTGGCAGCGGCAACACCACAAACCAAGCGGGATAAGAGAACTCAAAGCCACTCATGGATAAAAGACTTTGCCAACTATTCATCGTGCGCGCTCCTGATGACGACTCAGCCACTGTTTCGATTGCGCAATCAGCGCTTGTTTGTCGTGATCGCTAAGTGGCGCAGCGGGATTAACTAAATGATTCATCCAACGCTCAGCAAGCGAGGCGTCAAACGGCGAATCCAAGCAAATGGCATTGAGCTTATCCGTAAAGGGGGCGCCAAATAACGGACTGTTGCGGCTATCTAGATAGACCAGCACCACTTTGATGATGTGAAAGAGCTGCGTAGCAAACTGGGGATCGTTCAGTTCAAGCCTTTCAATGGCGTTCAGCGCTTCTTGGCGGTAGCGATTGCGCCACCAAAAGCGCGCATAGCGGTAGCCGCCATACAGCGCAGCGAGCAGGATAAATAGCGCGACGAGTTTCCAACCTAAGGTTTGTGGCCACCAGCTGATGCTCGCGGGCACGGCGACGTCGTGCAAATCACGCAAAATGTAGGTGCTTGGTGGCGTATGTGTCATACTCATCCTCGCCCTCCTACACGGCGCTGAAACTGCGCAATGTGTTCACCGTCGGTGGTCAATTCAATGTACGGCAAGGTTTTCGACACCATCAAACGACTGAGCGATTGACGTTGATTCTTCATCCTTTGCTCTAACTCTACATTGGCTTGAGAAAGCTTACTGCGACTATCGAGATTCAACTGGTATTCGCCATCGCCGACCACCCAATTCATTGTCGCCAATCGGGACGGGAGTGATTGCTCTAGGGGATCACTGACCATCACCGCCAGCACATCATTGTGTTGTTGGAGCTGCTTAAGACGATCAACATCATGATCTTGGCAATCGTGCCAATCACTGATCATGATAATAGTGGTCTGTTTTAAGCGCATACGTTGCAGTTGCTCCATCCAATCGGAAAAGCTCACGGACGCAGTGTCGGCACTGTCGACATTCAGCGCTTGGTTGGCCTTAACCAACTGTTTGAGCTGACCAAGCAGTTGATTTTGGCTGCGCTGAGATTTGCTGTGCACAATAGACTGGCTCGAGGCGAGCGAAAAACCGACCCGATCGCCATCTTTAAGGACGCGCCAAGCGCACAAGGCAGCCACTTCCGCGGCCACCACAGATTTCATCACCTGCACAGAAGAGAAATACATCGCACTGCGTTGGTCAACACAGATCATCACGTTGCGATCTTTCTCTTCGGTATAGCTTCGCACATGAGGCTTGCCGGTGCGCAGGGTCACTTTCCAATCTAAGTTGCGAATGTCATCACCTAACTGATAGTGGCGCAGCTCTTCAAAGTTGAGCCCACGCCCTCGAAACAGTGACGTATTGCGCCCCGCCAATACGCTGGCCGATTTTAAATGCGGCAGCAGCGTGAAGGATTGTGCTTGAGCTTGCAGGCGTACTAACGTGGCGTAGTCACTGTAGAGCCTTGAATCGAGCCCTTGTGATTTCGGTGCTAATGTCGGCTTAGCCATCACTGCCCCTTACTTATCCAATCGCTACACAATCAAGCAGTTCATTGACCACGCGTTGATGATCAACACCATCGGCCAACGCATCATAAGTCAAGGTAAAGCGGTGACCGAGCACCGCAGGTGCAACGCCGCGCACATCGTCTGGCGTGACGTGGTCACGTCCTGCGAGCCAAGCGCTTGCGCGCGCGCACTTATCAAGCGCAATTGACGCACGTGGGCTCGCGCCCACCTCGATCCACTGAGCGAGGTTTGATTCACCGTAGCGCTCGGGCTTACGCGTTGCCATCACCAGTGCTACTATATAGTTTTCGACCATCTCGCTGACAGTAATAGTGGGCAGTTGTTTGCGCGCGTCCAATACATGTTCGACTTCAATCGTGCGTAACTCTGGTTTGGTGCGATTTGCTGAGCCTAACTCCTCGCTGCGTACAAGGCGGATAATGTCTCGCTCCGCTTGATCTTCTGGATAGTCAACCGTCACTTTCATGATAAAGCGGTCCATTTGCGCTTCTGGCAAGGGGTAGGTCCCCTCTTGCTCGACGGGGTTTTGTGTCGCGAGCACCATAAACAGCTCAGGTAAGGTGTGGGTTTTATCGCCGACCGTGATCGTGCCCTCGGCCATTGCCTCAAGTAGCGCGGCCTGCACTTTTGCTGGCGCGCGGTTCACTTCATCAGCCAAAACAATCGAATTGAAAATCGGACCCGGTTGGAAGTGGAGTTGGTGATGGCCATCGATTTCTTGATACACCTCAGTGCCCGTCACATCGGAAGGCAACAAGTCTGGCGTAAATTGGATGCGGCCAAAGCGTGTATTAAGAAGGTTCGCCAGCGATTTGACCGAGCGTGTTTTCGCCGTACCCGGTAAGCCTTCTAACAAGATGTGACCATTGGTCAGTAAACCAATCACCAATGCTCGCACGACGTGGCTTTGCCCGATGACACTCTTCTCTGTTTGTTCAATCAGGGCGGCAATGGCCTGCTGTGCTTGATTCATATTGTGCTCCACTCTATTTAACCGCAATGTTGCTACTACTCGCTCGTCTCCAATGAGACCGTATGGCATCTGCCCTATCCTAGCGATTTACCCTATAACTATTGGTTATACCAGTCATACTTCGCCCTTTACTTAGGGGCTAATCCAAGCCGCGCGCGCAGTTGACCCACCACCTCTGGGGGGACCACTTGCGCCAATGTACCCAGACACGCCTTGAGGACTTCGTCTACCTCAGCGCTGTGTCGGTTGCGCGCTAAGACTTCACACTGGGCATAAAGATGTTGAGGGTTTCCGCCCACTTGATACGCTTGATTGAGCGCCTGACTGGCCGCCATCACATCGCTGCCCTCCAGAGCAAGACCATACACGTACCAGTATTGGGCATTGGTTTGCGCGCCTTTGGCTGCGATGGCCAGGTAATCATTGGCCTTTGCTCGATCGCCGCTGCGAAGCAAGGATAACCCTAGGCTGTAAGGGATGATCGAGGAGTTGGGCTGCGCAGTAAGACCACTCAGCAGCACCTCACGTGCTTTACTCTCGTCGCCTTGGGTGCGGTAAAGATCGGCTAAGTTGATGTAACTGTTCTCAAAATAGGGCTCAATTTGGATGGCTTGCTGATACAAACGTTCGGCCTGAACACTGTCGCCCATCTGACGGTGCACATTGCCAAGATTAACGCGACCAAAGCCGCGATCGGCGTTAAAGCGTTGAATCTCGATATACTCCTCAAGCGCCGGTTTCAATTGCGCTTTTTGTTCCGCACTCATCGACAAATAGCCACTGACTAACGCGGCGGCGGTTTCGGTTCGCACGGCAAGGACTGGATCACTAAGCAGCGGTGAGAGTATTTTCCACTGATCAACAAACTCGTACCCCGACGCCCCTTCAATGGCGCCAAGGCGAATCATCTCATTGTCGTGTTTGACTGCTCGGGCGAGCGAAATCAACGTATTTTGACTATGATTTCCCGCCATACGCTCTAGTGCAGAGGCGCGAATAATTGGCGCCAACGAGGCATCTTGCGCGCTGTAAACAAGTGCATCGGCGCTGCCTTGATGCCCAATCTCATCGGCGTAAAAAGCCACGGCAAAATGTTGCTGATTTCGATAAGGAGAGTCTGGGAACCACGCGCCGACTTGCTCGTCCGCCCACTGCGCACTTTGATCTGTGTGACAAGCAGTACACACATTGGGTGTACCAATATGTTTGGCGATATCCGCACGTGGCACATGCCAACTATGATCGCGCCGTGGATCGACCTGCATGTAGGTAGTCTCGGGCATATGGCACGTGGTGCATTTCGATGCCTCACTGTCTGGAGCATGGAAGGTGTGCTTTTCTGGCGTATAATCCGATGCTAAGTGACATTGTGCACACACGGCCTCTTCGGCCACTTTCAACTTAGCACTGTGTGGATCATGGCAATTGCTGCACGTTACACCTTTTCTCGCCATCTCCGATTGCAAGAACGAACCGTAAACATAATCTTCATCGTAAATTTGGCCATCATGGTGATAAAGCTCTGGCGTGATCAAGCTTAAGCGGTATTTGTCAAAAAATGAGCCATTCACATGATCGCCCGTCTCATTCAACTGGGTTCGGCGACTGTGGCACTGGGCACAAGTTTGCACTTGCGCTGTCGGTACGATTGCCTCTGGCCGCAAGGTCGAATGCCCTTCTTGATAGACCCAATTAGCGACCGATTGGCCTAAATCACGGTCAAAGCCAAGGTGGGCACTCTGCTTTGACCATTCACTGATCGGCTGATGTGCATACTGCTTTGCTTGCTCAACGTGTTCACTTCCCGGGCCGTGGCACGCTTCACAGCCGACATTGATCTCAGACCAAGTCGTGTTGTATTGATTGCTCTCGGCGTCATAATTTTTCTTGAGGTTAGTAGAGTGACAATCAGCGCACATAAAGTTCCAGTTTTGGCCACTATTGGTCCAATAGAATTCATCGGTGGGCGTCGTATCTGGGTAAAGATGAAACCAGCGCTGTCCACCATCTGATTTAGGTCTTGAATCCCATGCATAGGGAATCAGTTGTACTCGGCCATCATCAAAGGCAACCATGTACTGCTGCAGGGGGTCAAAACCGAAGGTATAAAGAATCTGATGATCTTGCATTTCACCGTTTGGTCCTTCCAAGGTGACCCAATATTCTTCGTCTTGTTTGTAGAACCGAGACTTTTTCCCATTGTGAGTCATGCTCGCATCTTGGAAATCACCGAGCACTGAATCGGATTTAGCATGGCGCATCGCCATATCATGGTGAGACCCCTGCCATGCAGTGTAAGGCTCTTGGTGACAATCAATACAAGCCTCAGAACCAACGTATTTGAACTCTGCGTTGGAGGGAAATGAGAGAACGCCAGTCATCATGAGCCCCAAATGGGTCAAACATTGTAAAAAACATCTCAGTTTGTTGCTTACTGATATCCCTATGGACATAGTTTCTCCAACCTCAAATAAATCTATTTAAATCATACGCGTTAAGGTTGTTCCACTTCACTTCATCACCTAAATAATTGAACCTGCTCTCACATCTCACGATTAACTTTACAGAACGAAAGGCCAATCAATCATTTAATGACGTCAAATCAACAACTTAAAAAATGCGCATAACCTTAGGTTATATTAACTATAAAGAGACTTTCACAAATTTGGCTACTATTGTATGGCGATAAGAGCAAAGTCTTTGTTCTACACAACTCACATAACTATTGGAGTCCTTATGGCTAACCATCTAAGCAAACTGGCTATGGGTGTCGCAGCAATCGCTACGTCTACCATGGCTGTCGCTGCGGATAAACCGAACATCCTAGCGATCTGGGGTGACGATGTTGGTATCTTCAACATCGGTGCATACAACAACGGCATGATGGGTTACGAAACCCCAAACATCGACCGTATCGCTAACGAAGGTGCACTGTTTACTGACCACTACGGTCAGCAATCTTGTACTGCAGGTCGTGCTGCCTTCTTGACAGGTCAAGAACCATTCCGTACTGGTCTTCTGACTATCGGTATGCCAGGTTCAGATCACGGTATTCCTGATTGGGCTCCAACCATTGCAGATCTTCTTAAAGAACAGGGCTACATGACTGCTCAGTTCGGTAAGAACCACATGGGTGACCAAGACAAACACCTTCCTACTGCGCACGGTTTTGACGAATTCTTCGGTAACCTTTACCACCTAAACGCAGAAGAAGAGCCAGAGACCTACTACTACCCGAAAGATCCTGAGTTCCGCGCAAAATACGCTCCACGTGGCGTTATTAAGTCAACGGCTGACGGTAAGATTGAAGATACCGGCCCAATGACGCGTAAGCGTATGGAAACGGCAGACGAAGAGTTCCTAGAAGCATCATTGAACTTCATGGAGCGTGCAGTGAAGGCGGACAAACCTTTCTTCATCTGGCACAACACCACACGTATGCACGTTTGGACTCGTCTACAAGAGAAATACCAAGGCGCATCAGGCATCTCTATCTACGCTGACGGTATGTTAGAGCACGATGATCACGTTGGTGTGCTACTAGATAAGCTCGATCAACTGGGTGTTGCTGACAACACGATCGTTATCTACTCAACCGACAACGGTGCGGAAACAGGCACATGGCCAGACGGCGGTGCAACTTTCTTCCACGGTGAAAAAGGCACCACTTGGGAAGGTGGTTTCCGTGTACCTCAATTGGTTCGTTGGCCTGGTGTGATCGAACCTGGTACTAAGATCAACGACATCATGTCTCACAAAGACTGGATCCCAACGCTACTTGCAGCGGCTGGCGATGACAAAGTCGTAGATAAACTAAAATCAGATAAGGGTGCGAAATACAACGGTAAAAACTGGCGTGTACACCTAGATGGCTACAACTTCCTACCTTACTTTGAAGGTAAAGAAGAGAAAGGTCCTCGTGAGTCTCTACTTTACTTCTCAGCTAACAGTGACTTAGATGCTGTTCGTTGGAATGACTTTAAAGTTCAGTTTGCGCATATGGAAGGTAACATCGCTGACGGCGTACGTTTCCAAACTAACTGGCCTTCAATTGTTCACCTACGTGCTGACCCATTTGAAAAAGCACCACACGAATCTGGTCTGTACCTACGTTGGATGGCAGATAACATGTGGTTGTTTGTTCCGGTACAACAGCAGATCGCACCATTCTTGGCAACAATCAACCAGTACCCGTTCCAAGCAAGCCAAGTGTTGAACCCAGGTAACTTCAACCAAAACGTTATGATGCTTCAAGGAAAACTGAAGCAGCTTGAAGCGGCGACAGCTAAGTAATTAGCCTTACTCGTTAAGTTCATTCAAAGCAAAACGCTCTGCCACATGGCAGAGCGTTTTTTTATGCATTCAACCGTATGTAAAATCCAAGTTATTCATCATCCAGCGGAATTAATTTCGTCGGACCACCATGTACTTTTTCCCTCTGCCTCTGCACCAAAGCGTAGAAACCTGGGATTAAGAAAGTACCTGCGAGTAGAACACACAACAGCCCGCCGATAAGAGAAACACCTAACGAGTTTTGACTGATGTGGCCCGCGCCATTGGCAAAGATCAATGGGAAGATCCCTAAGATAAACGACCAAGACGTCATATTAACGGCGCGAAAACGCAGCTTACCGCCCTGAACTGCCGCCTCATCGATTGGTGATTCTTTCTCTTCGCGCTCGACCTTAGCGAACTCGACAATCAAAATGGCGTTTTTCGCCGCCAAGGCAATCAGCAGCACCAGTCCGATTTGCGCATAAAGATTGAGTGGCATTCCGGCAAGGTTTAACGCCAAGAAAGATCCGAGCGTTGCGACTGGCACAACCAAGATGATCGCCAGTGGAATACTCCAGCTTTCATACTGCGCCACCATGAATAAGTAAATAAAAATCAACGCCAGCGCGAACGCAAAGATCGCTTGGTTACCGGCTAAGACTTCTTGGTAGGCCATGCCTGTCCACTCGTATTGGTAGCCTTGTGGTAACACTTCCGCCGCGACGCGCTCCATCGCTTCAATCGCATCGCCACTGGAGTAACCCGGTGCCGGTTGACCTTGAATAATGGCGCTGCGGTACATGTTGTAACGCCATGCCACATCGGGCTCAAACACCTGCTCGTAGCTGACCAAAGTGCTCAGCGGCACCATCTCTCCCGACTGACTACGCACATGGAAACGTTGCAAATCGTCCATGCCGCGGCGGTGCTCGCCATCGGCTTGCATCGTGACGCGGAAGTTTTTTCCAAATAGGGTGAAGTCATTGACATAGAGTGAACCCAGGTTGCCTTGCAGCGTCTGGAATACGGACGACAACGGCACACCCAATTGCTGCGCTTTCTCGCGATCAATATCGATGTAATAGTGCGGAACGTTCGCCCTAAAGGTACTGAAGGTATACGCGATCTCAGGTTGCTGATTGGCCGCTGCAATCATCTGCCCCATGACCAGCGCCAGATCGGTTCGGCTACGTCCCAACGTGTCTTCGAGTACGAACTCAAACCCAGACGCGGCGCCCATGCCTGGCACGGCGGGCGGTCCCATTGCGAATACAACCGCCTGCGGCAGTGTCATCGCTGCGTTGCCGTTGATCCGTTGGGCAATCGCGTTGGCACTGTGATCACCTGTGAGCGCATTGCGCGTATCCCAATCATGCAATTTAACGAACAGAGATGCACCGTTTGACGCTGCGGCACCGGTCATAAAGGAGTAGCCATTCGCTACCGTCACGCCATCTACGCCCGGCTCCTGGCTGACCAAATCAATCAGCGAACCCGTGACCGCCTCGGTCCTCGACAAAGATGCAGAGTCAGGCAACTGGACATTGATCAACATGATCCCTTTGTCCTCTTGGGGAACAAACGCGGTAGAGGTCGTTTTAGCGAAAAAGCCGACCGCTACCACGGCCACTACAAAGAATCCAGTCAATAAAACGGTCTTTTTCACCAAGAAACCCGCGATTTGACCATAGCGATGCGTCACTTTATCTAACCCGCGGTTGAACACGTTAAACCAACGGGCGGTATTGCCTCCGCCTTGTTTTAGCACCAAAGAACAGAGTGCCGGCGAGAGGGTCAGCGCGTTGATCGACGAAATCACCACAGAGATACAGATGGTTAACGCGAACTGACGGTACATAATGCCGGTAATACCCGGCAACATAGCAACAGGTAAGAACACCGCCAGCAACACCAGTGTCGAGGTAATGATCGGCCCTGTCACCTCTTTCATCGCCAGCAAAGTGGCTTTACGCGGGGAAATGGTCGGGTCTTTCGCCATCGTGGTATCCACGTTTTCGATGACCAAAATCGCGTCATCAACCACAATACCGATGGCCAGAATCAAACCAAACAAGGTGACGGTGTTAATCGTAAAGCCCGTCGCTTGCATGATGGCAAAAGTACCAATCAAGGAGACCGGAATGGCAAAGACCGGAATCAAGGTCGCTCGCGCGCTGCCTAAGAACAGGTAGGTCACCGCAATCACCAACAAAATCGCCTCAATGAGGGTTTTGACCACCCCTTTGATCGATTCAGCGACAAACACTGTGGTGTCATAACTGGTCTCATACGCCATGCCTTCTGGGAAGTTGGCGCTCATGCGTTCAAGCAAATCCATCACCGCTTGACCACTTTCCAGCGCATTGGCATCCGATTGCAGTGATAACGCGACGATCGATGCATCGCGGCCACGGAACTGACCACTGCCGTCGTAAAACTTTTTGCCCAGTTCCACTCTTGCCACATCTTTCAGATAGACAGTCGACCCATCCTGGTTAGCGCGCAGCACCACGTGCTCAAACTCTTCAACGCTCTCCAAGCGCCCTTTGGTGACCAAGTTAAACTGCACTTCCTGAGTTTCGCTATACGGAGCAGCGCCCACTCGACCGGCAGCTACTTGCACATTTTGCTCACTGAGCGCGGCGTAGACATCTGATGTGGTCAGTTTCAGGTTCGCCATCTTGTCTGGATCGAGCCAAACACGCATTGCGTATTCGCCTCCTCCAATAACGTTCACTTCACTGATGCCTTTCACTCGCGCGAGCTGATCTTTGACGTTGAGGTTAATGTAGTTGATCAAAAACTGATCGTCATACTTACCATCGGGTGAGTAGAAGTTAAGTACCATCAGCAAATCGGGCGAGCGCTTTTTCACCGTCACCCCAACCATACGGACTTCTTGGGGCAACTTGGACTCAATCTGCGAGACACGGTTTTGCACGTTCACCTGCGCCATGTCTGGATCGGTTCCGACATCGAAGGTGACATTGAGGCTGTACGAACCATCGTTAGCGCTTTTTGATGACATGTAGATCATGTTCTCAACGCCGTTAACCGAGGTTTCTATCGGATCGGCAATGGCTTGCTCAACGACTTCGGCACTCGCCCCGGTGTAAAACGCGCTCACGCTGACCGAAGGAGGACTAATTTTCGGGTACTCAGCCACCGGCAAGATGGCCAATGCAATCGCCCCAGCTAAGGTTAATATGATCGAGATGACCAGCGCGAACTTAGGGCGCTGGATAAAGAAACGACTCAGCATCCTGCCCCCTTACGATTGCGTCGCATTTGTCGACGTTTCATCTTGCGGTGAAACATGGACAGGCACGCCATTACGGACACGTTGCAGACCTTGGGTAATCACCTGCTCGCCAGCCCTCACGCCATCTCGAATGATGACCCCTTGCGGCGTTTGCTGACCAAGCGTCACGTTGCGGCGCTCAGCAATATCCCCCTTTGCTAGGATCATAACAAAGTGCCCTTCTAAGTCGGTTTGTACTGCACGTCTTGCGACCACTACCGCCGGCTTTGCTTGCTTCTCTCGCAACTCAACACGCACATGTTGCCCGGGAAGCAAGCGATAATCAGGGTTTGGCACACGCGCGCGCATCGCGATGGTGCCCGTATTGAGATCGATACGATTCCCTAGATAGTCCAGCTCGCCAAAGTGGTCGAAAGGTTGACCGTTTTCAAGCACCACCTGAACTTCGACAGAGTGGGCCCCTTCACGGCCATCGCCTTTAATTGAATCCATCCCGAGGGCTAAACGTTCACGTTCACTGACGCTAAACGCCGTGTGGACAGGGTCAAGACTGACGAGCGTTGTCAGCACACCACTTTGCGGAGAGACCAGATCGCCGGTGCTGAAGTGGCTCTCGCTGATACGACCCGAAAAAGGTGCGCGAATTTGGGTATACGAGAGATTGACCTCAGCCAAGTTGACTTGCGCTTTGCCTGCTTCAACTTGCGCTTGTGCGCCAAGCAAGTTGGCATTCAAATTGTCAAATTCTGACTGCGAGATGCTGCCTTTGGGTAACAGGTTTTTCCCACGTTCGAAATCGAGTTGCGCCTTTTTCAGCGCGGCGTTGGCCTGCGCCAAGCTTGCTTTAGCACTCGCCAATTGCGCTTCAAATGAAGAAGGTTCGATAGAGAAAAGCAGTTGACCTTTTGCCACCATCTGCCCTTCGTCAAAATGGCGCGCTTTAAGGTAGCCTGTCACTTGTGCCGTGATGTTGGTGTCTTCCAGCGCCTCCACGCGGCCAATGTAGGATTTGCTTTCTTGGTAGGAAATTTCAGTGACAGGTTCAACGACCACTAACGGCGATGATCCACCTTGGGCAGCCGTAGAAGAATCGTTGCAACCTGTAATAAAAAGCGCACTGGTGAGCGCAGTGATGATTAACGTCTTTTTCATGATAAACCGCTAATGAAATGAAATAGGTTCATCATGAACATAAACACAATTCACATCGCTTCTGTCCGAGAAGTATCAGAGCGATACCGCATTGTGTATCAGTTTGTAACTAAACGCCTTTGCAGTAGGTTATCAACTTGTTGATACAAAACGTCGGGCGATGGCCAGGTATAAACCAGCTCTGGAACTTGAGTACCACATGGGGCATTCCATAGCCTCTCTTGTGCTAACTGACCACCAATATGCTCATAGAAATCAATCGCCTGCTGGTTCCCCTTGAGTACTTCAAGATACACCCCGTTATCAGGGAAATACTGGCGTGCCCAATCGGCGATCGCTTTGAGTAGTGTCAGGCCAATACCGCGACCGCGAAAGTAGTCATCCACATGAAGGGCATCAATGATGGTGCCGCGCTCAAAATCATGATTACCAAAACCACACACAAAGCCGCACAATAGCCCACCTTCTTCAATCACATACACCGCTTGATTGAACGGTGGATTGGTTAAGCGCGTTTGCCAGATGATTTTACGTTCGGATTGCACCTCTTCTCCGAGATACGCTTTAGATAGGATGCCAGAATAGAAGCGTTGCCAACTTTTTGCATGCAATCCTGCTATACGCTCGAAGTCGCTATATTCCGCTACTTTTATTTCCATTTATAGTTCCTTATTACTTCCTGTAAGGATGAATCACACATTCATACTATTGAACATTTAACAAAAAGCCAAACATCCTGTCAAAGATAAGCAATAAATCCGAGCCTATTTGGTTCACTTTGCTAACAAAACAGTGAATTACTCTGTTACAGATTTAGCTCTCAGTCCTTTCAACTTTCGTTTGACTTACACGTGTACGCTGACTATTCTAGCGAACACGTGTTAGCTGAAGGTTTGCATCATGTCGATTAAAGAAAAGCCGCCTCTCATTTGGGTCAATGTTTTACTGTTTATTTCTACCTTTTTAGTCGCTGCGATTGCCGCTCCGTGGTATGGCATCGAGTTTGGTTATCAGTGGCAACACTGGTTCTGGCTGGTGGTGACGTACTCGTTTTGTAATCTCTCCATTACTGCAGGCTATCATCGCTTGTGGTCGCACAAAACCTACCAAGGTCACTGGTCAATCCGATTGCTGTTTGCGCTCGGTGGTGCCTTTGCTCTGCAAAACAGTATCCTCCATTGGAGTTCTGACCATCGCGTCCACCACAAACACGTCGACAACAATGACAAAGATCCCTACTCGGCTAAACGCGGGTTTTGGTTTTCTCACATTGGCTGGATGCTAAGAAACTACAATCAAGAGACCTACGCCGATTACGCCAACTGCCGCGACTTACAGAAAGATAAGATCGTGATGTGGCAACACAAACACTATCTCTTACTCGCATTGCTGACCAACCTTGGTATTCCTGGGGCCCTTGGCCTTCTATATGGCGATGTTTGGGGCATGGTGTTGATGGTGGGCGTCGTGCGTTTGGTGCTGAGCCACCACTCCACCTTCTTCATTAATTCATTGGCGCACATCTGGGGTGCTCAACCTTACACGGATAAGAACACCGCACGTGACAACGGGATTCTCGCGTTCTTCACGTTTGGCGAGGGGTACCACAACTACCACCACATCTTTGAAAATGACTACCGCAATGGTATTCATTGGTGGCAGTACGATCCGACTAAGTGGCTAATCAAAAGTTGTGAATGGGTAGGATTGGCGGAGAAACTTCGCGTGACTCCCAAGATTAAGATAGAGAAAGCGCGCGCAAAAATGACGCTAGAGCGAGCCAAATCTAACATTCGCTCTATGCCAAATGCGAGCCTCATCAGCGATACGCTCAACAAAGAGTTTGAGCAGTTGATGAGCAAAATGACCGACTACTACGAGGTGAAGAAGCAGGTCCTCGAAGCGAAGAAAAGCAACATGGTTGAGCGCTACGAGCAATCCCTCTTAAAACTGCGCTATCAACAGTTGAAACAGGATCTCGCCGCACAAAAACGTCGCTGGGAAGGACAGATCGCTCAATACGCCTAATCAGAGCACATTGTTCAGTCTAAAGTATCTAAAGTAAAAGCCTTAAATGATCAAAGGGAGCTGACGCTCCCTTTGTTGTATTCATGTTTCGATAATGGCTTGTCTTGATTAGAGTGCCGCTCTAGCCGCACTCTTGCTATTAGCCAATCATACGCTCGTCTTGTACACGATGCTCGTTGATCAACACCGTCGTCGCACGTTTGAAAAAGTTGAAGTCGGTCGCGGTCGCACTGGTGTACGCACCCATCATTCGGCCCACGACCAAGTCACCATTTTCGAGCATCGGTAGCATGATGTTTTCCGCAATCACGTCAATACTGTCACAGGTTGGACCTGCCAGTACGCTTGGCATCATCTCGCCACCTTGCTTCAGTACCGCCATTGGGTAAGGCGCATCATCAAACATGAGACCACTGAACGAGCCATAGATACCATCGTCTAGGTAGTACCACATCTGACCTTCACGCTCCGCTTGGCCCATTACCGATGCCACACTGGTTACTGCCTCTGCCACAATAAAACGTCCTGGCTCAGCAATCACCTGCACTGTTTCTGGTAGGGTAGCAAGCGCTTGCTTGATCGGTTGGCAAAACTCATCAATCGGCATCACTTTTTGTGTATAGCACACTGGGAAACCTCCGCCGATATCTAAGGTACTCAGTGCAGGAAGCCCTTTCGCCACCACTTTGTCCATAACATCACGGCAGGCGTGAATCGCGTCGACGTATTTCTGCGGGTTCATCGTTTGTGATCCCACGTGGAAAGAGAGCCCTTTAATGCGAATATTCCACATTTGCGCTGTCTCGATGATCACGAGCGCTTGCTCTGGCGTGCAACCAAATTTCTTCGACAAATCGGCAAACGCTTCATTGTTGCGAAAACTCAAGCGCACTAGCAGCTCAACTTCATCTTGATAAGGCTTAAACTTCGCCAATTCGTTCAAGTTGTCGACCACAAACACGTTGCAACCGTACGCTAAGGCATCACGGATATCGGCATCACGTTTGATTGGGTGAGTATGAATCGTGCGCTCAGCAGGCACGCCCTGCTCGGCCACCAATTCCACTTCGCCGGTAGTGGCAAGGTCAAAACTCGCCCCTTCTTCAAGCAGAGTGCGAACAACAGCAGGGTGTGGCAGTGGCTTAAGTGCGAAGTGCAAGGTGACATTCGGCAGTGCACGGCTTAGCGCTTGGTAGCGTTCACGAATGATGTCGCAATCGAGGAGCATCAAAGGTGCCCCATATTGGCTCACCGCTGATTCGATGAATTGCGCTTCACTCGCTGCCATCGCAGGGGAAGCAAAAGATTGAAAACCAAGTACTGAGTGTGTGTTAGCCATGATAGCTTTCTCCAACAATTTAGGCATTGCTCGTCGCGCTGCCCTATTGGAGGGGTAAGCAAATCGATGAACAATGGAGCGTCAATAAAGCGCAATACGCGCAGTCAAAGTCACTCTTGGATAGTTGCTCTATCGCCTTGCCACAAAACAGAATGTGATGTACTCGGATTGGCTATCATCAAGAAGCAGGGCGATAGTAAGGTCATGAGTCGGTCAGTGCAATAGGAAATGAGCAAAAGAAAAGAGACTTATTTTTATCGTCTAGATAAGGATTCTTTATTCACTCCACACGATGACCTAACGCCTGTGATCAGCCTTTTTTCTTACCGCGTCCCGCATGAATTTTCAGCTTGGCTTTCATTTTACGCTTTTCCGATGAACGGCTTTTTTTCCTTGGCGCACGATCAGGTTCCATCTCTTCAATCAGACTCGGTTCGAAGCCCGCCAGCCACTCTTGTGGCAAGCGCTGATCAAGCAAACGCTCAATCGCCTCAAGCAGATACTCTTCGTCTTTTGCCATCAAAGAGACCGCTAGCCCGGCTTGACCCGCGCGACCCGTACGGCCAATCCGGTGGATGTAGTCTTCCGCTTTGTAAGGTAAATCGAAGTTCACCACCTGCTCTAATTGCGCAATGTCTAAGCCTCGCGCGGCGACATCCGTGGCAATCAACGCACGTACTTTACCTGATTTGAAATCGTCGAGCGCTTGTTGGCGTGCCCCTTGGCTTTTATCACCGTTGATAGAAGCAGCCTTAATGCCATCTAACTTTAACTCTTTGGCCAACGCATCACTGCCCTGCTTGGTTTTGGTAAAGACCAACACCTGCTGCCAGTTTTTAGATCCAATCAAATAGGCCAACAATTCCGCTTTGCGTTTTTTGTCGACCGGATAGACCATCTGCTCCACTTTCTCAGCGGTACTGTTGGCCGGAGACACTTGCACGACTTGCGGATCATTGAGCATTTTGTGCGCCAGCGTTTTAATGCGTTTATCAAAGGTGGCAGAGAAAAACAGCGTTTGGCGATCTGGGTTTGTCACTTTGAGAATGCGCTGAATATCCTGCATAAAGCCCATATCCAACATGCGATCCGCTTCATCCAACACCAAGTAACGTGTTTTCTTAAGTTGGATGTGTTTGCAGTAGAGGTGATCAAGCAGGCGCCCAGGCGTTGCGATCAAAATATCACAGCCATTGGCGAGGTGACGCGTTTGTACATTGATGCTTGTGCCGCCATACGCGGTGACAATGTGCAACTCACTGGTCTGATTGTACGCGCTGAGATTGTCGTACACTTGCTGCGCTAACTCACGCGTGGGCACCACGATCAACGCCAACACATCGTTGCTTTGTGGATCGCGCTTTAACGCCGCTTGGCTCAAAAGTTGGATAATCGGCAAACCAAACGCGGCGGTTTTCCCCGTACCGGTTTGCGCACCGGCCAACAAATCGACTCCTTGCAGTACTTTTGGAATGGCCTGCTCTTGTATGGCTGTGGGCGTATCGAAACCCAAACGTTCCACCGCTGCGACAAGCGAAGAATCAAGACCAAGTTGAGTAAATAGAGACATTGTGCAATTCCAAATAGAGTCGGGTCGGCGATTCTATCAGAAACTCTGCGCAGCGTTGAGTACGTCTGAATACAATTGGTCGAAAATCGCCATTAAATGAGCAGATTCTCGGCTTAAATCCTCACCGCAATGCGCCAATGGCGTCATTCTAGGCGAGCGCTGAGCAATTCGGCTCAGTGCAAAGCGGATGTTGTCGAGGTCTTGATACGAGCTCAACCATTGACCTTGGTGCATTGCGTTAGCAACACGCATAAAACGTTCAGGTAGTGGCTGCTCTGTCTGCTGAGCTTGGCGTAGAACGGTGCGCATCGCAGATTGACTGAATTGCTCAAGCGAGACGGGATGATACTCATCAAAGCGGCAGGCTAACGCATGGTCCCAGAACATATCTAACGCGATGGGCGCATAACGCCTTTTTTCACGGGCGAAAAGCAACTTTGCCTGCGCGGTTAATGGGTGGCGATCGGTGTACGAATCGACAAATCGGTGCAACTTAATGCCATCCACCACTGAAGGATGAAAACGCCCCTCGGGATTGCCTTTAACAAAATCCCCGAGCAAGTTTCCCATTAGGTTTGACTCACGCGCGGTCGCGATATGTAGGTGAGCGAGGTAGTTCATAAAACACAAAGCCAGCGCATCCGCACTGGCTATTCTCTAAAAGAGGGTTGGGTAACACTTACTGACCAAAGAGTTCTTTGGCGAGTTCTAGTGTTTCTTCATCGTAGTTCGATAAATCAAACCCGATTTCCATCGCATCGAGGAGTTCAAGATTCTCTTCGTTGATTGCTTGGTCACTCATAGGACCTCCTTATTCTTCATTTCCCCTGCTCGAGCCTCGAGCAGGTCTCCTTTATACGTCTGTTATATGACACTTTTTTGAAAAGTAAAACCCCTTGGCACTGGATAGCGCACCGAGATCCAGTGCAAAACGTTTGCATGACTGCCAGAATAGGCATTACACAGCCAACTGTAAACAATGGTGCACAGCTGTGGAGTTTTATCTGTACATTTCTCTTGATTTCAAGGGAAAGCTCCAACATAATCGCCATCAAGATAAATAAAGCACTAACCCTGCCCTTATTAACGCCATTATTCTCTAACCAAACACCAACAACACGTAAAGAATTTAATACATGTCTAAATCAAAGGTTTTCGGTAGTACTTTGATCATTGCTGGTACCACCATAGGTGCGGGTATGCTTGCCCTGCCACTTGCGTCCGCTGGAATCGGATTTTCCACCTCTCTACTCATCATGCTCGTGTTGTGGGCGCTGATGGCATACACCGCGCTATTGATGGTCGAGTTGCATCAACACGCCGACGCCAAAGCGACACTGCACACATTGGCCGAGCAATTTCTCGGTAAGCGAGGCAAGTGGCTCGCCAGTTTTGCCATGATGTTTCTCTTCTATGCACTCTGCGCTGCTTACATCGCAGGGGGTGGCGCGCAGTTTGGTGAGCGTATAACGCAAATTGCCGCAATTGAGGTCTCACCTGCCATCGCCACCATCGTATTTACACTCATTGTTGCTGTCGTCGTGACCATTGGCACAAGCACCGTGGATAAAGTCAATCGCGTACTCTTTAGCGTGAAGCTGCTCGCGATGGCGTTGGTGCTGACCTTCCTAGCACCCAATGTGACACAATCTTACCTACTGAGCCTTCCGATTGAGCAAGGTTTGATCATCGCCGCTATTCCCGTGATTTTCACCTCATTCGGTTTTCACGGCAGTATTCCCGCCATTGTGAATTACTTGGAGGGCCACACGACCTCACTGCGCCGAGCGATTATGATTGGCTCGGCGATCCCCTTGGTGATTTACCTATTTTGGCAGTTGGTGACTCTGGGCGTCGTCAGTCAAAGTACGCTGATGGACAACCAAGGCCTGAGCGCACTCATTCGCACTTTAGGCGAACAGGTCCATCAATCTAACTTGGCGCAAACTATCGGCCTGTTTGCTGACCTTGCGCTGCTGACTTCCTTCCTCGGTGTCAGTTTGGGCTTGTTCGAGTTCCTCGGCGATTCGCTGACGACATCGACGCGCCGCCCGAATCGTTGGGTTATTGGCCTCGTGACCTTCTTGCCGCCGATGGGCTTTGCGCTTTTCTATCCTGAAGGTTTTATTATGGCACTCGGTTACGCTGCGATTGCCTTGGCGGTATTGGCGATATTCCTACCTGTATGGATGGTGAAGCGCTCAAGACAAACTCACCAGAGCGCAGGCTATCAAGTCATCGGTGGCAACATAGCGCTGAACATATGTGGGCTGACTGGGCTTATCATTGTCGGCGCGCAAGTGCTCATCACTGCAGGTTGGCTCCCGGCTCTGGGGTAAGCGACATTAATCACAAGCGAGTATGAAATTTGGAAAGGCAGCGTGGCTGCCTTTTTTGCGTTATGGGTTGTGGGTTGTGGGTTGTGGGTTGTGGGAGAGAGTTTGATCGTTGGGGGTGGAATAGGAGTATAGGGAGACGATTTTATGTGAAAGTTTTTCGTAACTGGCTCTGTCTTGTGTAGAGATAGTCAAATTCAACGAGGTTGATATGAAACTGAACAGTCACGTGACCTTAGCCCTTATTGCCATTGCGGCAGTGGCGACGTCTTTTCTTGGTCATACACAAAGCGCGGAAGTTAGCCCCTCAACGAGCGCCGCTCAGAATACCGCTCAGATAGAAACCGCAACGCTCGCCGGCGGATGTTTCTGGTGCACGGAATCGGATCTGGAAAAGTTGAACGGTGTGATTGATGTAGTGTCCGGCTATTCCGGTGGTGAGCTCGACAATCCGACCTATAAACAAGTCTCTTCAGGCAAAACCGGGCATATCGAAGTGATTCAGGTGACCTTCGATGCCTCTCAAGTAAGCTATGAGCAAGTGCTCGATCAGCTGCTGCGAAATATTGATCCTACCGATGACCAGGGCTCGTTTGTTGACCGAGGTCGTCACTATCGCCCCGCTATTTTCTATCACAATTCACAACAGCGCGATATTGCCAGCCAATTCCTCGCCGATGTGGACAAGTTAGGCGTGTTTAAAAAGCCACTGAAAGTGGAGCTCATTGCGTTTGATACCTTCTGGCCTGCAGAGGAGTACCATCAGGACTACTACAAAAAGAGTAAAGTGCGTTACAACTACTATCGTTACGCATCTGGACGCGACCAATATCTGGACTCGATTTTTGGTGAAGACCGCAACGAAAACCCAGTGACGTTACGTGAGATGATCGACCAAAGTTCCGGTCAAGCCAGAGGCTCGACGTCAGAGGTGAAGACCTATGTGAAACCGAGCGATGACGAACTCAAAGCTCGCCTAACCGATCTGCAATACTACGTAACCCAAGAGGAAGGGACTGAGCGCCCATTTGACAACGAATATTGGGACAACAAACAAGCTGGCATCTACGTGGACATCGTCACTGGCGAACCGCTGTTTTCATCAACGGATAAATATAAATCGGGCACAGGCTGGCCGAGCTTTACCAAGCCGATCGATGAGCGTTACATTGTCACTAAAACCGACTTTAAGCTCATCTACCCAAGAACGGAAGTACGCAGTCGATTCGCTGACTCTCACCTAGGCCACGTCTTTAAAGATGGTCCGGCGCCAACAGGGTTACGCTACTGCATGAACTCAGCGGCGATGAAATTTGTTCCGCTTGAGGAGATGGCTAAACAGGGCTACGAGCACTATCTCTATTTGTTCGAAGGCTGATTGAATTGCCATAAAAATAGCCAGCGTCATTGCTGGCTATTTTTGGCTTTCCATCGGGTGTAATAACGATTATTTCATCACACGCGCTTTGAAGGTGCGGCCTTTCATCTTACCGGTTTGCAGCTGTTTTAATGCCGTTTTGACGGCATCATGCGTCACCGCGACATACGACACCATAGGTAGGATGTTGATTTTGCCAATCTTACTGCCATCAATGCCCGCTTGTTTGGTCAACGCTCCTAAGATATCGCCCGCGCGCACTTTTTGCTTCTTACCGCCGAGGATTTGGATGGTTTGCATCGCTGGATAATAGGGTCTTTCCATCGGCTTTTCCGGCACCGATTGTGGCGTGATCTCTATGTCCATGTACTCTTCAATTCGCGCTACGCGGTACTGCTCTTTTTCACTGAAAAAGCTCAATGCCATCCCTTTTGCGCCCGCACGACCGGTACGGCCAATTCGGTGAACATGCACTTCAGGATCGCGTGACAGCTCAAAGTTGACCACCGCATCAAGGTTATCGACATCTAATCCGCGCGCCGCCACATCGGTGGCAACCAAAATAGAAATGCTCTTGTTGGCAAAGCGAGTCAAAGCTTGTTCACGTTCACGCTGTTCCATATCGCCGTGTAACTCGACCACGCTAAAACCGCGCTGAGACAACTCATCCGTCACGTTTTGCACTTCTCGCTTGGTGTTACAAAACACCACAGACGACTCCGGTTTATGCGTCAGCAGCAATGCCTCCAGAGCATCGTCTCTTTGCTCGGTACTCTCCAGTTGGAAAAACTGCTGAGTAATGGTGCTGCTTTGGTGGGTTGACTCGACTTTGACGATCTTAGGCTCGCGCATCACTTTGTGCGCTAAGCTGTCGATGTTGGTTGGGAAAGTAGCACTAAACAGCAAGGTTTGACGATCTGTTGGCGCCTCAGCCAAAATGGCATCAATGGCCTCTTCAAAACCCATGTCCAGCATTCGGTCCGCTTCGTCTAATACGAGAGTGTTCAGCTCATCAAGATTGATACGACCTTTGCTGAGGTGATCCAACAAACGCCCCGGTGTACCGACCAATATATGCGCGCCATGCTCTAATGAGCCAATTTGAGGGCCCATTGGCATGCCGCCACACAGCGTCAGTACCTTAATGTTGTGAATGCCTCGCGCTAGCGTGCGGATCTCGGTCGCCACTTGGTCAGCCAGCTCTCGAGTAGGACACAGCACCAATGATTGAACACGAAAACGACCGACATTCAGATTGTTCAGCACGCCAAGAGAAAAGGTCGCGGTTTTACCAGAGCCCGTCTTCCCCTGACCAATGACATCCTGCCCGTCGAGAATAAGCGGCAACGCCTGCTGCTGAATGGCCGTCATCTCAGTGTAGCCCATCGAATCTAGGGTCTGCTTGAGTTCGGTTTTGAGGTTAAGTTGGTCAAATGAAAGGTTCACTCTGGTGTCCTTGTTGTTTCAATATGGGTTCGCGCGGTGGCGACTGCAACAAGCGCTTGGTCTGCGCTCGTAACGCTTAAAATGGGTAAAACGAAAAACCGCTTCACAAGAAGCGGTTTTTACTTATCTATCGAATACCGTGTAAAAACTCATGTCGGGTCGCGGGGTTCGATTTGAAAATCCCCCCCAACGCCGTGGTGGTGGTTTCGCTGGTCGCGTCCATTACGCCACGAGATTTGACACAATAGTGAGTGGCATCGATCGTTACCGCGACATCGTCCGACTCCAATAAGGTTTGCAAGGCCACCAAGATCTGCTGAGTCATTCGCTCTTGGACCTGTGGACGCTGAGCAAAAAAGCGCACGATGCGGTTAATTTTGGACAACCCAATGATTTTACCACGCGGGATGTACGCCACCGCGGCACGACCATCGATCGTCACTAAGTGGTGCTCGCAAGTACTCGTCACGGTGATGTCTTTAACACGGACCATCTCACTAACGTTCATCTTATTTTCGATCACGGTGATCTTAGGGAAGTTGGCGTAATCCAAACCAGAGAAAATCTCATCCACGTACATTTTGGCGATGCGATGCGGCGTCTCTTCCAAACTGTCGTCACTTAGGTCTAACTCAAGCAGGGCGAGGATCTCACGCATGTGATGCTCGATCTTCTGCTTCTTTTCGTCTCGGCTAAATTCGTTGGGCACCATCGGGGTTTCTAACCCGCGACGTTCTAGCGCCTCTTTTACTAACTTCGCGGACTCGCTAAGACCTGACATTCGACTTCCTCTTAATACTCTAACTGCCGTCAAATCGGGGTATTTACCCCTTTCGGATGGCTGACAAGGATACTCGGATTTTTGAATAATTACATCCACATTTTACTGACGGGGATTGATTTGTGCTGCTTTTTGTATGGTAGAGTGTCAACCATTACGTCAACCCCAAAAGCCTGTGGTTATTTGGGGTGAATAATAATCAAACAACGGAATTTACTCTATGGGATGCTGTGACGCACCGGGCCTAATGCCCATTGAAGAAGCGATGGAAAAAATGCTATCGCCGATTAAGCCGATTCAAACCACCCTACGCTTACCGCTCGCCGACGCGATCGGTTTTGTCCTTGCACAAGATATTCTCTCGCCTATTAATGTGCCCCCTTTTGATAACTCTGCGATGGATGGCTATGCCATCAGGCGTGCGGATCTGTCCAAGCAAGCGATCTTGCCACTGGCGGGTAAATCTTTCGCAGGCCAACCGTTTGAAGGTGAATGGCCAGCAGGAAGCTGCATTCGCATCATGACTGGTGCGAAAATTCCTGACGGTGCCGACGCCGTGGTCATGCAAGAAAACACCGAAGTGAGTGATGAGGGTATCCGCTTTCTGCAAACCGATGTCAAACCCAACAACAATATTCGCCCGACTGGAGATGATATTCGCCAAGGCGATGTGGTGTTACCCAAAGGAGCGAGACTGACGGCCCGCGATATTCCCATGATCGCAACCTTGGGGGTAAGTCATGTTGACGTGGTACGTAAGCCTCGCGTGGCGTTTTTCTCCACAGGGGATGAATTGAAGCCGCTCGGCGAGCCTCTACTTGACGGACAAATCTACGACAGCAATCGCTACGGCATCAAACCGCTGATTGAAAATTTTGGCTGTGAGCCGATTGATTTAGGCATAGTGCCCGATTGCCCTGAAACGCTGGCCGCGACATTTGAACAGGCGCAAAGACTGGCCGACGTGGTGGTGACCTCGGGGGGCGTCAGTGTCGGTGAAGCGGACTACACCAAAGACATCCTCGAACAGCTCGGCGAAATTGGTTTTTGGAAGCTGGCGATCAAGCCGGGCAAACCGTTCGCGTTTGGTCAACTCTCCAGTGCGTGGTTTTGTGGGCTGCCGGGTAACCCCGTCTCTGCGGTTTTGACCATGTACGTGCTGGTGCAACCCATGTTGGCAAAATTAGCCGGACACACGCAGTGGCAGGCGCCGCCAATGATTCCAGCCGTGACCCACACCGCCTTCAAAAAATCGCCGGGGCGTACCGATTATCAACGTGGGATCTACCGAATTGAAAACGGGCAATTTGTGGTTGAAACGACGGGTAATCAGAGCTCTGGCGCCTTTCGTTCTATGAGCCTTGCCAACTGTTTCGTGATTTTGGAGCGCGAACGGGGCAATGTTGCTGAAGGCGAAACCGTTCACATTCAGCTCTTTAATTCAACCTTGTACTAATAAGGGGGGGGAACTTGGTGATGTTATCTGATCAAGAAATGCTCCGTTACAATCGCCAAATTATCTTGCGCGATTTTGATTTTGACGGTCAAGAAGCGCTCAAAGAGGCCTCTGTCCTCATTCTGGGCGCTGGGGGCCTTGGCTGCGCGGCCAGTCAATATCTCGCCGCCGCAGGCATCGGTACCTTGACCTTGGTTGACGATGATGAGGTTGAGCTATCGAACCTTCAGCGCCAAGTGCTCCATCATGACCAAGACATTGGCAAGAAAAAGGTCCAATCTGCGGCGGTGTCTCTACGCCAATTGAATCCGCACGTCGTCGTGCATACCGTCGAGTCGCGTTTGGACGACATTCGTCTCTCCCAGCTGATTGGCGTTCATTCTCTTGTGATCGATGCCAGTGACAACGTAGAAACACGCAATCAGCTAAACCGCCTTTGCTTTACTCATCAAGTCCCGCTTGTTTCTGGCGCAGCGATCCGCATGGAAGGACAAGTGAGCGTATTCACCTACCAAGACGCGCGTAAACCCTGTTACCAATGCTTGAGCGCACTATTTGGCGCCAATGCGCTGAGCTGCGTGGAGGCCGGCGTTATGTCTCCAGTGGTTGGTATTATCGGCGCGATGCAGGCACTCGAGGCGATCAAAGTCATCACCCACTTTGGTCAACCTTGTGAAGGTAAACTCCTCATGTTTGACGCCCTGACGCTCAACTGGCGTGAAATGGCACTCATGAAACAACCTGATTGTCAGGTCTGCGGCTCACAGCAGTAACCGCCTGTCTGGACGTCGCTCAAATCACATCTAACAGGCGCACCTAAATCAGCACCGAAAACGAATAAGGAAAGTCAATGTCAGCACTCGTTAACGCCCACTGGCTCCATGAGCACCTTCATCGCCCTGAGCTGGTGGTATTGGATGCCAGTATTTCATTCCAGATCCCCAATACCCCTGCGCCAGTGCTTGATCAGGTGATCCCCGGGGCACTGCGCTTTAACTATGATGATTTTCACGATCCAAGTTATGGCTTACCGCATATGATGCCTAGTGAAAGCGCCTTTAACCGTCAAGCCCAAGCATTGGGTTTAAACAAAGACAGTGTGATTGTGGTGTACGACAATACGGGCACTTTCGCATCGCCGCGTGCGTGGTGGATGCTAAAATGCATGGGCCACGAGCAGGTCTCTGTGCTTAATGGCGGCCTACCAGCTTGGATAGCGCAAAGTTATGCGACACAACCAACCCACAATGCACCCAAAGGGTTGGGTAACTTCGAGGGCCAACGTAGCCAAGCTGGATTTATTCATGCGGATGCTGTCCTAGAGTTTGCTAACGCAAAATGCGCCACTATACTTGACGCCCGCTCACAAGCCCGATTTGATGCCCAAGTACCGGAACCCAGAGAAGGGATACGTAGTGGTCATATTCCCCACTCTCAATGCTTGCCTTTTTCTTTACTCATCGACAACGGGCAAATGAAAGGCCGTGATGCTCTCGCTTCGGCATTTGCCTCACGCCTTGCGTCGCACAAGGACAACCAACCGTTAGTATTCAGCTGTGGCTCGGGCGTCACTGCGTGCATTTTAGCCCTCGCGGCGTATGAGCTAGGCCATCGCCAACTGCAGGTCTATGACGGTTCATGGACGGAATGGGGAAGTCGCCCTGACCTGCCTATCGAGTGCTAACCCACTCACTATTTAGTGGTAATTCGCTTCTAAACTAAAGTTTTATTTGTTCAAACATGGCGCTTCTCCTATTTGCGTATACGCTTAATTGAGGTTTAACGGATTAATGCGGAGAAGCGGCATGATCAACCTGACGATCGCAAACAAACTAAGGCTTGCGTTTGCCACTTGTTTAATATTTTTCGCCATATCAGGCTGGTACAGCTATCAGGGTATGACGGGCGCCAGTCAAAACTTCAAACAGTACGGTCACCTTGCCAAAGAAACGACACTGGCCGGTGAGATACAAGCCAATTTTCTCAAAGTCCGTTTAAGCGCCCTGCAATACGCCAACACGCTCTCCCCCAAGCAACTTGATATCTACAACCAACGCTACAACAAATTGAACAGCATCATCTCAGACGATTTGAAGCTCACCGATGATCCACTGCGTACCAAGCACCTCAATGCGGTGCTCGACGAGGCAAAACAATTCCATCAAGCGTTTGATGTGGTTAAGCGCTCCGCCGAGCAAGTGGAGCAGAAAGTGTTCGTTGACATGGTGGAGTTGGAGAAAAAGGCCCTATACGACCTCGAATCCATGATTGAATCTGCGCACAGCAACGGCGATGCCGATATTGAGTATTACTCGTCGATGGTGATGGAGAAATTCTTACTCGCTAATATCGAAGTGCTCAATTACCTTCACAAAGAGAAGCCCGAAACCATCGAGACCATTCGTGCCTATTTTAAAACTGAAATCCCAGCGCTTGAAAAACGTTTCGCCGATCTCATTACCTCTAGCCAAGATAAGGCGCTGCTCGCTGAGTTCATTGTGCAGCGCCAAGCCTATGAACAAGGTTTTGAGCGAGTCATTACCCTGAGAGACACTCAGCATCAAGCAGAAAAGAGCATGCTTGAGTTGGGCGAAGACATCTCTCATGAGCTCGAAGCGATCAAGCTTGAATCGATGGACCAGCAAGTCACACTTACAGAGGTGCTAAGTGAACACAAAGCACAAACCATTGAAATGATTGTGATTCTTACTCTGCTTGCCATTCTGGTGTCACTTACAGCAGCAGTCATGATCACGCGAGCGATTCGACAAGGGTTGATGAAGGTGCAAGAGGTCTCAACCTCCCTTGCGGAGGGCGATCTATCGATAGAGGTCGAGGTCAAAGGTAAAGATGAAATTGCGCAGCTATTACGCAATATGCGCAACACCATTGAATCACTGCGCGATATTGTTGCGACGGTCGCGGACTCGTGTATCAAAGTCGGACACATGTCAGAAGAGTTGCAGGCGATCACGCACACCACAGACCAATCCGCGGATCGTCTTCGTGCCGAAATGGATCAAATTGCCTCCGCCGTGCAGCAGCTTTCCACCAGCACGACCGAAATATCGCAAAGCGCCACAGACGGAGCCAATTTCACTCAGCGCGCGGGTCAAGACATCAGTGAAACCCTAGGTGACGTAGAGAAAACGTTGCAGGCCATTGAAAGTGCAGATGAAGCCATGTCTATTGGCTCTGAACAAGTGCTCGCGCTTTATGATCAATCCATGAACATCGGCTCGATATTGGAAGTGATTCACGGCGTTGCAGAGCAAACCAACTTACTCGCCCTGAACGCGGCGATTGAAGCGGCTCGTGCTGGTGAACAAGGACGTGGTTTTGCTGTCGTAGCTGATGAAGTAAGAACACTTGCCAAACGTACTCAAGATGCGACGGGCCAGATCGAGGCCATGATTCGTGAATTGCAATCTGGGGCGGAATCGGCTCGAAAATCCATCGATTCGAGCCACGATAAAGTCACACACGTCAATACCCAAGCGCAGGTCACATCCGGTAAGCTCAATGCGATTCATGGCACCATCGGTGAACTCGAAGACTCCAATCTGCAAATTGCTGCGGCAGTCGAAGAGCAGTGCATGGTCACCAATTCTGTAAGCGAAAACATCACTGAAACCGCCAACATCACTCGAGATAACAGCGAAACCATCAAACACATTGCGATTTCCGCTACTGAACTGGCAGAAGTGGCGCAATACCTCGACATGCAAATGAAACGGTTTAAGACCGCTTAATCCAGTTCACAAACACGTAAAACACCACCGCGCCCTGACGCGGTGGTGCTAGTTTGAATCCCCCGCTGGGTTCATTTGTTCATCCAAGTTCAATACGGTCAAAGCATTGCTGACACTGGTCGCGATAACATCGATAACGCCGGTTCGCAATGCGCCCAGCAGAGCCAAAGGCTTACTGTTTTCTGCCGCTATGGCAATCACCTGCGAAATGGGCCTAAATTCTTCTATGCCCAGCCCTATCACCCTGTCGCTCATCACTGTGGTCGCACTTACGCCGTGGATGTCAAAAAAGTCATAGCCAGCAAAATCCCCGACGATCCCCTGCTGCATACGCGCCTGAACGACTTCTTCCGCACTGAACCAGCCCAAATCGACCATATAGCTGTTTTCACTCATGTCACCGATCCCCACTAGGGCGACATCGGCTTTGCGCGCGAGATCTAACGTCTGCTTTACCGTACCGTTTTGCATAAACGCCAGTTTTTGTTCGCGGTTCTCTGCATAAGCGGGGGCGTAGAGGGTTTCTGAACTGCCGCCATAACTTTTGGCAAACTGACGGCAAATGTGGTCAGCATTAAACATCCCACCGCGCGGGTGTATACCGCCAATCCCACAAACAAATTTCACCTCGCGTTGTGGGATCACACCGACATGGTGAGCGACCGCTGAGACGTTGCGCCCTTGCCCGACCGTCACCACAGTGCCATTTTGTAACGTGCTCGCCATATAGCGCGAGACCAACCCCGCCACTTGCTGGCGCTGCAACTCTTCACTGGGCTGATCGAGCGCGACGAGTGCCCGCTTCACGCCAAAGCGCTCTATCAAGCGTTGCTCAATTTTGGCGCTGAACACTGGGTGATATTTGACGGTAATTTCAACGATGCCCTCGTCACGGGCCTGCTTTAACATCCGTCCGACTTTGGCGCGCGAGACGGCAAATTTTTTGGATATTTCTTCCTGGGTTGCCCCATCTTGATAGTAAGCCACCGAGATTTCTGTCAATAGATCAGTGCTATCAACCGAGACCTCTTGCTGTGTTTTACTCATGCTTCACCTTTATTGTCCTTGTAATTCAATCAGGACTTACCGAGTTAGATGGAATGTATATCCGTCTGTAACAAACGCTCAAGCTCGTAGCATATGTCACCCTCGCATTAAATGCCAACATTTGCTCAGAGCCGATACATTTTCTCACAAGAATTTTGACCCAGTTCAACCCAGTGTTCTTACTAGCTTTGGCTGCGCAAACGTTTCATCAATTTTTGGCGTCATGTCAAGACAAATAAAGCTTGATAAAGCTCACTGAACATCAGGATCTAGCATTGACTTTAACCCCAGATCAGATAATTATGGACCCATCATTTACTCAACGTTAGAGCAAATGTTCACAACAACTGCTCAGACGCTGGAAACATTGTGGTCGTGGTTCGCCTTTTTATGACACTAACGCATCAAATTTATAAGACGATCCGCGCACTCGCTTGCCAATGCACCGCACACATCTTAGGTAAGGATGTGGACACCCAAGAAATAGGATGATCGAAATGAGCAACAAACTCGCACAACTTCGTAAACTGACAACTGTCGTCGCTGACACTGGTGAACTTGAAGCGATAAAAAAATACCAACCAGAAGACGCCACTACGAACCCATCTTTGATTCTTAAAGCGGCACAAATTGCTGAGTATGCCCCTCTTATCGATGACGCCATTGCCTATGCAAAATCTCAAAGCAACGACAAAGCGCAACAAGTTCAAGACACCTGCGACATGCTGGCTGTTAACATCGGTAAAGAGATCCTAAAAACCATTCCGGGCCGTATCTCTACCGAAGTGGATGCTCGCCTCTCTTACGACACCGAAGGCAGTGTCGCGAAAGCACGCCAACTGGTGAAAATGTACAATGATGCAGGCATCACCAACGATCGCATCCTGATCAAGCTGGCTTCTACTTGGGAAGGTATCCGCGCAGCAGAAATCCTTGAGAAAGAAGGCATCAACTGTAACCTAACGCTTCTCTTCTCTTTCGCTCAGGCTCGTGCGTGTGCTGAAGCGGGTGTATTCCTCATCTCGCCATTCGTTGGCCGCATTATGGACTGGTACAAGGCGAAGGAAGGTCGTGACTTCGAAGCTCAAGAAGATCCAGGCGTACTTTCTGTTACTAAGATCTACAACTACTACAAAGAGTATGGTTACAACACCGTCGTTATGGGCGCAAGCTTCCGTAACATCGGCGAAATCCTCGAACTCGCTGGCTGTGACCGTCTCACTATCGCACCTGCTCTTCTTGCTGAGCTCGAATCAGCTGAAGGTGAAGTGGTTGAGAAACTGGTTGACTCTAAAGGCGCCGCTGAGCGTCCAGCACCAATGACACACGCTGAGTTCCTATGGGAGCACAACCAAGACCCAATGGCGGTTGAGAAGTTGGCAGAAGGTATCCGCAACTTCGCTGTCGACCAAGGCAAACTTGAAGCCATGATTGAAGCGAAACTTTAATCAACAGAATTTAAAAAGGGGAACGTTTGCGTTCCCCTCTTCACATCTTTTTAAGAAACCATCTAATAGTCGGTATTTATTATGGATCGCAAATATTTAGCCAATGCCATTCGTGCGCTGAGCATGGACGGCGTACAACAAGCCAATTCAGGTCACCCAGGCGCACCTATGGGTATGGCAGACATCGCTGAGGTACTGTGGCGCTCTCACCTCAACCACAACCCTTCAAACCCAGAATGGGCTGACCGCGACCGTTTTGTGCTTTCAAACGGCCACGGCTCTATGCTGATTTACTCATTGCTGCACCTAAGCGGCTACGAGCTATCGATTGACGACCTGAAAAACTTCCGTCAACTGCACTCTAAAACCCCTGGCCACCCAGAGTATGGCTACGCACCGGGTATCGAGACCACCACTGGCCCACTTGGCCAAGGTATCACTAATGCAGTCGGTATGGCGCTAGCGGAAAAAACGCTCGCAGCGCAATTTAACAAACCGGGTCATGACATCGTTGACCACTTCACCTACGCATTCATGGGTGATGGCTGTCTGATGGAAGGCATCTCTCACGAAGCCTGTTCTCTCGCAGGTACACTAGGCCTTGGTAAGCTGATCGCGTTCTGGGATGACAACGGCATCTCTATCGATGGTCACGTTGAAGGTTGGTTCTCTGACGATACGCCGAAGCGTTTTGAAGCCTACGGTTGGCACGTCATCCCAGCAGTAGACGGTCACGATCCTGAAGCGATCAACGCCGCTATCATCGCGGCGAAAGCAGACCCTCGCCCTACTCTAATCTGTACGAAAACCATTATCGGTTTTGGCTCGCCGAACAAGTCGGGTTCTCACGACTGTCACGGTGCACCACTCGGCGCTGACGAAATTGCAGCGACACGTAAAGAACTAGGTTGGGAGCACGGTCCTTTTGAAATTCCGCAAGATGTCTACGCGCAATGGGACGCGACAGAGACAGGCGCAGCTAAGGAAGCAGCGTGGAACGAGAAACTTGCAGCTTATGAAGCAGCATATCCAGAGCTTGCAGCAGAATTCAAACGCCGCGTAAACGGTGAGCTACCTGCCGAGTGGGAAGAGAAAGCCAGCGCCATCATCGCTGACCTTCAAGCGAACCCAGCCAACATTGCATCACGTAAAGCGTCTCAAAACGCGCTAGAAGCGTTCGGTGCTATGCTACCAGAATTCCTTGGCGGCTCTGCTGACCTTGCGCCTTCTAACCTCACCATGTGGTCTGGCTCTAAGTCAGTGTCTGCGGAAGATGCGTCGGGTAACTACATCCACTACGGTGTACGTGAATTCGGTATGACAGCTATCATGAACGGTATCGCTCTGCACGGTGGTTTCGTCCCATACGGCGCAACTTTCCTAATGTTCATGGAATACGCACGTAACGCAATGCGCATGGCGGCTCTGATGAAAGTTCAGAACATCCAAGTGTACACGCACGACTCTATCGGCCTTGGCGAAGATGGCCCGACTCACCAACCGGTTGAGCAAATGGCCTCGCTACGTCTCACGCCAAACATGAGTACATGGCGCCCATGTGACCAAGTGGAATCCGCTGTCGCTTGGAAACTCGCGATCGAGCGCAAAGACGGCCCAACGTCGCTCATCTTCTCTCGTCAAAACCTTGCACAGCAAGAGCGTAGCGAAGAGCAAGTCGCGAACATCGCGCGCGGTGGTTACATCCTGAAAGATTGTGAAGGCAAGCCAGAGCTTATCCTTATCGCAACAGGCTCTGAAGTTGAGCTGGCGGTTAACGCTGCGGCAGAACTCACCGCGGAAGGTAAGAAAGTGCGCGTTGTTTCAATGCCATCAACCGATGCCTTTGACAAACAAGACGCCGCTTACCGCGAAGCCGTACTGCCATCAGACGTAACCGCACGTATCGCTATCGAAGCGGGTATTGCTGACTTCTGGTACAAGTATGTTGGCTTCGGCGGCAAGATCATCGGTATGACCACCTTCGGTGAATCCGCACCTGCAGGCGAACTGTTCAAAATGTTCGGCTTCACGACAGAAAACGTGGTGAAAACCGCGAAAACACTGATCGGCTAACGACGGATTCAGCTGTGATAAACGATGCCCCGCTAGTGATAGCGGGGCATTTTTTTCGGTCTCAACGTTCAACGAAAAAAGCTAAAATGACACGCTGTTAAGCAGCCTTTCCACTTATGGGTCGCGACGGAACTTGTCTCGGCGACAGCGCGCAGAGCAATATTTCACGTCATTCCAACAGCGTTGCCACTTTTTACGCCAATGGAACGGCCGATGGCAAATAGGGCAGATTTTCTCGGGGAGGATCAGTTTTTTGTGCATGTCGCCTGTGGGCTCGTATCATCTTATCAGTGGGTCATGTTTGATGATACGTCACCCGCCACAGTCCGATCAGGCGACATGCGTGGGTGTTAACTGAGAATATCAGTGAGGCCAGCAACCAAACGCTCGACGGCGATGGTCAACTCTTGTTCGGTTGCATTGGTGAAGTTAAGTCTCAGTGCAGGGAAAGCCTTTGCACCGGAGGGGTAAAACACGCTACTTGGGACCACCGCGACTTTATTTTCAAGCAGTTGGGTAGCAAGCTTAAAGCTGTCGCACTCCGGTAAGGTGAGCCAAACGAACATGCCGCCTTGTACTGGGCGTACATCACAGCCAGCAGGCAGTGAGGCTTTGAGAGAGCGGTATAAACTCTGATAACGCGCTTGGTACAAGGTGCGAATCGTCTCAATGTGCTGACTGAACGCAGGGTTTTGCAACAGACCAAGCAGCACCGCTTGCATCGGTACGCTGGAGTGCAAATCGGCGCCTTGTTTAATCTTGATCAGTGGTGCTAAGAAGGTGGTGTTACCAGTCACAACCCCTACGCGCAGACCCGGTGAGGCGATTTTGGAGAAGGAGCGCAACACAATCGAGTGTTGCGGACAGAACGTTGACACCATCGGCAGTGCCGTGCCCGCAAAACGCAGCTCGCGATACGGCGCGTCTTCAATCAAGGTGACTTGATACTGTTCACACAACTGACCAACGCGCTCACGCGTATCGAGTGACCAACACACCCCCGTTGGGTTGTGAAAATCCGGTACGGCGTAGAACATTTTCGGCTGCTGAGTTTGGAAAACCTGTTCAAGCTGTGCCAAGTCTGGCCCCTGCTCTGTCTGTGACACTGTGACGATATTCGCTTCCACTAGCCCAAAGACCTGCATCGCTCCAAGGTAACTTGGTGCTTCCATCACCACTGTGTCTTGCGGGTCAATGTAGGCACGCGCAATCAAATCCAGCCCTTGCTGCGATCCTGTGGTGATCATCGCGCTGTGTGAGGACGGTAAATCGTAGTGATCGGTTAAATAGTCGAGCAAAGGCCCGTAACCTGCCGTGGCACCGTACTGAAACACGTCAGGTTGCAGGTGCAAACTCTCTAGCGTCGGCCGCATCAATTCGATAGGAAAGGTTTGTTCATCGGGCAAACCGCCCGCAAGCGAAATCACACTCTTGTCTGAGGCAGCAGCAAGAATTTCGCGAATATAAGAAGAAGGCGTGTTGGCTAATGACTTGGCAATGTGCATATCGGACCCTGTGCGTTTCAAACTCGCAGCGCAACCACTTGGCTGCGCCTAATCAAAGGCTGTTCACTTACGGCAAGTGAGAGCAGTGAAATATTCTGTTATGGCGTTCGATATTACCTGTCGTTGCACATTTTGCGCTGTCCATTTATGCTTATCAACATGTCCATTTATGCGATTTTTCTCAAACCATGGCCCAACACCTGTCCCGTATCAACGATGTGCTGTATTACTTCCACAAAGACATCAGCCGCGATCTCCCCGGCAAAGCGCTTGCCAACGTCGCCGCCTATTCTGAACAGCATTTTCATCGCGTGTTTAAACAGATTGTCGGCGAGTCGCTACACAAGTACATTCGCCGTACTCGCATGGAGTATGCCGCCAACCAGTTGATGTTTGACCAAGGCTCTTCAGTGGCAGACATCGCGGCGCGCTGTGGATTTCAATCGGTCTCGTCGTTTAGCCGAGCGTTCAAAGCGACGTTTTCTGCCTCTCCGGGGGAGTGGCGTCAGCAAGATCTACGCGCGGGTGACAAACCCTATTTAAAAGACCCAGAAATCGCTGCAGGCTACCATCGCACCGCCAATAAGCCGTTGCCAGAGCCTCAAATCAGGCAGGTGCCTGAGCGCTTTGCAGCCTATATTCGTCATACTGGCTACAACCGTTCCATCAAAAAAGCGTGGACGGTACTCAATGCATGGGCGCTTTCAGAGCAGCGGGACGCCAGCGTCCAGTTTGGCCTGCACCACTCCAACCCCGCTTGGGTAGAATTGGACGAATGCCGCTATGTGGCGTGTATTGAAATCGATAAACCGATCAAGGTACGCAGTTTGGTCAATCAGTTGGTGATTCCAGGTGGGTTACACGCCGTGTTTCGATTGACCGGCGTGTATGGGGAGTTGCTACCACAAATCAGTCAAGTGTTGGAACGTTGGCTGCCACAGTCAGGGTTTAAGCTCGGTTCTACCCCGGCTTACGTGCACTATTTCGATAACCATTTCACCAACAAAAGTGAACACTTTGAGCTCGATTTTTATCTGCCTATTGGTTTTTATTGACCGGATCCGGTTTTAGGCCACGCAGGACCATATCGACCACAAACTCTTGCGCCTGCTGATACTCGTCATCGGAGAGCTGAGCTCCTTTAATGAGTTCAATCTCACTTTCAAAGTCGGCATAAAATTGCGTCGCGCCCCAGATAAGAAACAGCAAATGGTACGGGTCAACCGCACGAATGAGCCCCCTCTCGGCCCAGGCGCTGATCACGGTCGCCTTGCCACTGCTCCACTCCACAACCGGAAATTGGATCGCCGCACGGATGTTGGGGGCCCCTTGGATGATTTCTTGGGCGAAAATTTTCGACTCTTGCGGATGGCTGCGGCTGTAACGCATTTTGCCTACGATATATCGCCGCAATACTTCTTGAGGATCGCGCTGAATGGCATCTTCGGAAAAGCCATCATTCCAAAGGTTTAGAATATCTTCCAGTAGCGCCTTATACAGTCCTGACTTGGATTTAAAATAGTAGAGGATGTTCGCTTTGGGCAGCGACACTCTGTCTGCAATCGCTTGTATCGACGTGCCTTTGTAACCATGCTTAACAAACTCATCGGCGGCGGCTTGCAAGATCAACCGTTCGTTGCGCCTGCGGATTTCGCCCGAGGATGCGCGCTTTTCCTTACCAAGTTGGACGTTCAAAATGACTCCTTGTCTTGTGCTGACTCTTTTTACAGTAATCACCCGATTTCATTGCCTTGTCAAGCCTGTGAATCTGCACCAAGAGCAGGCATACGCACTGATTTAGTTCATCGATTGTCACCGTATGGGTCGCGAGCCTAGCCCAACGTTGGCTTGAACAATTGGTCAGCTTTTTGCATCTAGCCCATCAATACTATTCAAAAAAAAACAAAAGGACTTGGCTCAACATGACAGCACCGCTTCTCGAACTCTGGAACCTGTCAAAGGTGTTTCCGGGGGTCGTCGCAAATGACAAAGTGAATTTAAAACTCCATAGCGGCGAGATTCTCGCGCTACTTGGAGAAAACGGCGCTGGGAAATCGACCCTAGTGAAGATGATTTACGGCGTAAACACGCCCACATCCGGTGCGATATTATGGAACAACCATGAAGTCACGATTGCCTCACCGACCCAAGCAAGAGAGATGGGGATCGGCATGGTATTTCAACACTTTTCCGTGTTTGAAACGCTCACTGTGTTAGAAAACATCGAGTTGGGATTGGATAAAACCTTTCTATCGACCATCGACAACCTAAGACAGACGATCATCGACAAAAGTCTTCAATATCAGCTCCATGTCGATCCCGATCGTTACGTCCATAGCCTAAGTATCGGTGAACGACAGCGTGTTGAAATATTGCGCTGCTTGATTCAAAACGTGAAGCTATTGATCCTCGATGAACCGACTTCAGTACTTGCGCCGCAAGAGATCGAAGGATTATTTACGGTGCTCAACCAACTTGCCTTAGAAGGCTGCGCCATTTTATTCATCAGCCACAAGCTCAAAGAGGTGACCGCCTTATGCCACCGAGCCGTCATTCTACGCGGCGGAAAAGTGACCGGTGAGTGTGACCCAAGCCAAGAAACGCCCAACAGCATTGCCAGGATGATGGTTGGAGAGCATGCGACCCTCTCAGAGCACTATGACAAAGTGCAGGGCGGCGCCCCTGTCCTGCACACGAAAGGCTTGTCACTCGAGGCCTCTCACCCGTTTGGCTGCGCATTAAAAGACGTCGCTCTTCGCCTTAATGCAGGCGAGATTTTTGGCCTCGCCGGAGTGGCGGGAAACGGCCAAGAAGAACTGCTAGCGGCGCTTAGCGGCGAAGATACCCGAGCCAGTAAGGGCAGCATCCAATGGCAAGACGAAGCGATTAGACATCTTGATGCCGGGCAAAGACGCAAACGCGGCCTTGCCTATGTACCTGCTAACCGGCTTGGCCAAGGCGCAGTACCAGAGATGAGTTTGGAAGAGAACACGCTACTGACTCACGCCGCCCGCTTAAATCACAAGAGCTTGATTCAGTTTCCCAAACTCAGACAACTCGCCAAGCAGTTGATCCAAGATAATCAGGTCAAGTGTCGCAATGAGCAATCGCAAGCAAAAAGCCTCTCTGGCGGCAATCTGCAAAAATTCATCATGGGACGAGAAATCGCTCAATCCCCGACGTTACTGATTTGCGCTCACCCGACCTGGGGCGTGGATATCGGCGCAGCCAGCGCCATCCATCGCCAACTGATTGCACTGCGTGACCAAGGGGCAGCGGTGTTGGTGGTATCAGAAGATATTGATGAACTCTTTATGATCTGTGACCGCCTCGCCGCCATCTACGAAGGGCATGTCTCTCCGGCCATAAAGACCGACGACACCTCTATCGACCAACTGGGTGAATGGATCGCGGGTGGCTTTTTATCGCCATCCTCCCACCAAGGCGCAAGCAGCGAATCGCAGGGGGTGAGTCATGGTTAAAGTGGAACCCAGATTAGAAAGCTCGCAGTGGGTGATGTGGCTATCGCCGTTCATTGCGATAACGCTGACGCTTGCGCTATCGAGCCTGCTGTTTGTCTGGCTGGACGTCAGTCCGGTGCGCGCCTTTGAAGTGTTTGTCGTTATGCCGTTTGAGGACAGTTATAACCTCGGCGAGTTGTTGGTGAAATCCACGCCGTTAATGCTCTGTGCGGTCGGTTTGGCGCTCTGCTATCGCGCCAATATTTGGAATATTGGCGCCGAAGGCCAACTGCTGATTGGCGCCGTAGCAGCAAGTGCGGTTGCCATCAGCGCCACCGAACAATCAGGTCCACTTCATCTAGTACTCGCCATCGGTGCTGGTGTTGTGGCTGGCGCGGGTTGGGCGGCCATCCCTACCCTACTCTACCGACGTTTTCACACCAACATCATTTTAACCACCATCATGCTCAACTATGTCGGTCTCTATATTTTGCTCTGGGCAGTACATGGCCCGCTAAGAGACCCGCAAGGGTTTGGTTTCCCAGAGTCCGTGATGTTTGCCGATGCAGTCATGCTAAGCCCGCTATTTGAATCCGGCCGTGCTTCGATGGCGATCGTCATTACCATTGGCATCGCGCTGCTCGCGGGGTTTGCCTTGTTTCGAACCTTACCCGGCTACCAACTGCGCGTGTTAGGTGAGGCCAAGGCGGCAGCTAAATACGCCGGTTTTTCAGAAAAGAAACTCGTCTGGGGCGTGATGCTTCTCGCGGGGGCGCTTGCGGGCTTTGCTGGGGCGGCGGAAGTGACTGGGCCCATTGGACAACTGATCCCGTCTGTCTCTCCAGGCTATGGGTACGCCGCGATCATCGTTGCGTATCTGGGGCGCTTAAATCCTATTTGTGTGGTGATTGCGGCTTTGTTTATGGGCGTGCTCTATATGGGGAGCGATCTCGCGCAAATTGAGCTGGGCTTACCTACTGCGGTGACAGGCCTATTCCAAGGTACTTTGCTGTTCTTCCTCCTTGCGTGCGACTTTTTAATCAACTATCGCTTGGTGATGGTGAAACCGCTTTTCGCCCGCACTCAAACTAACCCAATTGACCACCAAGGAGCCGCCTAATGGACGCACTACTTATCCAATCGCTGCTCATAGCAGCATTGAAAACTGGCACGCCGCTACTCATCATCGCCCTTGGTGAACTGATTTGCGAAAAAACCGGCGTACTGAATTTGGGCCAAGAAGGCATGATGCTGATGGGCGCCATGGCGGGCTTTGCCGGCGCGTATTTCACCGGCAGCCTCGCGATGGGCGTTCTCCTTGCTATGGTCGCAGGTATGACGATGGCCTTTATTTTTGGTGTACTGACACTCAGCCTGAGTGCCAATCAAGTCGCAACAGGCTTAGCACTGACTATTTTTGGTACTGGTTTGAGCGCCTTCCTCGGCGGCAGTTTAGTGGGGTCCACCCTTGAAGGCTTTCAACCGATACCAATTCCGCTGCTTAGCGATCTGCCGTTTCTTGGGCCGCTGCTTTTTCAACATGATCTATTGGTTTACGCCAGCTTTGTTCTGGTCGGTGTTAGTGCTTGGGTGCTCAGTCGGACGCGCGCTGGGTTGGTGATCCGTGCTGTCGGTGAGAACCCGCATTCGGCCAATGCCCTTGGCATTGAAGTGATCAAAGTACGCTACCTTGTCACACTACTGGGCGGCGCACTTGCAGGATTGGCGGGCGCCTACATGTCTTTAGCCTATACCCCAATGTGGATGGAGAATATGACAGCAGGTCGAGGCTGGATTGCGCTGGCTCTCGTGGTCTTCGCTTCATGGAAAGTGGGCCGCTTGATGCTTGGTGCCTACTTGTTCGGCTTAACGTCGATTATGCATTTAATGATGCAAGGGGTCGGTTTGGACATCTCGCCCAACTTATTAGCCATGACCCCCTACGTCGCCACTATCGTTGTGATGGTATTACTCAGTTCCAACGAGTTGCGCCAAAAATTGGCAACGCCAATGAGCCTTGGTAAACCGTTTGATCCCAAACGCCATTGATTGTTTTTATGGTTGTGGTAATAGCGGTTGTGGTGATAGCGTCCGTGCATTAAAAGGGTGCACGGGCGGTATCATTTCGCACAACAATGAATCACACCACCCTCATCCACCACACGCATCACTCAAATTCATCGAAACTAAGAAGCACGTAAACCTCACCCCACACCAGATTTGACGGGCGTTGCGCGATTATTTTCACCCTTCAGCTAAAAATACGACCAATTGGTCAAGTTTTTGCTATGCAGATAAATAAGAATCAGTTTCAGCTTAGGTTCTTACTACTCAAACCAAAAATGAAAACGGAGAATTTCATGAAAATGAATCAGTGGATGACAGCGGTGGCCTTATCAGTGACCTCGTTGCTCTCAGCTTCAACGCTTGCAGAAGATGAAGTCAAAGTCGGCTTCGTCTATGTGGGTCCCGTCGGCGATCATGGCTGGAGCTATGAGCACGACCAAGGCCGCATTGAGATGGAAAAACATTTTGCCGGAAAGGTGAAAACCACCTTTGTCGAAAACGTCCCCGAAGGGGCGGATGCTGAGCGCGTGATCACTCAGTTGGCCAAATCAGGCAACGATGTCATCTTTACCACCTCGTTTGGCTTTATGAACCCAACACTGAAAGTCGCCAAACGTTTCCCAAACATCACCTTTGAACACGCCACGGGCTACAAAATGGCCAAGAACCTTGGCACCTACACCCTTCGTACCTATGAAGGCCGTTATGTATCTGGTGTTGCTGCGGGCATGGCGACAAAGAGCAATACCCTTGGTTACATCGCGTCTTTCCCTATTCCGGAAGTGATCCGCGACATTAACTCGGTCTATCTTGGTGCGAAAAGTGTCAACCCCGATGTGAAACTGAAAATTGTTTGGGTCAACACTTGGTACGATCCAGGCAAAGAGTCTGACGCCGCGAACGCGCTCATCGACCAAGGCGTAGACATCATTATTCAACACACCGACAGCCCAGCGCCTCTGATTGCTGCGGAAAAACGCGGTGTGATGGGGATTGGACAAGCTTCCGACATGAGCCACTTCGCGCCGAAAGCCCACATGTTCTCGGTACGAGATAACTGGGCACCGCATTACATTAAAACGGTACAGGGAACGATGGATGGCACTTGGGCACCACAAGACTATTGGGGTGGTCTAAAAGATGAGTTGCTGCAAATTGTCTCGATCAATCCAGACCTGCCAGCTGAGATCAAAGACGCCATCGCCGAGACCGAGGCGAAGATCAAATCAGGTGAGTTCCATCCGTTTACCGGCCCGATGAAAGATAACCAAGGCAACGAAGTCATTGCAGCGGGATATACCCTCAATGACAAAGAGCTTGCGGGTGTGAACTGGTACGTCGAAGGTATCGACGCAAAAATTCCTAACTAAACCTATCTAGGCTCGCATCTCGCTCACGGGTGCGAGCCTTTTTTTACCTAAATAGTTGACCAGTTGGACAAGATAATAAGAACAGAGGAAGTTATGTTGGAGCTCATGATCAATCGTGAGGTTGTTAAGATTGCGTCCCTCGACGCCGACACCATGTTGCTTAACTACCTACGCGAACACAAACAACTAACCGGCTCAAAAGAGGGCTGTGCCAGCGGTGATTGCGGCGCATGCACTGTTGTAATGGTGGAACCAGACCCAAACGGCGAGCTGAGCTACAAACAAATCAATGCTTGTATCACCCCCGTTCACGCGCTGCATGGTAAGCAAATCATTACCGTCGAACACCTCAAACAAGCGCAAGCCTTGCATCCGGTGCAACAAGCGGTGGTCGACAAAAATGGCACCCAGTGCGGTTTTTGCACGCCTGGGATTGTGATGTCCCTTTACGCACTATCAAAGCAAAAACAGACAGTGTCACACCCGAGTGACTACCTCGCAGGAAATTTGTGTCGCTGTACTGGCTACGGCCCGTTGATCGAGGTCGCCAACACCATCGCAAGCCAGTCAATTGACGATCCGCTGGAGCAAGACGCCAGCGCAGTGCAAACCTGGATGGCCAGTGTCGATGACGCCGCTTGCCACCACTACGCTAGACCCAAAACGCGCCTTGAACTGGCGCAAGCCAAATCCCAAATGCCGAGCGCTAAACTGATTGCCGGCGGCACCGATCTCTCATTGGAAGTCACCCAACAAGGTCGCTCACTACCTGAACTGATCGACATCTCTAATGTCGATGATCTTCTTACCATCACAGAGACCACCTCTGGTTGGCGTATCGGTGCTGCGGTGCCGATGGACCGTGTACACGCCTTTGCACGCGAGCATTTCTCCAGTGCCGATGAGGTGATTGAAAGACTTGGCAGTTTAACCATTCGCCACCGCGCAACGCTTGGCGGTAGCTTAGGCCACGCCTCACCCATTGGCGATATTGCTCCTCTGTTGATGAGCCTCAACGGACGTATCGAAGTGGATGATGGCGTGACGAAAACGCTGTTTGCCCCCGAGGACTACATCACGGGCTACCGTGAAACCTTATTGCGTGGCCATCAATGGATCAGTGCGATTCACCTACCCAGACTCGCGCCCAATCAACATCACGCGATATACAAGATAAGCAAACGCTATGAAGACGACATCGCCACGGTCACCCTAGGCATCAATATGACGATAGATAGCGACCAGCGCGTCAAGAATTGCATCATTTCCGCTGGCGGAGTCGCCGCAAAATCGGTGCGCCTCCACGAACTAGAGAAAGTCTTTGTCGGGCGTCCTCTGAGCCTCCCTATCGTCCATGCGGCGCAAAAGAAGGTTCCTGAGGTTATTCGGCCGCTGTCCGATGTCCGTGGCAGCGCGCAATATCGAGTTAAGTTAGTGCAAAACCTGCTCAAACGTTTCTATCTGCAAACACAACACATTGATGTGAGGCTGGTGCACCATGCGTAAATTAACCGTACTTGAAGAGGCTCAAAACAGACAGCCATCCAAGATTGTTGGCCACTCCGTCAAGCATGAAAGCGCCGACCGACAAGTCAGCGGCGAGGCCCGTTTCGTCGACGACTACCCCACGCCAGCGGGCTGCTTGCATGCGGCGGTGATCACCAGTAGCGTCAGCAAAGGCCGAATCACACGTTTGGACGTTGAGCGCGTTCGCGCGGCGGACGGTGTCGTCGCCGTGCTGAGTGAGCGCGACCTCCCTGCGCATAAAGACATCGGTGCGATTTTTCCCGGCGATCCACTGCTGACAATTGACCAACACATTCATTTCCACGGCCAGCCCATCGCATTAGTGCTGGCACGTAGCCACCAGCAAGCATGGCGCGCCGCTTCACTCGCTGAGGTGGAGTATGAGGTCGATGACCGAGTGATACTCCACCATCAAGACGCAGTTGGCCAAGCGCCACTTCTGCCACCGCACCAAATGGGCTCAAGCAAAGCGCGCGACTGGCAGCAAGGCGCGGATGTGGTGATTAATGGCGAACTGCATGTCGGCGGCCAAGAGCATTTTTACCTTGAAGGTCAAGTCAGCTTGGCGCACCTAACTGAAGAGGGTGGCATTTTTGTTCAATGTTCCACTCAACACCCCTCTGAAGTGCAAAAGCTCATTGCCGAAGTGCTCGGTCTCGATTTCAACCGCGTCACCGTTGATATGCGCCGCATGGGCGGTGGATTTGGCGGTAAGGAGAGCCAAGCGGCGCAATGGGCATGCTTAGCGTCATTGGGTGCGTACTACACTCGACAAGCGGTCAAGCTGCGCTTGCCGCGCGCGCTCGATATGACGGCAACAGGCAAACGCCACCCTTTCTATCAAAGCTATCAACTGAGTGCCGACCGCAACGGTATCATTCAAGGCGCAGATATTGCCATTCATGGCCTATGCGGCCACTCACCGGATCTCTCTGATGCGATTGTCGACCGCGCGATGTTTCATGCCGACAACGCCTATTCACTCGGTGAAGCGACCATCGTGGGTCATCGCTTAAAAACCGACACTGTGTCTCATACGGCGTTTCGTGGTTTCGGTGGCCCGCAAGGGATGATCGTCATAGAAAAAGCGATGCAAGAGTTAGCGATTGCCACCGGCCAAGACCCGCTCGATGTGCGTCTTAACAATCTCTATAACGAGAATAAGCACACCACGCCTTACGGCATGGACGTGTCTCAACACCAAGAGATGCGAGAACTGATCACATCGCTCGAAGATCGCTGTGATTATCGTCAGCGGCGAGAAGCGATTGCGCAATGGAACCTCACTCATCCATATCTGAAAAAAGGCTTGGCGCTCACCCCGGTGAAGTTTGGAATTTCATTTACTGCCAAGCACCTCAATCAAGCTGGCGCCTTGATTCATGTCTACACCGACGGTTCGGTACAGGTCTCACACGGCGGCACCGAGATGGGCCAAGGTTTACACACCAAAGTAGGCCAAATCGTTGCGCAAACGCTGGGCGTCTCACTTGACGCCATACTGGTCACCTCAACACGCACCGATAAAGTGCCTAATACCTCACCGACCGCCGCCTCTTCGGGCGCCGATCTCAATGGCATGGCGGCGCACAACGCGGCGGCAGAGATCAAACAAAGGCTGATTGAGTTTGCTAAAAGCCATTATCAAGTCGCAGAGATCGATATCGAAGGCGGTCAATTGATCGGTACCACAACGCCAGTCAGTTGGGCGGAACTGGTACAAGCGGCCTATATGAACCGCGTTTCCCTCTCCGCGACCGGCTTCTATCAAACGCCGAAAATCGGCTATGACAGAGCCAGCGCGAGCGGTCGACCGTTTTACTACTTTGCCCTTGGCGCCTCGTGTTCTGAAGTGATGATCGACACGCTAACCGGTGAAATGACCGTCGAGCGCGTCGACATCCTCCACGATGTTGGCAACAGCTTGAATCCGGCCATCGATAAAGGCCAAATTGAGGGTGCCTTTATCCAAGGTTTAGGCTGGTTAACCTGTGAAGAATTGGTCTGGGCAGACGATGGGCGTTTACTCAGTAACAGCCCAATGAACTACAAAATCCCCACCATTGGTGATTACCCCAAACAGTTGCACATCGATTTGTTCGACAAACCCAACCCAGAAACCAGCATCTATCGCTCTAAAGCGGTGGGTGAACCGCCATTTATGCACGGCATCAGCGCTTGGTGCGCCATTTTTGATGCGATCTCGTCCATTAGCGAACACCAACACGCCGCCTTGTTGCATGCGCCTGCGACCGGCGAGGCGATTCTCTCTGCATGCGAAGACCAACTGACCTGGCTCGAGCAACGAGCGAAGGAGCACAGCCATGACTAATTCGCCACTTCTCCATTCCCGCTCACTCTCATGGCTCAGTGCCTGTCAGCAGCTGGAGACACAAGGTGTGGCTTACTGCATCGCTACCGTGATTGCCAGTGTCGGCTCGGTACCTCGTAATCAAGGCGCTAAGATGGTGATCACCGAGAGCGCCCAGTTTGATACGCTTGGTGGTGGAAACTTGGAATACCAAGTGATTGAAAAAGCGCGTCAAGGACTAGCGACATCCCAATCGACTCTTACCATCGAACGCTTTTCTCTCGCCGCCGATCTTGGCCAGTGTTGCGGCGGCGGTGTGCAAGTGATGTTGGAGTATTTCCTTACCCAAACACCACACGTCGTCGTGTTTGGGGCAGGGCATGTCGGCCAAGCGCTGTGTCGGATCTTAACTGAGCTGCCTTGCCAGTTGCATGTTGCCGATACCCGCAGTGAGTGGTTAGCTCCGCTCAAAGATGCCCACATTCATACCCATCTGATCGAGGATGTCACGCAAACCCTTACATCGCTACCTAGCCATGCTTACATCGTGGTGATGACGCAAGATCACGCCCTCGATTTCGACATTACTCGCCAAGCCTTGGATGCCAACAGGTTTGCTTTCGTTGGTTTAATCGGTTCAGAGGGGAAAAAGCAGCGCTTTAGCTATCGCCTGCAAGAGCAACTGGCCGACCCGGCCACGCTTGAGCACCTCACCTGCCCGATTGGGCATCCTGATGTTAAAGGAAAACTGCCGATGCAAGTGGCTATTTCGGTCGCAGCGCAGCTCAATGCTTACTTTGCCAGCCACTCATCTTCGGCGATAGAAACGAGCCCTGAATCGCTTTGGCGCGAGGCCAACGACGCTCGTCAACTCGTGACCTCCCAACTCGAAAGGAATGCGCATGACTGTAGCTAAAACCACAAGTGATACCTCAAGTAAACGCCCGATTGCGCAGCTCGATGCCTTCGCGCTCAGTCAGATTTGCGCCAGTTTGCGCTGGCAAGCCTTGGTGATGGAATCGGCACCCTTTCAAGACGGTGAAGCACTGCGACATAGCGCAAGCCGTGCCTTCCAGCAGCTTGAAGAGAAAGATTGGCTTGAGGCCTTTGCCGGGCATCCAATGATTGGCGATCTCGCCAGTCTAGAAAAGAAATACGCGCAAGGCCGAGCACTCAGTGAAAAAGAGCAGAGCCAAGTGGCCAGCGCCGATAGAGAGACCCTAGAGCGATTGCTCACACTCAATCAGCGCTACCGAGAGAAATTCGGCTTCATCTTCATCGTCTGCGCGACCAACAAAAGTGCCAAAGAGATGCTTGCACTGCTTGAATCGCGGATTGGTCGAAGCCGAGAAGTGGAACTGCGCGAAGCCGCGCAAGAACAGATCAAAATCAGTCAAATTAGAATGGAAGCTTATTTATGAACACGCTCAGTTGCCATATCCTCGACACCGCCAGCGGTCACCCCGCGGCAAACATTGAAGTGGAACTCTATCCACTTGGCGCACAGGATCCCATCGCCCGCATGCACACCGACGATGATGGCCGCGCCCGTTTTGAAAACACCCCATTAGCAGCAGGCAGTTATACCCTGCGATTTTTAGTCGCCCCCTACTGCCAACGCGTATTTTCCAACGCCTTTTTCCCCTACGTGGACGTGCACTTTAGCGTTTCAGACACGCGTCATATCCACATTCCGCTGCTGCTCTCTCCTTACGCTTACTCCAGTTATCGAGGCAGTTAACCATGGCTAAACAGATTCACCGTGGCAGCTTGTTGCACTTTCCAACAGCGACATCTGAGCCCCAAAAGCACTATGAGTATTGGCGCGATGGCGTATTGGTCATCGAAGAGGGCAAAATCGTTCATGTGGGTGATGCCAACACCTTCTTCGCCCACTCTGCCAACCAAGAGCTTCTCACACAGGGACGAGTCAAGGTTCACTCCGGTTTATTGATTCCTGGCATGATTGACTCTCATGTTCATTTCCCTCAGATTGAGATCATCGCCAGTTATGGAAAACAGCTGTTAGATTGGCTCAACACCTACACCTTTCCCACTGAGCTTCGTTTTAGCGATGCCCATTACGCCAAGCAGCAAGCCGACTTTTTTCTGCAACAGTTGTTTGCCCACGGCACCACCACAGCCGGTGTCTATGCCACAGTGCATCCGCAGTCGGTCAACGCTTTTTTCAGCGCCGCGCAAGACTACGATGCGCGCATGGTCTGTGGCAAGGTGATGATGGACCGATTCTGTCCTGACGCACTGCAAGACACGCCTGAGAGCAGCTATCGTGATAGCAAAGCCTTGATTGAGCGCTGGCACAAAAATGGCCGTGCTCTTTATGCCATCACGCCGCGTTTTGCGCCGACCAGCACACCGGAGCAGTTAGCGAAGGCGGGACAACTGGCCAATGAGCACCCAGATACCTTCATTCAAACTCATTTAAGCGAAAACATTAACGAAGTCGCTTGGGTTCAATCACTTTACCCAGACGACAGCGATTACCTTAGCGTCTATGAGCGCAACCATTTGGTTCGCGATAGAGCCCTATTTGGTCACGCGATTCATCTTAGTGAGCGGGAACAACACGCGCTGGCGAGCAGTGGCGCGTCAATCTCATTTTGTCCTTCATCGAACCTGTTTTTGGGCAGCGGTTTGTTTCCCTATCAGCAAGCAAAAGAGGCAGGTATTCCCATCTCGATTGCCAGTGATGTCGGCGGCGGAACCAGTTTGAGCTTGCTTAAAAACCAAAGTGACGCCTACAAAATCTGTCAATTACAAGGCATCAGTCTCGATGCGTTTGAATCCTTATATTTGTGTACCCAAGGCGCCGCCGTCGCGATGGGGCTGGATCACTGTATTGGCAACTTCAATGTCGGCACGGAAGCCGATTTTGTTGAGTTAGATCTCAACGCGTTTCCCATGCTCAAGCAGCGTACAGCGCGCTGTCAGGATTTGAATGAGCAACTCTTCGCCCTTGTCACCTTAGGTGATGAGCGTGTCATCGAACGCACTTATGTTCACGGAAATTTAGTTTATCAAAAGGATGTATCAGTATGTGGCCACAACTCTACGAATGGTTTGCGCTCTTTATCAAATGGTTTCATGTAATCTGTGGGGTGGCCTGGATTGGCGCCAGTTTCTATTTCACTTGGCTCGACAATAGCCTAGAAAATCCACCGCAATGGAAGAAAGATAAAGGTATCAAAGGCGACTTATGGGCCGTGCATGGTGGCGGTTTTTACGAAGTAGCAAAATACCAAGTTGGACCTCAAAGCATGCCGACCAACTTGCACTGGTTTAAATGGGAAGCCTACACGACATGGATCACTGGCACCGCGTTAATGATTTGGATGTACTATTTTAACGCCGCCGCCTACCTCATTGATCCCAGAGTCATGAGTTTAACTAGCCTCCAAGCCGTAAGTTTGGGCTTGGGTGGCATTGCACTCGGCGTTGTCGTCTATGAAGCATTGATGCGCTCACCCCTCTCGCGTCACGCTGGGCTATTTTGCGGCGCACTTATCGCGCTTGGTGCGCTATTCTTCTATGGCTTTACCCACGTCTTTAGTGGTCGGGGTGCCTTTATCCATATGGGCGCATTAATGGGTACCATCATGGTCAACAACGTGTTCCATAAAATCATTCCCGGCCAGCGTAAAATGGTGGCGCAAGTTGCGGCGGGTGAAGCGGTCGATCCGGCTCCCGGACTGGAGGGAAAACGCCGCTCTATCCATAATAACTACTTCACCCTGCCCGTGATTTTTCTCATGATCAGTAATCACTACCCGATGATCTACCAACACTCGCTGAGTTGGTTAGTGGGGATGCTGATTTTGGTGATCAGCGCGTATTTACGCCATTACTTTAACCTTAAGCATGCGGGCAAATCGAAGCCAAGCGTACTCATTTCAAGCTCGATAGCCATGCTGCTTCTCGCGGTTTTCGTCAGTTGGGGATCCGTTCAAGCGAATAAAGCCTCGCGCGCAACGGCAACCGCAAGCAGTGTGGCCACGCAAACGACCACTTCTCAGGACTCAGCCCTGCATCAACAGAGCGCGTCGGAAGGAGACACTTCCGGCCTTGCTGATGATATCAATCGTACTCACTATATCGAAATAGCGACGCAGATCATTGAGCAGCGCTGCACTCAATGTCACAGCGCCACACCGACTGACGATGTGTTCACCGTCGCACCTAGTGGCGCAATCTTCGACTCTTGGCAAGATATTGAGCGCTGGAGCCCGCGGATTCTAGCGCGTACGGTCGAGTCGACCGATATGCCCTTTCTCAACAAAACCAATATGACAGACCAAGAACGTCAGCAACTTAAAGAGGCCCTTAGTCACAGCCATTAATCTTTTCCCCCTCCCGCCAGTTCACACTGGTGGGAGCGTCAAATGTAAGAAAATGTAAAGCCACGAACCAAATCCCACTCAAAGGCTCCAATGCTGTGTGTCAATCATTGTTAACAAGGAAAATACGATGAAAACTCTCACCATTGGTACCGCGCTACTCGGCGCTCTGTTAATCACCACCGCTTGTGCAAATGACGGGGATCGCAAGGGCCCGCCGCCAAGTTTTAGCGATATCGATTCAAATAGCGATGGCTACATCACCACTGATGAAGCCAAAGGGCCGTTAGCCCGTGATTTTAGCTCTATTGATGCCGATGGCGATGGAAAAGTCACCGAGGCGGAACTCTCGCAATTTATGAGTGAGCACCGTCCACCGGCTCGCGACTAACGAATTTAACGCCCACTTAAGACGCGCTCTTAGTGGGCGTTTTTTTAATCGCTATCATCCCTATGATTTCACCTATGGGCACGGTATGCTGAAGGCACTTTCTACCAAGGACGCACAATGAACAAAGTCACACTCTCCGGCCATATCATTATTCCCTTCAAAGATCGTAATATCGTACTGGCCGAACTGGAGACACACTGTAGACTCACTCGAAATGAGCCGGGCTGCCTGTGCTTTGAGGTCACGCAAAATCCTGACGACACCCATCGATTTGATGTGTATGAAGAGTTTGTCGATCATGAAGCATTTCTGCAGCATCAACGACGAGTGCAAGAGTCACAGTGGGGAAAAGTGACTCAGAATGTCGCAAGATATTACGACATCACTGAATCCTAGTTAGAGGGCGTTAAGGCGACTTTGCCTTGAGGTTCATTGAATCAATCATGCCTATCAAGCACTCCAGTGCCACCGCGACATCGTCTTGATTCACTTGTTCTTTAGGATGGTGGCTAATGCCTTTCTCACAGCGGACAAACAACATCGCGATGCCGGTCACGTTCGCCATCACCATGGCATCATGGCCTGCGCCACTCGGTAAACAGCGCGCCGTTTGACCGGTCACCGACTCAACGACTGAGGCCCATTGCTGCTGCAAGGCGGCATCACACAGGACCGCTTTCGCTTGATATATCTTGTCACTGTCGAAATGTAGGCGACGTTTTTTCGCAATCAAGTTCAACTCGTTGATGACGACCTCACAACACGCCTCAAGCGTCGGCTGATTGAGCGAGCGAATGTCCAGAGTAAACTCAACTGCACCTGGGATCACGTTCACCGCACCCGGTGCGACGGATAGTTTACCCACCGTCGCGACAATCTCTTGCTCTCTGGCAAAACGTTCAATAAAACTCACCATTTCAGCCGCGCCGCACAGCGCATCCTGACGCAAATCTATCGGCACTGTGCCTGCGTGTCCCGCCATGCCCTCTACCTTGCAGGTAAAACGTTTTGCCCCGGCAATACCGGTCACGATGCCAACGGGCAATGACTCCGCTTCTAGCACTGGGCCTTGCTCAATATGCACTTCCAAGTAGGCAAGCAGATCGTTACGCGCATCATTTCCTGCGAGACTCGGTGCCAGTCCAAACTGACGCATGGCGTCTGCCATGGTCATACCATCGGCATCCGCGATATCGAGCCAGTTGGGATCAAACTGCCCTGCAACACTACTCGATCCAATGAGCGTGGTGTTAAAACGCATCCCTTCTTCGTCTGCAAATGCCACCACATCGATGTGGAACGGAAAGCGGCACTCTTTCAGTTGCGACAGTGCTTCAATCGCGAGAATAATACCGAGGTTGCCATCGTATTTACCTGCATTTCTGACCGTGTCACTGTGAGAGCCCAGCACCAATGCTTTCGCCTCAGGGTCGCCGCCTACTTTGCGCCCCCACTGGTTGCCTACACTGTCTTGCCAGGTTTCTAGTCCCGCATCGCGCATCCATTTCGCGATCAGATCGTGGGCACTTCGATGCTCTTTGGTCAGGTATCCGCGTGTCAGCGCACCCCGTTCCTCGCTGCACTGAGCGAGTTGGTCGGCTTGAACCATAATGCGCTCAGCGCCGATGCTCATCGCTTGGTGCCTCTTATCATCCACTGTATCTACACTCATGGCTGCTCCTTATTGATAATGCGACATAGCCGCCAGAACTGCCTGACCGGGAATGATGTCCGCTTGGTGTTTGATCAGTACCGCTTCCAGCGCCGCCAAGGTGGTCAATACGCACTCTTGTCTCGCGTTGAACCCCATAGTACCGATGCGCCAGATCTTGCCATGCAGTGGGCCAAACGAGGTACCAATCTCGATACCAAACCGGTGCAGCAGCTCAAGACGCACCGCATCGCCATCGACCGTACCCGCCGCTTTTTTAACACTCGGTATTGCCACACCGACCACGTTATTCATTTTGTAATTTTGATTGCCAAATAGCTCTAGCCCCATCGCGCGAAGCCCCGATGCCATCGCATCTCCCGCTTGCTTGTGACGGGCAATAACCTGCTCTGGGCCCTCTTCAAGGAACAGCCTTGCACACTCGCGAGCGGCATAAAGCATGCTGGTGGCTTCAGTATGGTGGTTAAGGCGCTCTGGCCCCCAATAATCCATCACCATGGCTAAATCAAAGTAGTTCGATTGGATTGGTGCTTCTTCACCATCAACGTGGTGAGCGGCACGAATGCCCGCTTCAACGTGTTTACGACTATTGATTAGCGCAGCGCAACGCTCGCTCAGCGTAATCGGCGCTGAGCCCGAAGGCCCGCCTAAACATTTCTGCAGCCCTGCTGACACCGCATCGAGATGCCAATCATCGACATACAATTCATTACCGGCAATCGACGCAGTGGCATCACAATAGAACAGCACACCATAGCGCTGACACAGCTCGCCCATTTCAGCCAACGGTTGGTTCATAGTCGTGGAGGTGTCTCCTTGAACAGTGGCGAGCAATGTTGGCTGAAAGGTTTTGATCGCCTGTTCAATTTGCTCTGGCGCGCACACTTCACCCCACTCAACATCGATGGTTTTCACCACAGCGCCAACCCGCGTAGCAATTTCGCACAATAAGTGACCAAAGCGGCCAATGACGGGGATCAGCACTTTGTCGCCCGGTTTTAACACCGACACTAACACCGCTTCAATCCCCGCGCGCGCAGTGCCATCCACGAGCATCGTCTGCGGGTTTTGGGTGTGAAAAACGCCGCGATAGAGTGACTGTACTTGGTTCATGTAACCGGTCATCACAGGGTCATACTGACCAATCAGTGACTGAGCGATGGCCTGATGCACGCGAGGATAAGCGTTGATTGGCCCCGGCCCCATCAAAAGGCGTTGCGGTGGGTTAAGTGTTTCAAATAGCTCATTGGCCTGTGACATTATTGTTCTCCTACAAAACTTTGGCCATCGCTACGCGGATCGCTACTGGCGATGGCTCTTCCTTGTTCATCCAGCACAATGGCGCCAGCATGGCCCATCAGCTCGTTATTATCGTCGACGGTGGTGACGTCGTGACCGAGCGCCACCAACTCAGCGCCGCAGCGTTGGTTAAGTGAGCGCTCTAAGCGTAAGTTGTGTGTCGCATCACCCCAAGTGCGCCCCAACAGCCAGCGAGGCTCTGAGATCGCCTTATCCAAGGGATAAGATTGATAGTGGTAGCGGCTAAATAGGCACGCTTGCGTTTGGGGCTGACCTTCACCGCCCATCGTACCGTAGCTCATTCTGCGGCCATCACTGAGCTCAGCATAAGCAGGGTTGAGGGTATGGAAAGGCTTCTTGTTGGGTGCCAATACATTGTGATGTTGCGCATCCAGAGAAAAACTCTTGGAGCGGATATTCCATAACACTCCGGTCTTTGGCAGCACAACACCGGACCCAAACTCCCAGTAAATGCTTTGAATAAAGCTGACCATGGTGCCGTATTGATCACTGGCCCCCATCCAGATCGTATCGCCGGGTTTGGCTTGGTGAGGCCAAGCTAGGGCGCGGTTAGGATTCACGGCAGCAGTACATTTAGCCACCTCGTCGTCACTGAGCCAATGCTGCAAAGGCTCGCGCAATGACGCCTCATCACACACCTCTCGATCACGAATCAGAAACGCTTGTTTAGTGGCTTCAACAAGGCAGTGAATGTGCTCCACTTCGGTCTGAGCGTTGACCGCTAAACGATCGTAGATAGCCAAAATCAGCAGTGACGCCACCCCTTGGGTCGGTGCACCAAAGTTATACAGTGTGGCTTTGGAGGTCGTGACATGCAGTGGCTGCATCACTTTAGCGCGAAATTGATGAAAATCTTCAAGACGGATTGGGCTACCCATCGCGGCTAGATCATCAGCCATCGACTGCGCCAAATCACCGCGATAGAAATCTTCTAGTCCTTTTTCTGCCAGCATCGATAGAGTATCGGCCAGCGCCGGATTGCAGATACGATCGCCGACCTTGAGCGTCTCACCTTGATTGAGATAAATATCGGCAAACCCGTCTAGCGAAGCCAGTCGCTGATAGGTTTTTTCACTGGCATTGACCAAGCTCTGCGTCGCGGTGATCCCGTCGCGCGCGGCATCGATCGCGGGGGTAAGTAATCTATCCAGTGTCATATTGCCATGATCATACTCAAGCGCTGCTTGCCAACCTGCGACCGTGCCCGCCATCGTGATGGCCGAAAGCGCACCATGATCGGGCAATTCATCACCCAGTGCTCGGTAGGCGTTAACATCCACCTGCGCCGCCGCATCGCCGCTACCATCAATCGCGACTGGGGTTTGGCCTTGTTTCGCAATCAACCAAAATCCATCCCCTCCGATGCTATTCATATGGGGGTATTGCACTGAGATCATCGCAGCGGCAGCAACCATCGCTTCACTAGCCGTGCCACCGGCGTCTAAAATCGCTTGGCCAACTTCGGCGGCTTTATGATGTGGGGCGGTAAACGCGGTTTGATGCTTCATCGGCCACTCCTTGGCTCGTGTCTAGGTTGAGTTGCATGGCAGTCTGGATAAGGGCACGTTCACTGTGCGCACTGCCAAGAAACGAAAGTCCGCACGGCATCGCTGCTGCGGCGTTAGGGAGATGCAATTGCGGTAAGCCAGAGAGCCCAGCAAGACTCGTGAGACCCATAAGCTGGCTGCGATAAACGGCCAATTCATTAGCTGGCATGGTCAGTTTCGGCGCTCCGGCGGGCGTGGTTGGCAGTAGCCACCATAACGCATGCTCTTCCATATGCTGCACTAACGCCTGTTTGAATCGCTGTTGCTCATCACAAGCCGCTGTATACTCTGACTCGGTCAAGGTTCTTGCCCACTCGACGCGCGTTGCAATCGCCGGGTCCAAGCTCTCTCCATAGCGTGCTAACCACTCACCGTGTTGGCGAATGATCTCGAAACCTTGCAGGGTACGAAACAGGTGACTTAACCGATCGAGCGTCCATCCCGCACGCGCAAGATAGTCACCTTGTTGAATCTTTACACCCGATGCTTTGAGGCGCGTTAACTGCTCGGTGTGATCGGCACTCATAAGAGCACGGCACTGCTCATCAAGATAGAAGGACCGTTGGTAATGCAATACACCGTGGTCAGCCGACAAACTCGTCCACACTCGCTCCATCATCGCCAAATCTCTGGTGAAAATACCGGCAGTGTCAAAGCGAGCCGCCAGTTCAAAGCAGTGTTTAAGACTCAACGCACCATGCGTCGGCCTCAACCCATACAGCCCACAATAACTGGCTGGGACACGTACTGAACCGCCGGTATCCGTACCGATTGAAAAATCGCAATCGCCACTTGCTACCGCCACCGCACTGCCGCTCGATGACCCACCTGGAATCGCGTCAGGCGCTTTGGGGTTCACTGGCGTGCCGTAATGGATATTTTGACCGTTTAAGCTGTACGCCAGCTCATCGGTCTGAACTCGCCCAACACACTCTGCACCACTCTCAAGCAAAGTGGTAATGAGCAGCGATGTCTGGCTAGCAACATCATGAGTGGCTAACCACTGTGGATTGCCTGCCCCCGTTCGGTAGCCTTTTACATCAAACAGATCTTTAAAGACAAAACGAGTGCCACTCAGTCGGCCTTCTTTTGTCGGCGCCAAAGTGTGTGGCCCTTGCGCGCAATAAATTCGAGTATCCTTACTCATCATCTTTCCTTAATGGTTGCACCGATTAGCGCGCTTAAAGCGCGGCGGCTTTTACCCCTTCGCTCTGCTTGGCGTAACGGTTAGCCAGCACGGCGCAATAGAAAATCTGGATTGGGTGATACAACATGATCGGCAGTAGCAACATACCGAGCGTTGGGTCGGTTCCAAAAATGACTTTCGCCATCGGGATCCCGGCCGCTAATGTCTTTTTGGTGCCACAGAATACCGCCGCCACTTCATCAGGAAGATCGAAACCGGCTTTTCTTGCTCCCCACTGAATGGAGTGGACCATCACCAACAAAATCACCACACACAGCGCAATCGCCGTCAACAGCAACCCCGCAGAGAACTCACTCCAGATACCGTTAATAACAGAATCACAAAAGGCGTTGTAAACGATCAAAAGAATCACATACTTATCGACTTTATTGACCACCGCTTTGTGTTTCTCCGTCCAAGCCAGCAGGTAAGGACGAAGGAGCTGGCCTAAAATCATCGGAACCAAAAGTAACTTAGCGATCGACAACACGGAGTCGAGCAGATTGAGTGACACCCCTTCAAAGCCCATAAAGAGCTGAATCAAAGCTGGGGTGATCACCACACCAATAATGCTCGATAGCGACGCGTTAAAGATCGCCCCCGGCACGTTTCCCTTACCGACACTCGTCATCGCAACCGATGACGAAATGGTGCTCGGCAGAACCAAGAGATAACAAAACCCAAACGCCAGAGCCGCTGGCATGGTTGCGATAAAGAGATCGCCAAACACTACCCATAAAATTGGGTAGGCCACAAACGTCGCCACCTGGATGTAAATATGCAGACGCCAATTGGTCAACCCCGCTTTAATCGCTTGTGGCGATAACCCTAGACCATGAAGAAAGAAGACAATGGCAACCCCCATCGCCGTCAATTGGTCCAAGTGAATCGGCCCGCCGGAGCGTCCAATCTCAGCCGTGATCGTCGCAAGCGCTATCGCGACCACCATGCCGACCAAAAACCACTCTTTCTTAAGTTTTGCTAATAGATTCATTTTGTTTGTTGAGCTCTCAATCAAAGTTAAATAATCATTGTATACAATCATCAATACAAAGATTGTGCCACAATTAAATGACAGCAGAGGTACACCTAACCACATATTACTCAGCCCTCATTGCACTCAAAGTAAGCATTTATGCTTTATAAAGGTGCAAATCGGGCCGATTTATCACTCGATTGCGTACCTGATTGAGTTTTGAAGGGATCACAACATGGTATACATATTGCTACCTTGAATTGTATACAAATAAATAGAGAGTCATCATGTCGAACGACGAAAAAATTTATCAAAAGATGCTCAAAGCCATTGTTGAGCATCAGCTTCCGCCCGGTGAGCGTTTACCCGAAGACAAGTTATCGGAAGCGTTTGGGGTGAGCCGTACCGGGATACGCAAAGTGCTACAGCGCCTCGCGATTGAACGTTTTGTCGTGATTCAGCCGAATAAAGGCGCACAGGTCAGTCGTCCGAGTCGTCAAGAGGCGGAAGAAGTATTGGATAGCCGCATTACATTAGAACCTCTGTTGCTCGGTGAGATTTCGGACAATTGGGATCTCAAAGTGTCGCAACGCTTTCGCGATATGGTGGCGCAAGAGAAGCAAGCCGAACAAGACGGCGATTTAGCCCGTTCCATTCAATTGACGGCGAAGTTTCATTATGAGCTTGCTCATATGGGCAACAACTCGGTCTTGGCTGAGTTTATCGAGCAGTTGTGCTATCGCTCATCCTTGGTTATCGCCGCCTACGGTACCAGAGAGAGCGTGAGTTGTGATTGTGGCGATCATCTTGAGCTGATTGATTTGCTCGACACCCATCAAGTCGACAAGGCGCAGCAGTGGATGCGACACCATTTGATCCATATTAAGCAATCGATTTCATTAACAGGTAAAAAAGATGCCCACGTTGATTTCACTCAGTTGTTTGCCAACATGGACTCGTAAAGGTGTGCTATGAAAATCCAACTGATTAACCCAAACACCAGCGTTACCATGACAGATAAAATTGCCCAATCGGCTTTGACTGTCGCGCTGCCCTCCAGCGACATCCTCGCTCGCTGTCCTGAGCACGGCCCTGAAAGCATTGAATGTGCGTTGGATGAAACCATCGCCTCTGCGGCCTTACTCGATCTTATCGCTGACGGGGAGAAAAAAGGCGTCGATGCGCATATCATTGCGTGCTTTGGCGATCCCGCGCTTGATGCTGCGCGCGAAATAGCGCAAGCGCCTGTCATCGGCATCGCAGGAGCAGCTTTTCAAATCGCCAGTTTGGTCTCGCATCGATTTGGTGTGGTCACCACCCTCACTCGCACCGTCCCCACCGCCCACCATCTGTTGCAGCGCTACGGCTACGCGCATCTCTGTACCGGTGTGCGCGCAACCGACATTCCCGTGCTTGCCTTGGAATCCGTGCATACCTCGCTGTATGAACAGTTGCGCCAAGAATGCCGGCAAGCGCTTTCGCAAGATGGGGCTGAAGCCATCGTATTGGGCTGTGCGGGCATGTCAGATCTTGCGGCGGAACTGAGTCAAGATCTCCAAGTTCCAGTGATTGATGGCGTCACTGCCGCGGTCAAGCTTGCGGAGTCTTTGTACAGCTTACAACTTAACACGGCCAAGTGCGGTCATTATGGCGCTCCGATAGGTAAAACCTTTCACGGCCGCTATCAGCACTGGAGTCAATAAAAAATTTAAGGGATACAAATGGATATGGATAATCCAAGAAATTATACAGGTTATGGACGCGATAACGTCCCTGATGCTAAGTGGCCAAATGGGGCAAAGATTGCGCTGCAATTTGTCTTGAACTACGAAGAAGGCGGCGAAAACTGCGTATTGCATGGCGACACACATTCGGAAACCTTCTTATCCGAAATCGCTGGCGCGAGCGCTTACCCTGATAGACACATGAGTATGGAATCCTTGTACGAATACGGCTCTCGGGTCGGCGTGTGGCGAATTCTCGATGAGTTCAAAGCGCGAGGTCTTCATCTCACCGCCTTTGCAGTAGCGACAGCCTTGCAAAGAAACCCAGATGTGGCCAACGCATTACTCGATGATGGCCATGAAATTGCCTGTCACGGTTTGAAATGGATTCACTATCAAGACGCACCGATTGAGAAAGAGCGTGAGGATATGGTGCAAGCGCTCCAAATCATAGAGACGCTCACAGGAAAAAAACCGATCGGCTGGTACACAGGACGTGACTCCCCCAATACGCGCGCCCTCGTGGCCGAGCATAGCCACCTCCTCTACGATTCTGACTATTATGGGGATGACCTGCCGTTTTGGACGCAAGTACCCGATGCACAAAAGCCCGGACAAACGCGGCCTCATCTGATTGTGCCGTACACGCTGGATACCAATGACATGCGATTTGCCTCCCCTTATGGATTCAGTCATGGGGAAGAGTTTTATCAATACCTCAAGGACAACTTCGATTGCCTCTATCAAGAAGGGCAAAGCAAACCGAAAATGATGTCAATTGGCCTGCATTGTCGCATCATAGGCAAACCTAGTCGCTTTATGGCACTGAAAAAGTTTCTCGACTACGTGCAATCCCATTCGGGTGTGTGGATCGCCACGCGAGAGCAAATCGCCCGTCACTGGATAGAGCATCATCCGCCAACCTAATTTCTGTTTTGCCGCTGCGGTGCCTTCCTACCCGGCGGTTTTTTCTTTCTCTACCCCCAAAACGGGTCAACTGCACCAACGCTATGCAACTTAGAGAATTCGCCTATTGACCATTCTGACATAAGTCACTGTATTTGTTAACTTATCGCTCTAATTTATGAATGGCACAATGGTTGCTAACTTGATCAATACAATGTCAACAATATTGTATACAAGGAAGTCAACATGTCTCACAAGGAAAACAGTGACCTGATTTATGCACTGGAAGATCGCCCCGCAACGGGTCAAGCGCTCTATGCAGGTCTGCAACACGTACTGGCGAGTTTCGTCGGTATTATTACTCCAACGCTCATCATTGGTGGTGTGCTCGGCCTTGGCCAGCATATTCCCTATCTCATTAGTATGGCGCTGATTGTTTCGGGTGTCGGTACCTTTATTCAGGCTCGCCGTATCGGGCCGATTGGCGCTGGCATGATCTGTGTCCAAGGGACCAGCTTTGCGTTTCTTAGCTCCGTACTCGCGGCCGGGTTCATTGCTAAATCTCAAGGGGGTGGCCCAGAAGAGATTCTCGCGATGATCTTCGGTGTCTGTTTTGTCGGTGCGTTTATTGAAATTGCGTTATCTCAGTTCATCGACAAACTGCAACGTATCATTACTCCTGTGGTCACAGGGATCGTCGTCACCACTATCGGCATCTCATTGATTAAAGTCGGCATGACAGATTTAGCCGGTGGCGTCAAAGCGCCCAACTTTGGCGATTGGCATAACTTAGTGCTCGGCGCACTGGTTCTTGTCACTATCATTGCGCTTAACCGTTCAAAAAACCTGATGGTGCGTTTATCGTCCATATTGGTGGGTATGGTGGTCGGTTATCTCGCCGCCGCGTCGATGGGTATGGTCAATTTCGACAATGCCTTTAATCAGCCGCTACTTAGCATCCCTCAACCGTTCAAATACGGCTTCGATTTCGATTGGTATGCCTTTATTCCCGTTGCCGTTATCTACGCGATTACCGCGATAGAATCGACAGGTGACATTACCGCCAATTGCATGATCACCAAACAACCGGTCTCCGGTGAAGGCTATTTGAAGCGCATTAAAGCAGGGATTCTCGGGGATGGGGTCAACTCCATGCTGGCGGCGATTTTCAACACCTTCCCGAACACCACCTTTAGCCAAAACAATAGCGTCATTCACTTAACTGGTATCGCCAGTCGTTACGTGGGTTATTTTGTGGCACTGATTTTGGTGGTGCTAGGCCTGTTCCCCATCATTGGTGGCGTGTTAACCACCATACCGAAACCCGTCATCGGCGGCGCAACGCTGGTCATGTTTGGCACGGTGGCAGCGGCTGGGATTAAAATCATCGCGCGCGAGAAATTGGATCGTCGCAACTTGATGATTTTGGCTGTCTCGTTTGGCTTTGGTCTCGGTGTCATGCTCGTGCCAGACATCTTGGGCCAAATGCCTAAACTGGTGCAAAGCGTGTTCGGCTCTCCCGTCACAACCAGCGGTATTGCGGCGATCATTATGACGTTGGTCCTCCCTACTCAGCCAAAGGCGGAAGCTACGCCCTCTACCGACGCTGAATCGGTCGCTTAACGACACTTTAACTAAAAACGCCCGCCTCTTTTTCAGAGGCGGGCGTTTTTAGTGGTGTCAATGCTGATTCATCGAGCACTGGCACTTATGCAGTGGTACTTATGCAGTGGAATTCAAGCACTGGAAAGATTAGCCGGTTGCGCTTTTACTCGCGCGATAAAGGCATTCTCTGTCACTGGTTTTGAAATCAAATAGCCTTGAATGTAATCAAAACCCACCTCATTCAAGCGCTTCAACTCTTGCACTGTTTCGACCCCTTCAACAATCGGGGTGATGTGCAGTGCATTACAAAACACCAAAATTCCTTTCAGTATCCCGATGTCCACTTCACGTAGCCCGTGGCGCACAAAACTTTGGTCAACTTTTAGGGTATCGACCGGCAAACGCTGTAAATAGGTCAATGACGAATAGCCAGTGCCGAAATCATCTATCGAGAAACGAATACCCAACAAACGGCACTTCTTAATCATGTTCGACACGTGATTCAAATCTTCAAGCGCGTGCGTCTCTAGGATCTCGATTTCAAGCAAACCTTGTTTGATGTTTGGGTAACGCGCCAGTTTGTCTTGTAGTATCTCAAACAGGTCGGTTTGACTGAAATATTCGTGGCTGAGGTTGATACTCAAGTTAAGCGCTAAGCCTGCCTCACACCAGGCATCTAGCGTCTCCATCGCGCGCTCAATCACCCAATCATCGATCTGTTTAAAGAGGCCTAAACGATGCACTTCTGGCAAGAACATATTGGGGGTTAAAAAACCTTTGACCGGATGATTCCAGCGAATAAGGGCTTCAGCGCCGACGATTGTCTTCTGCTTAGAGCTGGCTTTGGGTTGGAAGTAGAGCTCCAATTCATTGCGGTGCATCGCGCCGATCACCTCAGTGATGAACTCATTATCGGACGCTTTTTGATCCTGACTATTATCAAGGCATACCGCTTGGTTCCCACCTCGCATTTTCGCTTCATAGGATGACAGTTCCGCACGGCGCAAAAGCTGCTCCGGCTCGGTCACCCCTTCCGCTGGGTAGAGTGAGATCCCGACACTGACACTTAGCGGTATCGTATTACCTAAAATGTTGACCGTTTCTGGCAACTGGCGCTGAATGTCTCGGATGGTTTGGCTAGCGTGCGTCTCGCCATAGACGACCAAATAAAATTCATCGCCCCCCAATCGCAGAGCTTGACCGGCCTCGCCCACCAGACGCTTCAATTTATCCAACACGATGTCAATACAGTGATCCCCAGCAGTGTGGCCATAGGTCTCGTTGATGTAGCGGAAATTATCAATATCAAAAAAGCCCACCGCAGTTTGACCGCCGACAAACTCGCTTTTGGACATCACATCCGTCAAATAGGTAAAGAGTTTGACGCGATTCCCCAAGCCGTTGGTCGGATCTTGATAAGCAATCTGCTCGATGATGCGCTCTTGTGTTTTACTTCGAGTGATGTCGATGGATGAACCACAGATGGCGTAGATGTCGCCCTTGTCATTCATCAAGGGGACTTTACGCGTATGCACGATCATCTTCTTGCCGACATCTTCATGCCAATAGGTTTCTTCACTGCTGTAGGGCTTTTTCGAATTGACCACTAACTGATCGACGCTTGAAATACGCGTTGCGACGTTTTCATCAAATAAGTCATAGTCGTCTTTGCCGAGCACCTCGTCTTCGTCCAAAGAGAGGTTTTGACACATTTTTTTATTCGCAAACAGATATCTACCATGCTCATCCTTGAGGTAGATGTAGGAGTCTAAGCTGTTCAATATCGACTTTAATTTGTCTTCATCTTGCTCTGCGGTGCGCTTTTTCACCCATGCAAGCAGCGCCAAGGTCGTTAAGATGATGAATACCAAGCCAAACAGCGTCATGACTTCGACATAGTAGCGACTTAATATCGGCTCGGGTTTGCCCAATATGTGGCTGCCTGAGGGTAAATCGCGCTCTTTAATACCAAAACGTTTGAGCTGAGCATAATCAAACAGCGCCTTAGTAGGCGGCTGAACCACCATGTCCTCTTCAATAAAATAGCCGCGATGAAAATATCGGTGAGCAAGCTCTCCCGCCAGTACCGCATGAGCGCGGTGATCCACCACTAGTCCACCCAGTAACCCTTGACCAATACCGTGTTGATAAGGATGGACGATCGGCGCAGTGGTAGCATCAGTGATAAGGTGCACCGACTCATCAAAAGAGAGGGCCACGTTGTTCTTGTCTCGATAAGCCGAAATCAGCAGGACCACACTGTTGTGTGCATCAATCGACGCCATGTCCTCTATCAATTCGCCCCAAGCAAGCGTCGCTAAATCGAGTGTCTTCCAATTAAAATCAGGGTAGTCTACGATAGTGCGAGACAGTTTCTCAAAGTCGGCGCGCCCTGTGGTTGTGCCATCGACTAACAGATGAATGTTCTCAACATGGGGCATCGCCTCTTGAATAAACTGTATATTTTCATCAAATGATACAGCTTCAATCACGCCTGATACCTGCTTGTCTCCTTTGAGAGATAAGGCAAGCTCGACATTGTTGACCCCCAAAAACACAATCGGCAGATCACGAAACAGCCCTTGCCGCTCAGAGAGTGCAAATCTTAGCGCATTGTCGTCCACTGTGATCACCATGTCGTATTTCTGGCTGTTGAGGAATTGGTAGGAGATCGCTCTTTTATAATTGGCGACACTGACGACATCATAAACGAGTTTACTGTGCATATAAGAGACATCGAGAAGGACTGAATCTCGGTCTAACACTTCGTTTAAGCCATAAGAGATATCGGCGTAGGTAGGAAAGTTGGGATCGTAGGATTTGATCACTAGAATGCGAACATGGCCTATATCACTAGCTAAACTTTTCAGTGAGACCACTAGGCACATCAGTACACACCAGCAAGTAAAGCGTCCAAGGCCTAGATTCATCCATTACTCCAGTTTTGCGCGTTGTCCTTTATCATCCGTCACTCAGCATTTAATGTTTAGCGTGTTTCATTTTTGCAATGAATCTACGCAATTTATGCGATTTCCTCAATAAATGAATAGCCTATAACCTTCATTTTCGCAACGCAAGTGGCGCGAGTCTGCCACATTTCCCCTAAGCTTGAGCCAGGTCATTTTTTCTGTAGAAAATCCAAGTTAGGTTGAAAATTGTAACAACAACCAAACAGGGACGAAACATATGGAACTCAAAAAAGATCCTCGCTGCTATACAGACGTTTGTGTCGACGGTCGTTGGTTTCACCACGATCACTGCACGACTCGAGTCTACATGCTTAAGGGGGGCGCAGAATGCGAGCTGGAGCTTGCAAAAACACCCTCTACCGAAGATGAGCTTGTGCACTTAATTACTCAACAACAAAGTTAGTTTTTAGAAGTCCTCTCACTCTTTGGTTTAGTCGTTTAAGTCAACTTTTCTGTCACATTGATGAGATAAAAGCGACACGTTTTGTTCATAAATCCTCCTTAGACTAGGCCCACATTCATCAAGGAGGATTTACTTTGTCTTTTCAATCTCATACCGCGCCTTTTGCTTTTCGTACATTGGCAATCACTGGCATGTTGACCGCCCTTTCCGCTTGCTCATCACCGACAGAACAAAGTCGTGCACTTGTCCCAGCACTGAGTTGTAAAGCAACTGTCGCACCTTCGCAAAGTGAGACTTCTATTGCAGGTTTAACGCTTGTGGGTCGATACGTGGCCAATGCGCCGTTTGCCACCTCGGCCGCTGAAATCGTCAAATACGATGCCTGCACTGACCAACTATTTGTTGTTAACGCACAGGCCAAGAAAGTCGATGTACTCACGCTTAGTCACGATCATGCCCCCAGTTTGAAGACGCAACTCGATCTTCAGCGGGCGGCGACACACGCAGGCATTGAGATTGGCGCGGCCAATAGTGTCTCAACGCATCAGGGGTGGGTCGCGGTCGCGATTGAAAACAGCATCAAGCAAGAAGCGGGCATCATCGCACTCTACCGCGGTGATACCTTTGAGCTGCTGACCACCTACCCTGCTGGCGCGCTGCCAGATATGGTGAGTTTTTCCAAAGACGGTCGATACATTGCGGCCGCCAACGAGGGAGAACCCAACAGCGATTACAGCGTCGATCCAGAAGGCAGTGTCACCCTCATCGACCTTTCAACGGGTTATCAAAATGCGATTGTCACGCAAATTGGCTTTACCGATTTCAATGAAGGTGGCGTCCGTCACGACGAATTGGATAGCGATGTGCGACTCTCCGCTCCGGGTGCCAGCGTGGCCCAAGATCTCGAGCCGGAATACCTTGCCTTTGATGACAAAGGTCAGCTATTTGTGGCGCAGCAAGAGAACAACGCCCTCGCGAAAATTGATGTGACGACAGGCCGAGTTGAGGCCATTTATGGACTGGGCGGGAAATCCTGGTCTACCGCCACTCTTGATGCTTCAAACAAAGATAAAAGGCTCGGTCATTTTCAATCCTACCCACAGCTGGTTGGCCTTTATATGCCCGACTCCATTGCCACCTATTCAGTCGATGGCGTCAGCTATATCGTTACCGCGAACGAAGGGGATGGCCGCGAGTATGGTTTCGATAGCACTCAACAGCAATGCGATACCAAGGGCGACCAATGGGATGGCGACGATTACTCTGGCACCGTTGATTATGGTTCAAAAGTCGATTTTTGTATCGCGTATAGCGATGAATTACGAGGCAAAAAACTCAAGGTGAGTGACGATCATCCACTGGCGCTCGCGTTAAAAGATAATCAGCAGCTCGCACGATTAAAGGTGATCGACCCAGGCAAGACGTTACAGAAAAATGAGGTTGTCGAGGCGTTTGGCGCGCGATCATTTTCTATTTGGAATGAGCAAGGCGAACGCGTTTACGATAGTGGCGATCAATTTGCACAGATTGTCTTCGCCACGCAGCCGGAGCACTTCAACAGCACCAATGACAACAACGACAGTGCAGACGACCGCAGTGATGATAAGGGCGTCGAACCTGAAGCGATCGAAGTGGCTAAGATTAACGGCCGTCACTACGCGTTTATTGGCTTAGAGCGTCAAGGCGGGATTATGGTGTATGACGTCACGGACCCTAGCGATGCGATGTTCCTTCACTATGTGAACCCGCGTGATTTTAACCAACCTGTCTGCACCAAAGTCGATGAGGGAGAATGCGACAACGAGACCTACAACCCTAAAGCCGGTGATTTAGGCCCTGAGTCGATTCATTATTTCACTCGAGCTGGCGAGCACTTTATCGCGGTCGGCAATGAAGTCAGCGGCACAACCTCGATTTTTCACATTGATTTGTAACTCTGCTCAATTGAGGCCGTCGTAACAGGCGGCCTACTTAGCCTCAAGAATTCGCTGTCTAAAGCGAGCCTTCCTCAAGCGCCATTGCCACCGCTTCTGCCGCGTGAATGGCGACGGTGTCGAATAAAGCCACGGAGGTGTCTTGCTGTTTGACCAACAATCCTATTTCGGTGCAGCCCAGAATCACCCCTTGTGCGCCGGCTGCCGCTAACTCATCAATAATGGTGTGATAATCGTTTTTCGAGCGTGGATTGAGCGTTCCCAAGCAGAGCTCTTGATAAATCACGTCATGTACCAATCGGCGCTGCACGCCGTTGGGCACCACCACCTCAATACCAAATTTATCCGTTAACCTTTGTTTGTAGAACGCTTGTTCCATCGTAAATGCGGTGCCAAGCAGCCCCACTTTTTCGATACCTTGCGCCTGAAGTGCACGCCCCGTTGCATCGGCAATGTGTAAGAGAGGAATCGACACGGCGCGCTCAACCTGCTCCGCCACTTTGTGCATCGTGTTGGTCGCTATGATGAAAAAATCGGCGCCAGCACGTTCGAGCGATTGCGCTGCCTGCGCCAATACCCGCCCCGTTGCCTCCCACTCACCTTGGTGTTGCAACGCTTCAATTTGTGCAAAGTCGACACTGTGGATAATCACTTTTGCGGAGTGCAAACCACCAAGCGCGGCTTTCACTCCCTGGTTGATCTGCGCGTAGTAGGTTGCCGTTGACTCCCAACTCATGCCGCCAATCACGCCTATGGTTTTCATACTATGTCCTTGTGAATTCGAATCATGCTCTTAGCCCACTTTATAGCAGGCATAGATCGCTCGCAAGCACCCGTTGGGTTGGCCGAATGCCAGGCCAACCCATTCTAAGTGCGTAAAAAAGCCCGGCTTAACCCCGGGCTGCCTAACTATCGAATCAAGGTATGGTTCACTATCCGGCAGTGGATGGTTTAATTCGATATAAGAGGGCAAAAAGTACCGGTACTACAATTAACGTGAGTACCGTCGCAAAGCCAAGCCCTGCCATAATGGTGATAGCCATTGAGCCAAAGAAGGCGTCAAACACCAGTGGAATCATGCCAAGAATGGTGGTTAATGCCGCCATACTGACCGGGCGCACACGGGAAATGGCACTGTCAAACACCGCTTGATAAGGATCTTTGCCTGCTGACAGTTCTATGTTGATTTGGTCGAGCAACACAATGCCGTTTTTCAAAATCATGCCACTCAAACTCAGTAACCCAAGAAACGCGGTGAAACTGAACGGCATATCCGTCGCCAGTAAGCCAATCGACACCCCGATAATCGAAAGCGGCACGGTAAACCAGATCACCAATGGCTTACGCAGCGAATTAAACAGCAGCATAGTGATGATAAACATCAATAAGTAGCCCATCGGCAACGAACCAAACAGTGCCTGCTGGGCATCTTTTGATGACTCATATTCGCCGCCCCAAGAGATCTCATAGCCCTGTGGCAACGGCAGTGCTTCCACTTTCGGTTGTACGCGGGCAAACAGGCTCGCCGGAGTTTCATGACCCAACACATCGTGATCGGCGAGTACGGTCAAAGTGCGTTTTCTGTCTCGACGCTGGATGAGCGGCTCTTGCCAATCCAGTGCGACACCGTCAATCACCTGCTCCACAGGCACGTAAGTTTGCAACGTGGGGCTGTATATTTTGACATTGGCTAGCGATTCAAAATCAATGCGCTCTTGCTCGGGCAAACGAGCCAAGATCGGCAGCATATGCGTGCCATCCCGCAATAGGCCGATGGTTTTGCCGCCAAATGCCATTTGCAACGTATCGGAAAGGTCTTGTTTCGAGATACCTAATCGGCGCGCCTTCGATTCGTTGAACTGCGGCACCAACTGCTTGGAGCGTTCACGCCAATCATGACGCACATTTCGTGCCCCTTCATCTTGGAGCAGTACGTCTTCCACTTGCAGCGCAATATCACGCAATACTTGAGGATCTGGGCCCGTAATACGCGCTTCAATTTTTGACGCCGGCGATGGGCCAAATTCCATCAGCTTAAACTGGAATGTCGGCTTGTTGAAACTCACTGCCAGAGTCTGATCTAACTCTTCCAACAAGGTGAACATCGACTCGCGATCGTGGGTGCGCACTTGCAGCTGAGAATACGCTTCATAGCTTTTCTCAGGCTGGTAGGTCAACGCGAAACGTTGCAAGCCTTGGCCCGTCGTGGTCGAGACAAACTCGACGTTCTCTTTTGAGCGAATAAACTGCTCAACTTTCTGCGTCTCTTGCAAGGTTTCACGAATGTCGGTGCCTTCCGGCATCCACATATCGACGTAAAACATCGGCGTGTTGGACGGTGGGAAAAACTGCTGTTTAACCAGGCCAAAGCCTCCGACCGCGACCACCAACAGACCAATCATGCTGGCGACAGTCAACCAACGAAAACGCAGGGCGAATTTAAGGCTCGCACCAAAGATGGCAAACAATATCCCTTGGTATGGGTCTGCGTCCTTGTCTTCATTTTGCGGCGCTTCTTTGAGCAGCAAGTCAGCCAAGAATGGCGTGAGGGTCAAGGCCGTCACCCAACTTAAGAACAGCGAATAGCAGAGTACCCAAAATAGAGAACCCATAAACTCGCCGGTTGCATCTTCGGACAATCCAATCGGAGCAAACGCGGTAATCGCAATGACCGTCGCACCAAGCAATGGCCACTGGGTTTGTTTGACAATGTCGGTGGCCGCCTCAAGCTTAGATTTACCGCGCTTGAGACCGACCAAAATCCCCTCAACCACCACGATAGCGTTGTCCACCAGCATACCGAGCGCAATGATCAGCGCCCCTAGCGAAATTCGGTGCAACTCGACGTCATTTTGCTTCATCATAATGAAGGTGCCGAACACGGTCAGCAGCAGCACAGCGCCAATAATCAACCCGCTACGCAGCCCCATCGCAAACAGCAGTACCACGATCACAATCGCCACGGCTTGGCCTAAGCTGACAATAAAGTCATCGACGGACTTTTCTACTTCCGCCGCTTGATTGTAGAAATACTGGATATCCACACCCGCAGGTTTGATGCTTTCAAGCGCTGACAACTCCGCCTGCAAGGCTTTGCCTACTTCGACAACATTGACGCCCGCGCCAAAAGAGATGGCTAGGTTGATCGCTGGTTCACCATTGAAGGTCAGCACATTGGTCGGTTTCTCCTCAATACCACGACTGATGGTCGCGACATCCTTGAGACGAATCAGATTCCCCGTATCTCGGCCATGAATGATCAAATCTTGCAGTTCTTGTTCAGAGGTCAATGAACCGTTCGGTCGAATGGTCAGCACTTGACCATTGACCATGATTTCGCCCGCCGATTGCACGCTGTTTTGCTGATCGAGCAAGCTCACCACGGAGTTCAAATCAAGATTCAATGCCGCCAATCGCTCCAAAGAGATCTCAACAAACAGTTGCTCTTGCTGATCACCACTGATCGCGACTTTGCCCACCCCAGGCACCAACTCCAGTTCGCGACGTAAATAATCGGCGTAACGTTTCAGTTCGATGTAGTCGTAATCCTGACCGGTCAACATCAACATGACGCCGTAGACATCACCAAAATCATCAATGATCTGAACAGAAGTGACGCCACTGGGCAGATTGGGTTTTAAATCATTGATCTTGCGACGCATTTCATCCCAGATTTGCGGTAATTCATCCGGTCCGTATTCCATTTCCATGCTCACGGTGATTTGTGACATGCCATTGGACGAGGTCGAGGTGATTTTATCAATATACGGCAGTTGACGAATCTCTTTCTCCAGCGGATACGTCAGCTCCTCTTCGACTTCTTGTGAGGTCGCGCCCGGATAGGTGGAGATAATCATGGCGTCTTTAATAGTAAAAGCCGGGTCTTCCAAGCGGCCTAAATCCATGAAAGAGGTGTAGCCACCCACGGCTAAAATGATCAGGAACAACCAACTGATCACTTTGTTCTTGATTGAATATTCGGCAATACTCACAGCTGCGCTCCTGAAATGTCCATGCCTTCTCGTAATTTGCGTAGGTTGGAGTTGATTAATACATCGCCTTGCTTAATACCACTGGCCACCAGCGCGCCTTGTCCTGTAATTTGGTCCACATTGATGGCGTAGCGATGCGCCTTGCCATCTTCAAGTTTCCAGACATAAAAGGCTTGCTGATCGCGCCCGGCATCAATGGCCGTCATCGGTACTTGGTACGCGTTGATTTGACTCAAACCCGCTTTGACCAAATCGACGGAAATTTTGGCGCTGGTGCCCGGAAGTAACCGCTGATCCAACGCGGGCATGCTGAGCCATAATTGGTAAGTTTGTGTTTGCGGGTGGAGCTCACTGGTGTGCTCAAGATAACGCATCGGATAACTGCCACTTAAGCCAGAAAAGGTCGCGACAGGTTGATATTGCTTAGCGTTCACGGTCGGATTTAGCATGGCGAGCACAGAATCGGACACTTCGATTTTCACGTAGACATTATCCGACTGATACAGTGACACCACAGACTCGCCCGGTGTGGCATTTTCAAATTTCTTCTTCTCAACCGACGCAATCACACCATCAAACGGCGCTTTCAAGCGTGTATAGTGCATTTGTGCCTTTGCCAAGCCCAAGTTTGCCTGCGCCAATTGTAAGTTGGCGCTCAATTGATCAAGCTCCGCGCTCGAAATCATGTTCTCTTGGCGCAGGTTCTCACCCCGTTTTTGCTGTTTAAGCGCCAATTCGTAGCGAACTTGAGCATCAATCAAGGCTTGCTTCGCTTTCGAATCATCGAGCAGCGCAACCACCTGACCTTTAGTGACACTGTCACCCTCTTTCACCAACATGGCACTGATTTCGCCATCTAAACGAAAAGAGAGTGGTGTCAGTTCTGCGGGCATCACTTGGCCATTGAAATTGCGAAATTGACTCTCAACGGAGTGGTTCACTTCGTATGTTTCAACCAACAGATCATGGCGGGGACGATGCGCATTGTCTGGCGTGCATGCTGCCGTCAGACTGGCCGCCATCACCAACAATGAAAGATGAGAAAACTTCATCAGATACCTCCCTCTTTGGTCCACGCTTTGACTTGTTGGCCGGGCATCAAGCGTTCCACTCCGGCTTGCACAATCAAGTCTCCTTGGTTAAGACCCGAGGTAATATGGCCTTGCGCATCCACCACCACTTGCACGATTTCCAGCGTTTGGGTTTGGTCATCAAAACGATATAACTCACCATGATGCTGATCGCGGCTCACCCAGGCCCTGTCATCAATAGCAAACTGACCTTGCAACTGCGCGTTGTGCAGTTTCACCTGACCCGTCATCCCCGGCAGCAAATTAAGCGTTTCAGGGCGAGTGAATGTCAGGCTTGCGCGGTAACTGTTGGTGTCGCTGTCTGGCTCGGTCGAAATCTCTTTGAATTGGGCAGGAATCATCACGTCACGGTGACTATCCATCACTAACGCAAAGTCAGAAGAACCAATATGAGACAAACCATAGCGCTCGGCGTAGCTCACAGGAATGGTGAACACCACATCCAGCACATCGTTATTGATGACATTGAGGACCACTTGGTTCGCCGCAACCACTTGATTCTCTTTGCTGAACGTAAGGGACACCACCCCATCAAAAGGGGCGACGATCTTCGTGTATTCAAGGTCCGTCTTTGCCTGCTCAAGGGCGGCGGAGGCGGCTTTGTATTCTGTCTCACTTTGATCAAACGTATCCACACTGATGAGCTTTTTCTCGTGCAATTGTTTGGCGCGCAAGTAAGCGGTTTTCGCCAACTGGTATTGGGCCAGTTTCGCGTCGTAGGCCAATTGGTAATCGGTGTCATCAAGCTCGGCCAATACCTGACCTTTTTTCACTTCACTGCCCATACGTACTGCCAAGGTGTCAATTTCACCGGCCACTTGAAAGGACAACTCTGCGCGGTCAGTGGCATCAATATTGGCAATAAACGAGTCAAAACGCTTTTTGTCCAAATCAGGCACTTCCAACAGTTTGACGGGTTTGACCACGGGGTTGGTGACCTCTGAATTAGCGGGATTGCACCCGGCTATCCACGAACTCACCGCAGCGACAAGCGCGAGCTTTGCCAAGGTAGGCATAGACTGTATCGATGTATCCATTACTATCACATCACGATTTATTACACACCCGTGCAGTATATGAGTTTTATTGGCGGGATCAATATTTATTTTCCACACGTACAATATAAAATTTGTTATAGTGTCTCGGTTTGTCACGCCGCTTAATGAAAGTTGAACTAAGATCTGGTAAAACTGCACTGTTGCAGATGTATGAAAGAAAACGATGACAGAAAGAAAACAAGGTAGACGCAGCGCACAAGACGCTGAGCAAACCAAATGTGAAATCATGAACATCGCCACTGAGCTGTTTTGCGAGCTGGGGTACGAACGCGTGTCGCTACGTAATATCAGTGAAAAAGCTGGCGTGTCTCATAGCCTGATCCGCCATCATTTCGGCAGCAAAGAACAAATTTGGTACGCCATCAGCGACGGCCTGCACCGTTACATGGAAAAGTACATGCGTGCCATCTTGGACAACATGCCCGAAGGGGCACCGCCGAATGTGCAGCTCTATCGTTTTGCGGTCCACTTGTTGGCAAATATGTTGCACTTCAAGCAACCGATCCAACTGATCGCAGACGCCGTGCGCCAAGAAGATGCGCTGTTTGATTACTTTATCGATAACAGTGGTGAAATTGAGAACATCGTCAAATCGCTCGAAACCGAGTACAACCAAGCGCACCCTGAGGCACCCATTAAGATTTTGGAAATGAAGTGGCTGATGATGATGTTTGCCCACGGCGCCGCTAGCCTGACCCCATTTATGAAAGAAACTTGGGCAGATGAAACCAGTGATTATCAGCAGTGTTTACTCAATCACTGGCGCATGTTCAATACCATGATGTCGCGTAAGTTCCATGTGGATCCACAAGACATACTCCACCCCACCAGCGTGGAAGCGCTGATTTTCGATGTGCCGTGTGAGTAATCACGCCTAGCCAACCCAAGGGCTTGTCGGTAACCGCATTCACTTCAGAACCAAAACTTCAGAATCAAAAAAAGCGCCAACTCAGGTTGGCGCTCGTTTCAACTTAAACTCCACCCATTTAGGCGTTCGACGATTGGCATACCTGCTGCTGCACTTGAACCGGCGCTGGCTCATAGTGGCTGAGCGTCATGCTAAAGCTGCCTTCGCCTCCGGTGAGGGCGCGGAGACGGCGCGCGTAATCTTGCAGCTCATTAACCGGTGACTTGGCTTGCAAGCGCGTGAAGTTACCGTCAATTGGCACCGTCCCCTCAATCAAACCGCGATTACCCGACAGGTCACCCGACACATCGCCGACGTTTTGAGTAGGAATTTGCAACTCCATCTGGACGATAGGCTCAAGCACAATCGGATCCGCTTGATTGACCGCATCAAGAAACGCCTTTTTCCCTGCGATGACAAACGCGATCTCTTTGGAGTCCACCGAGTGATATTTTCCATCGTGCACAGTCACTTCGATATCACGAATAGGATTGCCTGAAATCGCACCCTCTTCTAGCGCTTGGCGGATACCCTTTTCAACCGCAGGGATCAGCGAGGTGGGAATCGCGCCGCCGACCACTTTATTGACAAAGGTAAAGCCCGCGCCGCGCGGCAGCGGTCTAACCGACAAACTCACCTCACCAAATTGCCCCGCGCCACCACTCTGTTTTTTGTGGCGGTAATGGCCTTGCGCTGGCTTGGTGATGGTTTCAAAGTACTCAACGCTAGGTTGACTGGTTTCCACTTGTAGCTTGTAAACGCTCTCCATTTTCTCCAGCGCAACTTTAAGGTGGAACTCGCCTTGACCACTGATGATGGTCTCATTGGTGCGCGCGCGGTGCTCAATTCGCAGCGAGGGATCTTCACTGGCGATTTTACTCAGTACATCACCCAGTTTTTGCTCATCGCCACGCTTAGTCGGTTTAAGGCACAGTGAGTACATCGAATCAGGGAAATCGAGCGTTTTTAGGCTCACGCCATCTTCATCATGAGAGTCATGAACAATCGCATCAAACTCCAGCTCATCGACTTTCGCGAGCACGCAGAAATCCCCCGCTAACGCTTTTGAAATCTCGCGCCGCTCTTTACCTTGCAGTTGGTAAAGATGCCCAACTTTGAACGGTTTATTACCATCGCCTACAAAGAGTTGGCTCCCAGCATTAATTTCACCTTGGAACACTCGTAAGTAGGCCAGTTTTCCCATATAAGGGTCAACGCTGACTTTGTAGACATGTGCCACGCTGTGTGACAAGGTCTCACAATCGACGCGTACTTGCTTACCTTGTTTGACGAGCAGCGGCGGGTTACCTTCGTTTGGCATGGGCATAATTTCACTGAGCGTACGCAGCAGCAATTCCACACCCGCTCCGGTTTGGGCAGAAACAAAACAGATCGGGATAACGTGCCCGGTGCGCAATGCCTCTTCAAAAGGGTCATGCAGTTGACCCGCCGTCAACTCTGAACCTTGCTCAAGGTAGAGTTCCATCAGCTCTTCATCGACTTCGATCACTTGATCAATCAAGGTTTCGTGCGCCGCTTCGACATCGGTAAGCAGTGTTGATTGTTCATAGTTGGGCTCAAAATAGCAATCGACGACTGTCTTACCATCACGGGAAGGCAGGTTAATCGGCAAACAGTAATCACCGAAATGTTCGATTATCATCTCCATCACTTGCTCAAGCCTATCACCATGATTATCCAGCTTGTTGATGATGATCATCTGACATTTTTTCTGCGCCTTAGCAAAGGCGTAGAGACGGTCAGCGGTTTGGTTGATGGGCATCTGCGGGTCAATCACTAGCGCCGTGGTTTCAACCGCAGGGTAGACACTGAATGTGCGCCCAAGCAGCTCTGCTTGTCCTGGGGTGTCGATAATATTGAGTCTGTGCTGCTGCCAACTGAGGGTAACAGGGGTCGCTTCAATGCTGTGTTGATATTGGATCGATTGAGCGTCGAAATCAGTGACAGTATCGCCTTTTTCAACGCTGCCAAGATGTGTGGTGGCATCGCAGGTGAAGAGCAGTTTTTCGATCAGCGTGGTTTTACCGCTACCTGCCTGACCGACAAATGCAATATTGCGTATCTTATTAAGTGGCATAACGCCTCCTAGCTTCTGTACGTGGTCATATCCCCTAGAGTGGGGTCATCGGCGTGGGAGTGTGGGCGGGATTACCGCCGAATCGTCTTCCATGTGAGTTTTCGAATAACGCTCTGCATAGGACCACCTAAGGGCAAATACATCGGGACTTCAACTGGGATACCGATTCAGCATGCCGCAATAACCATATTTTTTATGTGACTTATTTCAAAACGTTAAAGGGACTTTTTGCATCAGTTATGTTTATGTTAACTCGCGCTTGTGGCATGCTGATTTCGTTGTGGTAACAAGGACATGATTAAATGGATAGCACTACTCCAAGACTCTCTTTACGTACAATTGAATCGGGTGATTATCCTCAGCTTGCAGAGCTGATGGACCTCGTCTTTCCCGATGTGGGTGGCGCATGGCCACGAATGACCATCATGGACCTGATCCACCAATTTCCTGATGGGCAAATCTGTATTGTCGATAACGATAAAATTGTTGGCGCCGCGCTGACGATCAAAGTCGATTACAACCGCTTCTCTCTGCCGCACACCTACACAGACATCATTACCGAGCAAAACGTGATTCAAAACCAGTCCTCGGGTGATGCCATGTACGGGCTGGATGTATTTGTCCACCCAGATTATCGAGGCCTACGTTTAGGACGCCGCCTCTATGACGCGCGCAAAGAACTGTGCCGAAATAAAAACTTCAAGGCGATTTTGGCGGGGGGACGCATCCCCAACTATCACAAATACGCCGACAAAATGACCGTGCCCGAGTACATCGATCAGGTCAAACGTCGCAAACTGCACGACCCGATTCTCTCTTTCCAGCTGGCCAACGATTTTGATGTAAAGCGCTTGATGCGTAATTATCTGCCTGAAGATGACGCATCGAAAGGCTACGCTACCCTGCTTGAGTGGGACAACTTCTTCTATGAAGAGGACATCATCTCTGTTCACGACATTGAAAAAACCTTAGTCCGCATCGGCGTGATTCAGTGGCAAATGCGCGCCATGCGCGATCTCGACGATTTGATGGACCAAGCCGAATACTTTGTCAGCTCTCTCTCTAACTACAAAGCGGACTTCGCGCTGTTCCCAGAGTTTTTTAATGCCCCGTTAATGGGCTTGCAGACTGGGCAAAACTCCGTCGAAGCGATTCGTTTTCTCGCCAGTTTCAGTGAAGAGATCAAAAACCGCTTCTCACAAATGGCCGTCACGTACAACATCAATATCATTGCCGGCAGTGTACCAGTGGTGGAAGACGATCAGCTCTACAATGTCTCCTATCTGTTGCACCGTGATGGCGACATTGACGCGCAATACAAAATCCACATCACCCCGCACGAGCAAAAAGACTGGGTGATTGATGGTGGCGACAATGTGAAAGTGTTCGACACCGATGCGGGTCGAGTCGGCATTTTGATCTGCTATGACAGTGAATTCCCAGAGCTGGGCCGAATGATGGCCGAACAAGGCGTGCAAATCATCTTTGTGCCTTTCTGGACCGACACCAAAAACGGCTACCAGCGAGTGCGGATCTGCTCTCAAGCTCGAGCGATTGAAAACGAATGTTATGTCGCCATTGGCGGCAGTGTCGGCAACTTGCCAAGGGTCGATAATGTCGATATTCAATATGCTCAGTCTGCGGTCTTCTCGCCTTCTGACATCTATTTCCCTCACGACGCGACCTTAACCGAAGCGAGCGCCAACACCGAAATGATCATCTTTGCCGATGTCGATTTGACCAAGCTTAAGCAGCTTAACACCGAAGGTTCGGTCACCAACCTCAAACATCGCCGCAGTGATATTTACGGCACCTTCATTAAACCCGACAACGAGTCGTGATCTCTCACTGAGAATCACCGCTTTTGCCCATCACTGAGCGCATGGTTACACCGCGCTCAGTGATGGCAACCTTGAACTTCCACTCTGCTCTATTTATTCAGCGTTTGTGAGCCAAACCAGTATCGCTAGACAAGGAGACCGGATTACCACATCATGGCTCCACTGTGCTCACGGCTTAACCCAACGACATTACTGACACTATGCAAATTTTCGGCTTCAACGTCTCTGAATCGCTTCTTGGTAAACTTCTGTTCGCCTTCCTTCTATTCATCGCCTTAAAGCTCATCAAACACATCCTAGTGAAAACCATTCACGCCATGGCGCGTAAAAAGCAGGCGAAAAATAATCGCACCTTTTTTATCATTCGCGGCTTGAACATTGCCCTCTACTTTGTGTTTATTTCGCTGTTTTTGATTGCCTCAGGGATTGGATATGGCGATGTCTCGCTGTTTCTCTCGTCGATTTTCGCTGTGCTCGGCGTCGCCTTGTTTGCTCAGTGGTCGATACTCAGTAACGTCACTGCCAGCTTTTTGATTTTCTTTGTCTTCCCATACCGCGTCGGCGATTTGGTCAAAGTGATCGATAAAGATGAGGACGTCACCGGAGTGATTGTCGACATCACCACTTTTCACGTTCACATCAAACACGAAAAGGGCCACATCATCACCTACCCCAACAACCTGATTTTGCAAAAAGGCGTCCTTAAACTGCCGCCAAAACCCAAAGCAAGTAAAAACCCCCGTTTGTATACGCGGATTAAAAAATGATTCGCAAGAGAGAACATTTAGTGAAAAAAGATAGTGACCAGTTTTTTGGGGAGGGTTACACAAGCACAGTGGTCACAAATTGGCGCACTTGCGTTACCATATCGCCATTGACGAGAACATTCGTTTAACGGGTTCCTAAACGACAAAAGGCGCACTTGGTTGTGCGCCCTATCCCTCGTTACTCAATCGTGAGTCTGCGAATCTTGAAGTCTATGTCTGCTTCGAGATCTAAAAACGAGGCTACTGAATTGACTTGTTGAATCCATCCAAATTGTAGGTAAGGCGGTATTTTCCTCCATGCGGGTCGGGTCATTTGCCTTACACTTTAACTATGGTCGATTTCGGCCAGTTCGCAAGTTTTCTGCGGCACTATTTTCTCGTGTATCGATTAAAAGTTGGACTTTTCTCACAAAAGTGCAATTCAACTTTGCACGATTATCGATTGGGCTAACGCTAACCACAGGTATAATGACCACTTGTGCGGCGAAATCACGCTAACGTTCGTCAACACTTGCTTGGCAACCGTTTGGCTTGATACCATTCGCCCTCAATCAATCCGCAATACTCACGCACAATAGAAACGGAAATCCGGTGAACTGGAAACGCCTAACACAATTTCACAACGTCCCTCCTTCTCAGTCTTCTTTGGCACTTGGCATGATAGGCCTTGGGCAAGCATGGGCACTCTATATGCCCGACGTTGGTGACATACTTAGGCCCTATTTTGCGTTTGCCGGCGCACTGCTGCTGACTCCCGTTCTGATCAAGTATTCGAACTACCATACCTTCATGAATGACATTCGCCACCCTCTCAGTGGCAGTCTGATGGCACCGATGAGTATGGCTTTACTGATCTTGTGTGACTATCTGGCGATCATCTCGCCTATTATCGCCTACCCGCTTTGGTTTGCGGCGTTAATGCTGCACTTAACCATGATGGTGCTGTTCTTTGGCTTTCAACTGCGCAACTTTAAAATGTCCAACATTGTGCCGAGTTGGTTTCTCTATCCTGTTGGCGTGATCAGCAGTTCTCTCGCAGGTTCCCAATTTGGTTTAACGCTGTTTTCTGAAACGATTGTTGCCATCTGTATCACCATCTACTTTTTTATGCTGCCGCTCGTGCTCTATCGCCTAGTGTTCGAGGGGATGTTACCGCGCCGAGCCAGGCCCACCTTGGCAATTATGGCTGCGCCTATCAACCTCACCTTAGCCACCTATTTGGTCAATTTCAGCGAGCCAGACCCGATCCTAACCGGCGCGCTAGCGGGGATTGCCATCACCATGACCCTGCTTATCTACCTGTGCTACATCCGTTTACTCAGGCTCAAGTTCCAACCATCCATTGCTGCGGTGACTTTTCCTTCGGTTATCAGCGCCATCGCTATGCACCGCTTAACGTCATTCTTTGAACAGGCTCACCCACACTGGCACTGGCTGCATAACTTTGGTCTGTTTGAGCTCACCATTGCGACCGTATTGGTGATTTGGGTTTGCATTGGCTACATCAAGATGTATTGGCCAGAACTGGATCGCAATCACACCTCACAATCTTGAATTTACCCTCAAGCGTCACCTAAATATAGAGACTGAGATACGCTAGCGTTTGATGATTTTGCATGAGTTAGACCCCAAAAGGGTAATAAATATTAATTAATAGTCATTACACACTTTTTTTGTTTGCTAATACGCTCAAAAAACAAACTATTTTACTAGACGGAATAATCTATTAGGTTCATACATATCCTTGTCAGCTGGCCATTCACTTGTTTTGAGAAAAGGATATGATTATGTTTACACTTGATAAGTGTTCGCCACTTCCGACGTTCGTTAATGCACGCATTTCGCACTATGTTGATGACCTAATTAAAACAAAAGATAATGGTCGTAATTTAGTGTTGGGTAAGAAGCCTAAACAAGGAGATATTCTTCTCCAATCCAACGATTATTTATCACTCGCCAATCACCCTAAGATTATTGACGCGCAAATCAATTCTCTCAGACAAGGGCAAGAGAGTGCGTTTATGTCGAACGTCTTTCTTCATAGTGATGCCCTCGACAAAACGGTGCAGCAGAGAATGGCGGATTATACCGGTTTTGAACACTGCACCATCGCCCCTTCTGGCTGGATCGCGAATATCGGTCTATTACAGACCCTATGTGATTCAGATACCAAGGTCTATATCGACTTTTTCGCCCATATGTCGCTTTGGGAGGGCGCGAGAATAGCCGGTGCTGATATCCATCCTTTCATGCACAACAATGTGAGACACCTTAAGCGCTTAATCAAACGACACGGTCCAGGCATCGTCCTGATAGACTCCATTTACAGCACCCTTGGCACCATTGCCCCACTTACAGAACTGGTTGAGACCGCGAAAAGTCTGGGTTGCGCCATTGTTGTCGATGAATCCCATTCATTGGGTACACATGGCCCGAAAGGCGCAGGGTTGGTGGCTTCACTCGGTTTAACGCAGCAGGTTGACTTTCTCACTGCCAGCCTTGCCAAAACCTTTGCCTACCGCGCTGGAGCCGTTTGGTGTAACAACGACACGGGAGAAGTGATGCCCTATGTCTCGTTCCCATCGATATTTAGTTCGGCGATGATGGCGTGTGAACTCGACAGGATCGATGCAACCCTCGCGGTGATCAAGGCAAGTGATCCAGCGCGTAAACAGTTGCATCAAAATGCGGCCTGGATGCGCCGAGCGCTGGCAGATGTCGGATTTGATATTCGTAGCGAATCACAGATCATCGGCTTAGAAACCGGAGATAAGACCAATACCCGCAAAGTTCGTGATTATTTTGAGCAACGTGGCGTGTTCGGATCGGTATTCTGTACGCCAGCAACGCCCGACAATAAAAATATTTTGCGTTTGTCGCTGCACAGTGCATTAACAGCAGAGGAGTTGCACAAAATTGCGTTAGTGGCTGAATCGGCATTTCACGATCAAAATTTACGTTTTATCTAAACAGTATTTATTCAAATTAAACAAGGAAAGGTGTCATTTCGGATAAAAAATAGGGCGATAAATTCGCCCTATTTTTATTCTTACAGGTACTCAGATATTTTATCAAATAAGTGTTCTTTATCGGCCGGTTTAATGAGGTAGTCATTCATACCCACCTCTTTTATGCGCGCCATGGTTTCTTTACGATTATCACCTGTATGGCCGACGATCGGCACATTGGCGTAAGACTGCTGAGAGTGACGAATCTTCTGCGTGGTATCAAAGCCATCTAACTTGGGCATTTCAATATCCATGATGACCAAATCAACCGGCTCTTGGTCGAGTTTCTCCAACACATCATTACCGTCTTGCGCTTCAATGACTTGATAACCTTGTTTGCTCAACAAAATCGCGGTGAGCGAGCGTAGCGAACTATTGTCATCAGCAATCATAATCCGCTTCGCTGCCGTAGGTCGCTTGCGAGGAATGAGGTTGCGATTCCCTTCTCTTGAATCAAAAATCACTTCATCGATGAGCGCGATGCCCTCTGAGATCACCCGCTGCTTTTCAAGAGGATAAAAGGTGAGGTAGCGATTAAACGCATCATGATAGACGCGATTAGGTTCAAACAGATACACCAGTTTGGCTTCGGTAAAGTGCAACTTGGATTCCAAGTGCTTAAACTGCGCCTCGTTTAAACCATCCAGATCGACGAAAATCAGATCGTACTCAAATTCGAACTCTTCACGCGCGCTGGCTTCGCTGTACGACCATCGGATCATTTTGAAACCGGAGTAGAAGGCGTCCTCGTTCAGTTTGCGCATGATTTTAGCGTCTTCGCCGATGTAGACAATCGCTTTGTCTTTCATCAAATCGTGTTTGATATGACTGACTTGCTCAGAGACGTAGTTAGGGAAAAACAGCGTGAATTCCGTCCATTCACCATACTCAGATTGACAACTGATACTGCCACCAAAGGAGTGCATTACCCGTTTACAAAACGGCAAGCCTAGCCCATGACTGGAGCTCTTCCCTGAGGTGTAAAAGTCTTTAAAAATATGCTGAAGCTTCTTCGGCTCTATCCCGACCCCGGTGTCTCTCACGGTAATGGTGTTGACATCGTGATGAACCGCGAGCGTCACGGTGATCGAAAAATCTTCGCTATTTTGATAATAAAAGGCGTTTTTCAATAGGTTATACAAGGCATACTTGAGCAATACGTCACTACCAAAGTAGTCAAAATCATGCTCAATATGGAGCGAGACGAGATTTTTGGAGTGCACGCCAGGGTAAGAGAAACTCTCTAGTGTGTCCTCTACCACTTCTGCAGCGCTGTGGCGCACAAAGGTAGAGCGAGAGACACGATTTTGATCAATGGAAGTGAGCAAAAGATCGATCGCTTCATTGCCGTTATTGATGATGACGTCTGCGTTGTTCAGGATCTCTTTGATAACTTGAACATTCTGTTTTGACATCTTGACCTCTTCATCTTGATGACTGACATCCGGTAAAGAGGAGTTCACTACATCCACTGAGGCTTTCAGGGCACTGAGCGGATTACGCATCTCATGAGCAATCCCGGCGCCAAACGACTTCGCAATCGCCACTTTCGCTTCATGTTCAACCTGATTGCGAAAATAGAACAGGTTGCCAAAGACATAAGTGAACAAAAAGATGGGAGTGTATGGCCAAACCACATCCGGTGCGGGGTTGTAGTTAACCATGTTCAAGTCGCCGGCGAACAAATAGGCAAAGCCGACAGCGACAAACGCTTGGGCCAACATGACCCTTGTTTCGTGCACCAGTAAGACATGCAAAAAGATCGAGGCCATGAACGACATCGCCCACACCGTTGACCAGTGGTTCTTAAACAGCATGTAGGAGAAGAAAAACGGTAGACAGACCGCCACGCAGCCTAAATAGTAATAGGGCATATAGCGCTGCAATGTGGCCGGAAGAAACTCGCGCAAAGCGAGTACGAGCAACATCACGGAGCAGACACTTCTCAGCAACAGATCTTCATAAGGCTGAGGATAAATGTATTGCCAAATCAGATAGTAGAGAGGAAAACCAATCGCCCCCATCCACCCAACAAGGGAGAGATTGGGCTCTGCATACTGGTAGACCTTTTTAACCGCATCCATATCGTGTCGTCACATCCAATGTCGTGTTGTCTTCACTCTTCAACTATCGTGCTACTTACTCAATTGGTCACTATGAAACCATCAACGAGTACAATGATCATACAAAACATCCTACTACAGTGAAAGAAGAAACCAATTGCACAACTTAAGTTTAGCCCAACATTGGGCCAACAACGCGAATCGTGCTCCCCGTTTTTGCACTGACCACGTCTATTCTGTGAGACATTTGCTCTTTTAACTCACTGACGTGTGAAATCACCCCCACTGTGTGACCCGTTTGTTGCAAGTCGATTAACGTTTGCACCGCCAAATCCAACGATTCAGGATCAAGGCTGCCAAAGCCTTCATCAATAAATAAGGTGTCGAGTCGAATCCCACCACTGTAAGACTGCACCACATCAGATAGACCAAGTGCCAACGAGAGCGCAGCCATAAAAGACTCTCCGCCGGATAAGGTCGCGACATCGCGCGCTTTGCCTGTGTATCCATCTTCGACCATCAAATCCAAGCCTCTTCCGGCGGCGCCGCGAAAGCCGTGCGTTTTACGCGTGAGTATGTAACGCCCTTTACTCATCAGCGCCAGACGTTGTGACGCTTGAATCAGGACATCATCAAGCAAGACGCCGAGCACAAAGCGATGCAAACTAACGCGGCTGCCGGTCTTACCGCTGGCAACATCATACAAGGTGCCGAACACCTGATACTCTCTTTCCAATTCGGCATTTTTCTCTTTTAGACGCTCGATCTTGCGCTGCACGTTTTGCAACGTCTCAACTGTCGCTCGTTCGCCATCGAGTTGCTCTCTCACCTGCGTATGATGTTGCTGATGGTGATTGAGTTCGTTTTGCAGAGCTTCAAGATCCGGCGTGGTCTGCCCTTCCAACGCGGTGGTGATGTCTTGAATGGTTTGCTCAAGACGAATCGTGGCTTGGTTATAGTCGTCCAATTCACTTTGCCACTGCGCCATTTGCTCGGCTGTGGCTTTCGCGCTGACAAAAGCGTCAAGCGTTGCCAGCTCACTTTGCTCTAAGGCCCGCTGCCACTGTGCGTTCGCTTGCTCGGATCGCACTTTGGCCTCTTGCAACAGCGATTGGTGGGTGCCAACTTCAGAGGCGCACTGAGATTGCTTGAGCGTGCTAGCTTGATAGTGCTGGTTTGCCCGTTGCTGCTCTTTCTCTATCGCTTCGATTTGGCTTGATAGCGCCGAGCGCGCGGCCTCAATTTCTTCAATGTCTTGTGTTGCGCCGCCAAGTTGTTGCGTCATCTCTTCGATGCTCTCCGCGAGGGCGCTGACGGTATTGTGATTGGCCGCTATCTGCTGTTTGATCTCATTAATTTTTTGCTCGCCGGTTTCACAGCGCTGCGTCAGTTCATTCACCTGCGCTTCAAGCGCCGTCACATCCAATGACATTAGCGCCTTTAAGCGTTCCTCAACCGCACTTAGGCTCGCTTGTGTTGCCGACACCCCCTGAACGGCGACCTCCCCTAATTCGGCTTTAAACGCTTCCACCGCCTTCTGGCTTTGGCTTAACGCCTGCTTAAGATGTGAAACGTGCGCCTGAGCTTTCACCCACTGTGAGTGCGCCTGCGTCTCTTCACTGCGCGCCTGAGTCACCTGCTCTTTACTGACCGACTCGCCGTCAATTTGCGCAATGTTCGGGTGCGCCGCGCTGCCACAAACTGGACAAGGCTCCCCCTCTACGAGTGTTTGCGCCAAAATAGCCGCTTGCGCTTGGTGCCAGCGCAGTTCGACGCGGTTCGCCGTCTGCTGTTGTTCTTCAAACGCTTGAGTGACGTTGACCAATGCCGCCTGTGCCGATTTAAGCTCTTCGGCCTGATTGACCGCGTCTTGCACCATTTGGGTCAGTTTGCGCAGATCGCTTACCGCGCGCGTCAATTCCGACTTTTGTTGCTCAAGCTTAGATTGCTCTAGTCGCTGCTCACTGGCTTGCTTGTGATCGTTTTTCGCACGCGTTAAATCACGCTGGAGTTTCTCTTTATGAGAGAGGTACTGAGCGAGCTTCTCGTCAAGTACCGCACTGTGCTGCTGCGCCTCTTTCTGGCGTGAGATGAGCGCTTGTCTTTCCAACCATTTTTGTTTGATGGCCTCGAGCTTGTAACGCTCATCATTGAGTGCCGGTAGCTGTGCCGCTGCTTTTTCTGCCTCGTCATGCGCGATTTTCGCTGCTGCTAAGTCGTTATCTAGCGCCTGTTTGCTCTGCTGCAGTTCGGTCAACTTGGTTTCAAAACGAGTGACATCTTGTGCGCTCTGCCATTGATTTTGATAAGGCAGTTCAATACTCGCCGCCTGCTTTGCACGCTGCAAACGAACTTGAGTCTCCGCTATCTGAGACTTTGCCGCTTGATGCTGCGTGAAAGATTGCTTGGCCTGAGACAACTTGGCGAAATCATCGCGTATTTTCTGCCCTTGCTGAAGCGCTAAGGTCGATGCACTAAGCGCTGCTTGCGCTGCGGCTTCTTCCTGTTTTCGCTGTTCAAGAGCGACACACGCGGACTCGTAGCGGGTATTAAGCTCTTCGATACTAGCGACATTGCCCACCTCAAGCGCGCCGCGAATTTGGTTGTCAAACTCATCTTTGCTTTTGCTGATCGAGGCGGCTTTGTCTTTGAGCGCGTACTCAATTTTTTTGTAGATATCGGTTTGGAACAGTTGGCCGAAAATCTCTTCGCGCTCTTTCGAGCTGGCTAGCAGCAATTCACGAAACTTACCCTGTGGCAGGACCATGACTTGACGAAATTGGGTCTCATTAAGACCAATCAGTTCGGTGACCAACGTTTTGACCTGAGCCGTTTTGCTGGTCAAAAGTACCTCTTCGTCACCCAACTGATAGAGCGCAGCGCTGTGTTTGCGTGTCGTTGTGCCTTCCCCGCGCGCTTTTGGCGCTTCTTGCTCTGGGGAACGCGTTACGCGAAAGCGTTTGTCGTGCAAGCGGAATTCGAACGTTACCTCTGTCGGCACATCCAACTTAGCGTTATCACTGCGCATCTGGGCGCCGAGTCGCTCATTACTGGTGGTTTCGCCATAAAGCGCAAAGCAGATCGCATCAAGTAGCGTCGTTTTTCCGGAACCCGTTGGGCCATTGATCAGAAACAGCGGATTGCTGCCCAGCTGACGAAAATCAATCGATTCGGTGCCTGAAAACGGCCCAAAGGCCTGCATAACTAAGGTGATGGGTTTCATGAGCGCCCCTTACTGCTGGCTCAGTTGTTTGATAATCGCCGAAACCGCGCTCTCTTGCGCTTGAGTCAGCTCATTGCCTTGCGCTTCTTTGAAAAAGTCGCGGAACATATCGACTTCGCTGCGCGATAGCGTCGCTTGCGCCATCGACTGCTCTACCCCCACTAACATGCCGGGCTTTTCCAAATGCAACACATTTGGATAGACAGTGCGCAGCTTCTCCATCGGATTGAGAATGGCGTGTTGGTCGGTTAATCGCACCAACAAATAGTCGTGGGCGCGAGGATCGGTTTTACCCGCCGCGAGGATCGCTTCCAGCTCCCCTTCGATGATTCGCATTTCATGTGGCGCTTGCAGCGGAATATGCGTTGTCGCAACCAAACCGCTGCGATCAAGCTCTACTAAGGTCATGCCTTTTTTATGGTGCTGCTCTGAAAAGCTGTATTTCATCAATGAGCCACTGTAGCGAATATGGGCTTCGCCTTTGTATTGCGGCTGGTGAAGATGGCCAAGGGCGACATAGTCAAAATGGACGAAATGCTCATGACTGACACATTCGGAGCCACCAATCGAGAGTGGACGCTCCGACTCTGAGCTGATCGCACCATCAACAAAGCAGTGGCTGATCAACACATGACGTTGTGACGAATTAAGATGAGGCGTGATCAAACCAACCAACGCAGCATGAGCGTCATCGTGAGTAGCAATCGGCTTTTGCGCCTCAGGCGTTGCTTCATCTTGCTGTTGAAATGTGTGATTAAAGTAGTGGCGCACTGTCTCCGGATCGTTAAACGGCATGCCATAAAATGCCACTTCTCCGGCTTGGTCACTGCTCAACACAACAGGTTCGAGCATCTGCTGAAAATCACTGATAATGTGCAGCCCAGCGCCTTTCATGTGTGCAGAGCCAAACCCTAGGCGCTGCGCGCCATCGTGATTACCCGGAATCAAAATGACGGGCGTGTTTAACTCCTGGCAAACACGATTTAGCGTTTCATTAAGCAGTTCAATCGCCGCAGTCGGCGGCACCGAGCGATCATAAATGTCACCAGCGATCACCAGTGCATCGACGGGATGCTGCGCCATGTACTCCACCATCTGGTCGAGCACCACACGCTGATCGTCAATCAGCGACACATTGTGAAACTGTCGTCCTAAATGCCAATCCGAGGTGTGAAGAAATTTCATCTTACGTCGTTGTCCTTATGTGATACTGCCAACCAGCCATCGGCCATCATGAAAAAAGTCGCGACAATTCGCGACTTCTCATTGTATTGACCTAAGCGTATTTGTTGAGGCTGCGTCGCCTTGTAAATTTAGGCCTGTTTACTCTGCGTGTGTTTTACAAAACGCGATCGCTTGTTCCAATAACTCAAGTGCAGACGCCTCTACTGGAGGAAGTGTGGCATCGCTTTGGCCTATTGGCGTAACTCGCTCACCCCATTTTATGTGGCCTGCGCCCCAAGTTAAACCTGCGCCAAAGGCGGCGAGCAGTAGGTTGTCACCAGGCTTAATAAAGCCTTGTTCCAGCGCTTCACACAAGGCAATCGGCACAGTGGCCGCAGAGGTGTTGCCATAGTTCTGGATGTTAACAAACGCTTTATCTTGAGCAATCCCCGAAAGATCACACAAGGTTTGAATGATGCGGATGTTAGCTTGGTGCGGGATCACCACATCAACATCGTCAGTCGACAGTTCGCTGCGCGCCAGCACCGATTGAGCAGCTGCGCCCATGCCTTTCACCGCACGCTTAAAGATCTCTTTGCCAACAAAATCAAACGCCCAGTAGCCGTTGTCCGCAGCGAAACGATCCATTGAGGTACCAAACTTGGGCACCGCCAAAATATCACGCCCAGCCGAATCACAGCCAAGCTGCGCCTGTTGCAAGCCCACTTTTTCCGTTGTGCAGCTCAACACCGCTGCACCTGCGCCGTCACCAAATAACACCGCCGTATCACGCTGGGTCCAATCGATAAAGAAAGAGAGACGCTCTGCGCCGATCACGATTGCGTGGCGGTAATTGCCTGATTGAATAAGACGAGTCGCCGTTTCTAATCCGTAAACAAAGCCAGTACACGCTGCGTTCAAATCAAACGCTGCGGCGGCTTGAACGCCGAGGTTTTGGGCGACTTTAGACGCGGTATTGGGAATCAGTGAGTCGGGTGAGCAGGTCGCAACAATAATGAGATCCACCTCATCAACACTGACATTGGCACACGCGAGTGCGTGTTTGGCGGCAACGGTTGCAAGATCTGACGTATTCACATGGCTGATGCGGCGCTGCTCTATACCAGTGCGCGTCTTAATCCATTCATCGGAAGTATCTAGAAAAGTGCTGAGGTCATCGTTGGAGAGCGTGGCTGGCGGTAGGCATTTACCCCAACCGGTAATTTCTGCGTAATAGCTGGTCATTATGTGCCTTTTTACATTCTTATTTGAGTCACTTGGCGTTTTCAGAGTATAACTAGTGTGTCATTGAGTTGAAATAATTAATAAAGAGAAAAGTCATGTCTACCTTCAATACACGATGCCCATCATGTTCTGGTGTCAACCGCGTGCCGCTCGAGCGCGTATCGGAAAGCCCGAAATGTGGTAAATGCCAATCTGCGTTGCTCGATGGCCAACCGATAGAAGGCACGTCGCTGAACTTTAATGCCCTGTTGCAAAGCAGCCAACCTGTGGTGGTCGATTTTTGGGCGCCTTGGTGCAACCCTTGTGTGGGCTTTGCACCTGTCTTTGAAGACGAAGCCGCCGCCAGACAGGGCGAAGTACGATTTGTAAAAATCAACACCGAAGTTGAGCAAGCGTTGGCCGCTCAGTTTCAGATCCGTAGTATTCCGACTGTGATGGTATTCAAAAACGGCCAGCGCGTGGATGTGATTAACGGTGCGCTTCCTCGCTCGCAATTTAGCCAATGGCTAACTCAAGCCATCAATAAATAACCTTGAGTTCCCACTAACGACTCGACAAAAATCTCTTGTCGAGTCGATTAATTCTTTTCGTTTTACCCACGCCACTATTCAGTCCATATTCGCGCGAAAACTCACTGGTTAATTCCTCAATCCTTGGTCCCTTATGGCCAAGGATTGTCCGTTTTGAGGCGACGACATTGGACAACACTCTTATTCCTACCCGCACTATCCGTGTCACGGTTCCTGTGATTGCCTTGGCGCTGTACGCCGTTGCATCGGGCTATTTGATGAGTTTGATTCCGCTGATGCTGCCTCACTACGATCTGGATACCTCACTCGCCAGTTGGCTTGCGAGCGTGTTTTACGCAGGTCTATTGATTGGCGCGATGGGTGTAGAGCCTTTGGTGCGCCGATTAGGGCACAAAGCGGCGTTTGTCTGGTGTTTAGCGCTATTTCTACTCACGATTGTGGCCTTGCCATTAATGCCGTATGCAAGTAGCTGGTTGATCGCACGCTTTGTCGCGGGCGCGGCGGTTGCAGGCGTCTTTGTTGTGGTCGAATCTTGGTTGCTGCACGGTGACGAACAGTCACGCGCTAAACGCCTTGGTCTTTACATGGGCGCGCTGTATGGCGGCGCGGCGCTAGGCCAATTGGGTATTGGCGTCATTGGCGTATCGGGTGGTGTGCCTTTTATTACTATCACTACCCTTTTATTGCTCGCCATCATCGTGCTGATGTTTGGTGACTCTGATCAACCCGAGCACGGAGAGAGTGCCTCACTCTCTTTCAAACAGATGAGCAAATTAAGCCATGCTGCAATCATTGGCTGTATCGTGTCTGGTCTCACCCTCGGCGCAGTGTACGGCCTGATGCCTGTCGAATTGAGTCAACGTGGAATTGCCCATGATGACATTGGCGGCTTGATGGCTCTGATCGTTTTGGGCGGTATGGCGATTCAGCCATTAGTGCCAGCATTGGCGAAAGTGTTCGGTCGCACACCTTTAATGGCACTCTTGTGCTTGGTGGGCGTGGCTGCGATTGCCTTTACCTCTATGGTGCCGGGTCTGCGAGCTCTGGGTGCCGGGCTATTTGTACTTGGTATGGCGACCTTCGCACTCTACCCCATTGCGATCAACTTAGGCTGTGATGGCTTGAACGCCCAATACATCGTCTGCGCAACACAAGTGATGCTGTTCAGTTACAGTGTCGGTTCTGTAGTGGGACCTGTGGTAGCAGATGGGTTTCTTTCTGGCCCTCAAGGCTTGATGGGCTATTTGTTCGCGGCGCTGCTTGCTACTAGCATCTATATGTTGCTTGCCTCGATACGGGGTAAACGCAAAGCCGCGATCGGTGAATAAATTAGTACCGCGTTAATTAACACATCGCACAAAAAATACCAACCTGATCAACAGGTTGGTATTTGCCCCCTGGAAGGATAGGGCTAGGGTGAAACACGAGTCACTCGCGAAAACCTTGTTACGCCTTCGCGTGCCATTCAAGAAACACTTCATCGTTTTCCAGTAACACGGGCCAATGAGCTAAACGCACGTCGCTGTTTTCTAAGCACTCGCCTGAGCGCAGGCAAAAATGCTGTTTGTACAAAGGGGAAGCGACACACAACTTGCCCTTAACATCTCCGACAATGCCGCGGCTAAGCACAAAAGCTTTGCCGATAGGATCCCAGTTCTGCACCGCAAACACACCTTGATTAGGGATGAGAAACAGCGCAACTTGTTGGCCTTCCACCAAGGCGACTCGCCCTTCGTAGGCGCACAGTGCGCTTAAGTCGCACACCTTGATTTTCTCGAGTACGTCCATCAATTCTCCTCCTTGACTGGAATACGTTGGCCACGAATGCGTTGGTAAGGCAATGCTTGACTCGGTTCACCTGAATTAATGAATGGACGGAACTTAGTGAGCTTGGCAGGATTATCCAACGTGCTCTTCCATTCACACTGGTAGGTATCCACCACGTGCTGCATTTGCGTCTCCAATGACTCGCAAAGGCCGAGAGAGTCCTCTATCACCACTTGTTTTAGGTACGCCAACCCACCTTCCAGGTTATCCATCCACACTGAGGTACGTTGCAATTTGTCTGCGGTGCGAACGTAGAACATCAACACGCGGTCAATCAGAGTGATCAATTCATGTTTGCTGAGATCGGAGGCAAACAGATCCGCGTGACGCGGGCGCATGCCACCATTCCCACACACGTAGAGGTTCCAGCCGTTTTCCGTGGCGATGACGCCGATGTCTTTACTTTGCGCTTCAGCGCACTCTCGGGTACAGCCTGACACCGCAAACTTCAGTTTGTGTGGCGAACGTAGCCCTTTGTAGCGGTTTTCAAGTTCGATGGCGAGGCCAACCGAATCATCGACACCGTAGCGGCACCAGGTTGAGCCCACGCAAGATTTCACTGTTCGGACCGATTTTCCGTAAGCATGGCCGGTTTCAAAGCCCGCGTCGATCAGCGTGCGCCAGATATCCGGTAACTGCTCAACTTGTGCGCCAAACAGATCGACTCGCTGCCCACCCGTAATTTTGGTGTAGAGATCGTATTTCTTGGCCACTTCTCCTAAGACAATCAGCTTGTCTGGTGTGATCTCGCCGCCGGCAACACGAGGTACGACCGAATAAGAGCCATCTTTTTGCAGATTCGCCATAAAGGCATCATTGGAATCTTGTAAACGGCTGTGTTGAGGCTCCATGATGTGTTCATTCCACAGCGAGGCGAAGATCGAACTAGCGGTCGGTTTACACAGATCGCACCCCAACCCTTGGCCGTGACGAGCGATTAAGGTGTCAAAATCCTTGATCGCTTCGACTTGGCAAATATGGAACAACTCTTGGCGTGACAGCGCAAAGTGTTCACAGACATGGTTGTTGACTTCAACGCCCATCGCTACCAATTCAGTATCGAGCACCGATTTGACCATGTTGCTACAACCACCACAGCCAGTACCCGCTTTCGTCTGCGCTTTAAGAGAGTCCAAATCTTGCGCGCCCGCTTGAATCGCCGCCACCAAATCGCCTTTGGTGACATTGTGACAGGAACAAATCACCGCGGTGTCGTTCATTTCACCATTGAGCATACTGGTGTCAAACAGGAGATTTGCAGCGTGATCGGGCAGCATGGTTTGGTTTAAGTAACATTGCAGTAAGGCGTCGTAGTCACTATTGTCACCGACCAAAATAGCGCCAAGCAGTTGGGTGCCCGTCGCATCGACCACCAGCTTTTTGTAGACGCCTGTGACCGCGTCTTGCAAAACCATCTCTTGCGCGCCCGGGGTCGCTTTGTGCGCATCACCGATTGATGCGACATCCACACCAAGCAGTTTCAGTTTGGTGCTCATATCTGCACCAGTGAACCCTTGGGTGTCACGATGGGTCAGAACGTCAGCAACGACACGCGCCATCGTATAGCCAGGCGCAACCAGGCCAAAAATGCGTTCTTGCCAAAGGGCACATTCACCAATGGCAAAAATGGAGTCGTCACTGGTCACGCAGCGATCATCAATCACAATCCCGCCGCGCTCGCCAATAGTCAGCCCGGCTCCGCGCGCTAAGGCATCTTGTGGGCGTATCCCCGCGGAAAAGACGATCACGTCCACTTCAAGCGGATCCTCATCTTTGAAGACCATGCGATGCTTTGCGCTCTCGCCATCACAAATGCGCTCCGTTGCCGTCGAGGTATGCACCGATAAGCCAAGCTGTTCTATTTTCTCTTTCAGTACGGTGCCTGCGCCGTCATCGAGCTGCACTGGCATGAGCCTTGGGGCGAATTCGACTACGTGAGTTTCCACCCCGAGCAAACGCAGAGCGTTCGCGGCTTCAAGCCCGAGTAAACCACCGCCGATCACCGCGCCGGTTTTCGCCCCTTGGCAGGCGGTTTTGATTTCAGAGAGATCATCAAGGGTGCGATAGACAAAAATTTGCTCACGATCGTGCCCCTCAATCGGTGGCACAAATGGGTAAGAACCGGTGGCGAGCACCAGTTGGTCATACCCCATCACGGTTTCTCCATCGAGCTCTATGCGTTTGAGCTCTGGCATCAGGGCGGTCACCTGAGCACCGAGCACCAACTCGATGCCATGTTTTTGATACCACTCTTCGCTGCTCAGCATCAAATCTTGATGGGATTTGCCCGAAAACAGTGCCGAGAGCTGAACTCGGTCGTAAGCGATAAAGCGTTCTTCGCCAATCACGGTAATGCGTTTTTCGAGATGCGCGCCGCGCTCGACCAATTGAGCCACCAGATGGTGTCCGACCATGCCATTGCCAACAATTACTATCCGTTCCATGTTCACTTCCTTAGGCGGTCTTTGCCGCTGATTTCGCATCGTCTTGGGTGGACGAGCTCGCGCTTGCTCTTAACGCTGTCTTGGCTTTTGATGCCGTAGGCTCAGGTTTGGCCTGTTTTTCATAGAGGAATCTCAACACTGACTGGCGATATTTTTGATACTGCGGGTTATCCGCCAACGCCACTCGGTCACGGGGTCTTGGCAGATCAATCTCAAGCACTTCGCCGATCGTGGCTGCCGGTCCGTTGGTCATCATGACGATTTTGTCTGAGAGCAACACCGCTTCGTCCACATCGTGCGTGATCATGATGACGGTGTTATTCAAGTCAGCTTGGATTTCCATCAAGGAGTCTTGCAAGTGCGCGCGGGTTAACGCATCGAGCGCGCCGAACGGCTCATCCATCAACAGCACTTTCGGTTGTAACGCCAGCGCTCTCGCAATACCGACACGCTGCTTCATGCCACCGGAGATTTCATCTGGCTTTTTGTCTGCAGCGTGAGACATGTGGATCAATTCCAAATAGTGCTCGGTTTGCTGTTTGATCCATGCTTTGCTCTGCCCTGCGGCCACCTGTTTGACCGCAATTTCCACGTTTTCGTGCACGGTTAGCCAAGGCAACAACGAGTGATTTTGGAATACCACAGCGCGCTCGGGGCCTGGGCCACTGACTTCGCGCCCATCGACAATCACGCCGCCATCGGTGGGCATGTGCAAACCCGCAACCAAATTGAGCACGGTCGATTTACCACAGCCCGAGTGACCAATCAGGGAGATAAACTCGCCACGTTGGATTTGTAAATTAACATTCTTGAGCGCGATAAATTCGCCGTTGGGCGTCGGAAATCGCATGCCAAGTTGAGTAAGATCGAGTAACGGTTTAGACATGATGAACTCCTATTAACGCAATGCTTGCTGTTTGTTCCATGAGAGCCACTTCTGTAGCTGTAACATGCCGCGATCAAGCAACAAACCAATAAAACCGATGGCAATAACGGCGACCATAATGCGCCCCAGTGAGGCGGAACTGCCGTTTTGAAACTCATCCCAAACGAACTTGCCAAGACCGGGGTTTTGCGCCAGCATTTCAGCGGCAATCAGGACCATCCACGCAATACCGAGCGACAAACGAAGCCCTGTAAAGATCATCGGGATCGCCGACGGCAGGACAATAATACGAATGTGTTGCCACCAAGAAAGCTGCAGCACTTTACTGACGTTAATCAGGTCTTTGTCCACACTTGTCACGCCAACCGCCGTGTTGATCAAGGTGGGCCACAAGCTACATAGCGCAACGGTAAGCAGTGAGTTGACAAAAGATTTAGCAAAAAGCGGGTCATCACTGACGTAGGTTGCACTCACCACCATGGTCACAATCGGCAACCAAGCAAGGGGCGAAACGGGCTTAAGCAGTTGAATAATCGGGTTAAAGGCTTGATACAAACCGTGGTTTAGCCCAAGGACAATTCCCAGAGGTACGGCAATCACCGTAGCGAGAATAAAGCCACTTGCCACCGTCACTAAACTGGTGACAATCTGATCAAAAAATGTCGGTTTGCCTGTGTAGGGGCGAATTTTGACCTCGGCGTTGGGATCTTTGGCGAGCTTCTTGGCATTGCGTTTTTCTTGGCGTTCAATGAAGGCTTGTTCTTTTTGGCGCTCATTCCAATGATCGTCCACTAAGTTGCTAAATTGCTCGAACGTTTGCACCGGGCCAGGCAAGGTGCCTAATGACGTTTCGACCTGACGTGCACTTAAATGCCACATCATCAAAAACATCAATATGCCGATAAGCGGTAGCAGAACGATTTTGCTTTTGTTCGCTACCACCGATTTACTCGGTATGAGGGAAATGACATTACTCGACATAAGCACTCCTATTACATCTTTGTTACGTCTTGTTGACTGTGTGATTGAGCGCTACGCTCAATCGGGCTTTCCTAATGTGGGGGGAGCCACCTCCCCCCGATTTGACCCAATCTTGGGCGTTACACTTTGTCGCTGCCTTTTAGACCAATATTGAATTTTTCTAGGTAGGCATTAGGCTGGCGACCGTCGTAAACGATGTCATCGATGAAATGCGTCTGCGGCGCACGGAAACCATCTTCTTGACCAAAGTCAGGGAAGTCACCTTGCGTCAGAACACCATCTTCGACGAGAGCTTGTGCCGCTTGTTGGTAGATATCAGGGCGATAGACTTTCTTCGCTACGTCCATGTACCAGTCGTCTGACTTGCCTTCGGCGATTTGTCCCCAGCGGCGCATCTGGGTTAAATACCAGATCGCATCACTGTAGTAGGGGTAAGTCGCGTTGTAGCGGAAGAAAACGTTGAAATCAGGCACTTCACGTTTGTCACCCTTTTCATACTCGAATGTGCCAGTCATGGAGTTGGCGATCACTTCGTAGTCAGCACCGACATATTCACTTTTCGCCAGCAACTTAACCGCTTCCTCACGGTTGGCGTTGTTGTTCTCATCAAGCCAATGAGCCGCGCGAATCAGCGCTTTCACGACGCGAATGTGCGTATTCGGGTACTTCTCTGCCCACTCTTTTGAGACGCCAAATACTTTTTCTGGGTTGTTTTTCCAGATTTCGTAATCGGTGACCACAGGCACGCCTATCCCTTTAAACACCGCTTGTTGGTTCCACGGTTCGCCGACGCAGTAACCTTTGATCGTGCCGGCTTCCATTGTGGCGGGCATTTGCGGTGGCGGAGTCACGCTCAACAACACATCCGCGCTTTGCTGGCCACTGTTATCACCTGCTTCTGGCGCGTAATAGCCAGGGTGAATACCCCCTGCGGCAAGCCAATAGCGCAGTTCATAGTTGTGAGTGGACACAGGGAATACCATGCCCATATTGAATGGCTTGCCTTGGTCAAGGTAACCCTCAACCACAGGCTTGAGCGCATCCGCCTTGATCGGGTGAACAGGAAGGCCATCATCTTGCTTAGGCACGTACTGTTTCATTTCTGCCCAGGTATCGTTGGAGACAGTAATCGCGTTGCCATTGAGATCCATACTGAATGCGGTGATCACCTCCGCCTGTGTACCTATCCCAATGGTGGCACCGAGCGGCTGACCTGATAGCATGTGCGCTCCATCTAACTCACCATCTATCACTCGGTCGAGAAGCACTTTCCAGTTGGCCTGCGCCTCAAGAGTGACGTATAAGCCTTCGTCCTCAAAAAAACCTTTTTCATACGCAATGGCGAGCGGCGCCATATCAGTCAGTTTGATGAAGCCGAACTTGAGATCTTCCAGTTCAGGCTCACCGACCTCGGCAGCACTCATCGGCGCGTAGGCAGACAGTGATAGCGTGACGGCTAACGCCGTGCTTTTAAGCAATCCAGCAGTGTTCAGGGTTGATTTCCATTTCATACTCTTTCTCCAATAAAAAAGCGCTACTGCTCGTGATGAGCAGTAGCGCCGATGCTGACTTAACGATTTACCGCCGTTGATAAACCTTAAGTACCATTGAACAAATTGTGTGGTTGCGCAAAGTCGTAATGCATCACGCTTCTAACCTTAGTTATTCCTATTCCAAGTAGCATGCCAACTTATTTAATACTTAAAATTCAATAAATTAAGCCAGCCTCACTGACTATTCCTGTTGGTTCTGCTTTGCCTTAGTGCACTTCGCACCGAGTTGGAATTTTTCTTTTAACCCCAAAGTGGTAGCCTAACCTTTTAACGTCTCTAAGGTGATCAGTACGTTTTTCGCGACTTGAACCATAGATTGACTCGATTGCATCGCCGATTGGCGCATCGCTTTATAGGCGGCAGACTCGTCCACACCGTGGTGTTTCATCAATAACCCTTTGGCTTTTTCTATCCATTTCCGCTCTTCCAATTTGCTGGCAAGTTCGGCCATTTCCTGTTCCATATCTAACATCGACTGGCGAACGGAAGCGGCGTGCAGTGCCCAAGGCGCCAGCGAACAACCACTATCGCTTGGGAGTAGCACATAATCCATTTTCTTAGGTAAGCGATTGATATCCATAGAACTCAATGACTGAACAATCACCAGTAGTGGCAATTTTTTCTCGCGGCAACGTTCAATCAGCAAGGTGAGCTCAGCGCACGGTTGTCGCCATCCGACCACCACAAATGAGTTGGGGTGCTGCGTGATGAGCGCGTCAAATTGCGCCAGTTGGCAGCCTAAAATTGCATCAAAATCTTGGGCGAGTATTGCACTGATTCGGCTTTGCTCTTTGAGTGAATCGCAACAGACGATGATCGGAATTTTCGACATGGCTTGGTACATAGACATTCCTTGTTTTATTACTCCAGCTAAGCTTTTCAAAACAAGGAATGTGCCAATGTTGTTGGATAGAAAGGAAGTAGCCTCTATCTAGTTGAAAATCGGTGAATTTTCTAGATATTTCAGCTTCAAGCAGTGGCGCAGTAGTCCTCCCAAAGCTGATAGGCCGACGCAAACGCTTGACTGTAATCGTTGTGCAGCGGGAACAACACAGTCGCCATGGTCGCGATAATGGTGTTCGCCATCAAGTTCCAATCACTTTGCGGCGTCTCTAAAGGGCATGCCTTCGGTAGTGGCACATCGGTGAGCAGCTGCTCTGCCTGGTAGTGGGAGGTCACGCCGTTTTCTGAGCTCATCCAGACCGTTTGGCTTACCTTGGGGTTGTATTCTGATTCTCCCGATTGGCCTTTGAAAGAGACCACCGCATGTTTGGTCAAGCCAATTTCATGCTCTACCTCTGCATGCAACTGCTGAAAACCTGGATGGAAACTGCCGCGAATACCGATCGCTGCGCCACTTGGGTTCAGGGCGCGAACCACCGTGTTGATCGGCGTTCTGAGCCCATAGCGATTTTTCCAACCGATCATCTCTTGCGCTTTGGGCGCAAAATGACGCAGTGGCAAATATGCGATGGCGTGCTGCTCGAGCAATGTTTTAGCCTGTTCTGGCGTTTGCGCCATCTCGATGCCAAGCTCGGTCAAATAATCTTCAACATGCTCTCGCCCCGCGGCAAGGTCATGATAGCCATGCAGCAGGACCTTGTGCCCAGCGTTGGCAAGAATTTTGGCCGCTAATCCATGCCAAGGTTTGCCACTGGCTGGGCGTTTACCGGCGTAACAAGGCCAATCGATGTCGGCACCAAGCTGTGGCATACGTGACTGAAACGCTTTGACGAAACCGGCAATCTCTTGCTTGGTCTCATTTTGTACGCGAATCAGCATCAGCAGCATGGCCATTTGATCGTCCGCGCCCTGCCCATCGAGATATTCATCCATTACCTGATAGGCTTGCTCAAAACTCAGAGGTTTGCGCCCCCTCTCCCCACGCCCAACCGTGCGAATACATTCCTTTATTGTGCTCATACAGCCTCATAAGCCACAGACGCTATGGTCTTCGTTAATTGTTCTCGTAGTTTGACCACTTCACCTAAGATAATCAACGTTGGGCTCACGCCTTTTAACGCTTGAGCCATCTCGCACAGCGCCCCGAGTGTTGAGATATGGACTTGCTGCTGACGACTGCAACCGTGCGTCACGATCGCAAGCGGGAAATCTGCGGCCAACCCATTAGCCATCAACCCTTGTTGTATGTCGGCGGATTTCTCAAGCCCCATATAAAACACTAATGTCTGCCCCTGTCCGACCAAATGTGCCCAGGTCGGCAGTGCGCCCGACACCACTTGCCCCGTCACGAAGGTTACACTGCGCGCGACCTCTCGGTGCGTGAGGGGAATAAAACTGCTCGCTGCGCAACCAATGGCGGCGGTGATGCCCGGGATCACCTCATACTCAATACCTTGCTCGGCAAGTCGCAACCCTTCTTCACCGCCGCGGCCGAAGATAAAAGGGTCTCCCCCTTTCAAGCGCACAACCGATAATCCCTGCATCGCCAAATCCACTAAGATTTGACTGATCTCTTCCTGTTTTAGACTCGGTTTTCCGCAGCGTTTGCCCACGTAGATGAGTGTCGCGCTCGGCTTAGCCAAATCCAAGATATCGACGTTCACTAATCGGTCGTAGACGATCGCGTCCGCATTCTGAATAGCCTTCATCGCTTTGACGGTCAGCAACTCAGGATCATTGGGCCCTGCACCCGTCAAAAAGACGCGACCCGTGCCGGGTTTTGGACTCGCCAACTTCAGCGATGCGCCACGCTGGGCATCGTGGTCGATAAATCCAGCGCTAGATAGGCTTTTCCCAGCCCCTTCTCGAAGTCGGTATGTGTCATTGTGTTGATGCTGTAACTTATCCATAGCACTTACCTCATTGTCGCGTTCGGCGACGTATCTACTACTGTGATGCTTTGCGTCGTTGTATCAGGCGAAACCTGCGTTTGCTCGAACTCTTCCACCAAACGTGCGACTTGTGGTAAACAAGAGCCGCAGTTGGTGCCGCACTTCAATCTGGTTTGCAACTGCGCTACGCTCGAACACTCCCCTTCGCTGAGCGATTGCAAAATCTGCTCATCGGTCACTCTAAAGCAACTGCAAATAAGCTCGCTCTGGCCTTCTTGCGCTGCAAGAGAAATAAGACGGCTGAAATTGAGCGACTTGCCGACCAACTCCACTAATTTGGTGTAATCGGAGTGGATAGGTTGCTCTGACGTGACCAATAAAGAGCGGACAATGCGCTCATCTCCAACCTCATCAAAATCCACCGCTAACCATCCAGAAGAGGTATCAAGGACGACTCGGCGGGTTTTGATATGGCTGAGGCGGCTAAGTCTGTCACCCACACACAACGTCTGCTTATCTGCGGGCTTATCATGGGCAAAGCGCCAAATACCGACACGATTCTCCACTTGAAAGGAGTGATACAGGCAATCGTCGGGGTCAAATTGGCTGCCAATGTAGAGGCCATAAGTCTTAACCGATACTGGCAGAAGCTCGACCTCGCTTGACTTAAACGCGGGCTGACCAGAATGGGGGTCGGCATCTCGACTCACGACGGCGTTCACTTGTGACTTTCCGCCATACGCCGCCGCCCAATGCATCGACATAAAGAGCTGTTTGTAACTCAAGGTCTCATCCATGCCCACTTTCGCCACAATAGTGGCGTGCGGCCCTTGCGCCGATGCAAGTTTGGCAGATGAGATACGTATAAGTTGCCCAGCCTCAATACCCAAATGGCTTGCCGATAGCGCGTTCATGTACACCGTCGGCTCCGTTTCTGAGGCGGCAAGATGAACCACATGCCCTGTGCGCGTCATGGTGTGCCATTGATCGCGCTGACGACCGGTATTGAGCCACCAGCCTCGTTGCAATGCGCCCTCTTTCGCGGCAATGAAACGCGCTTTACCGTCGGCGAAACTAAAACGCTGCTCGGCGTAAGGTCTCTCCCCGCCCCATTGCTTAGGTTGCCATTGGCGATACTCCTCATCCGTCAGCTCAGCATATTGGCTGATATCCAGTAAACGTGGAGACGTTGCATTGATGCCCGTCATGGCGGCATATTCACGAAACACGTCCGCTTCGCTTTGAAAATCAAATCCGTTGCTCACACCGAGTTTTTCACACAAAAGCGCGCCAACAACGCTAATCGCACGCCAATCGGGTAAAGCCTGCCCCGGTGGTGGAGTGAACTGTCTTTGGCGCGACATGGTGCGCTCTGAGTTGGTCACCATGCCCTGCTTTTCTCCCCAACCTGCGGCGGGTAACAGCAGATCTGCGTATTGAGCGATGTCTGAATCGGCGGTGATGTCTGACACGATAACCAAAGGACAGGCTTCAAGTGCGCGGCGCACGTAGTGGTTATCTGGCATCGAGACCACCGGATTGGTTGCCATGATCCAAATCACTTTGATCTCGTTGCGCTCAACCGCTTCAAACATCTCGATCGCTTTTAAACCAGGCTTTCTGGCGATATTAGGCGCTTGCCAAAAGTCTTCGACCAATGCGATGGACTCATCATCGAAGCCACGATGGACAGCCAATTGATTGGCGAGCCCGCCGACTTCGCGCCCGCCCATCGCATTCGGTTGCCCGGTGATAGAAAACGGCCCTGCGCCCTGATAACCGATCGCCCCTTTAGCTAAATGCGCGTTGATGATGGCATTGCCTTTGTCTGCACCACTTCGCGATTGGTTAACGCCTTGGCAAAACAGCGTGATCGCCTTGCGCTCTTGCGCAAACCAGCGATAGAAGGTCGCAATTTTCGCCGGCTCGACCTTGATACGTTCCGCAATCGCATCCAACTGATATTGGCTAGCGTTCACTTCAGTCAACAATGCCTCAAAGCCTTCTGTGTGGTTGGTAATAAAGTCATGGTCAAGCGCATCATGTTGATGTAAATAGCGAATCAGTCCGTGAAACAGCGCCACATCGCCGTCATTGGCAATAGGAATATGCAAGTCCGCTTGGCTCGCGGTGACGGTTTCGCGTGGATCAATCACGACCAGCTTCATCTCTGGATTCTTATCGCGCGCTTGTTGGATCCGACGAAACAGCACAGGGTGCGTCCACGCGGTATTCGCTCCACAAATGACAATCAGATTGGCATGATTAAGGTCATCATAATTGACCGGCACTACGTCTTCGCCAAACGCGCGATTGTGCGCCACCACCGCCGAAGACATGCACAAACGTGAATTGGTGTCGATGTTGGCACTGCCAACAAAGCCTTTCATCAGCTTATTGGCAACGTAATAATCTTCCGTCAACAGTTGCCCTGAAACGTACATGGCGACCGAATCCGCGCCTTGCGTGTGGATCGCCTCCGCCATCGCACCAACAATGCGCTCTGCCGCTTCATCCCAGCTCACTTCCTTGCCCTGAAATTTGGGGTAGAGCAAGCGCGACGGCATTTTCATGCTCTCTGCAAGCGCGGCGCCTTTAACACACAGTGCGCCTTGGTTGGCTGAGTGGGCTTTGTCCCCAACAATACCGAGTGGGCCAATTTCGACTCCGCAGCCGACGCCGCAATACGGACAGGCCGATTTGATACATTCCTTTGCCATGATTCCTTCCTCTAAAAACAACAAAGCCTCTTCCTGTTGGGAAGAGGCTCCTTTGCCGTTGACGTTGTTATTGTATTGTGTGACTGAGCACGAATTTACTTAGGTCACTTAGGGTAAAGCAATGAAGATGCCAAATATAAAAACCAATAAAATCAGACAATTAAATATTTTCAACACCCTAAATTGCACCAATTATGTGCGGAGCAGGATCCTCACAGTGCGCGTCTCTACTTCGCTCACTGAACGGTTGACGAACGCGCACTCAATCACACTCTCATAAATAGTGATTGTTGTTTTTGAAAAGCTATTTTATATTTCAGGTGTTATTGTCATACAAATATTAAGGATTCACTATGTTTACTGCTAGCACTGCAGAGCTCTCCTTTGCCCGCTTCCTACAGCCTAAACTCATCGAGCTGATTGAACGCGTAATGGAACAAACTGCTCAACCTATCGAAAATGGCCGTCATGATCTGGAAGGTGACAGCGCCTTTTTCTTGGTGATGGATGACAACACTCAACCACTTGAACAGCGTAAGTCAGAGTGCCACCAACGTTACCTTGACGTGCAATTGCTGCTCGAAGGTGAAGAGACGTTTGGCTACAGCCTACTGCCGTATACGGGGTTGGATGAAGATTACCTAGCGGATAAAGATTTGGCGTTCAGTGAGCAGCTACAACAAGAGCAATTTGTCACCATTAAAGCCGGTGAATTTGTGGTGTTCTACCCGGGCCAACCTCACCGTCCATTGGTTGCTGTCAACAACCAGCCAGCGCCGGTGCGCAAAGTCGTGATCAAGATTGAAAAGAGTTTGTTTGAGTAAACTGACCGACGTCTTCGGCATTTTACCATAGCGCGGCGAGAAGCCGCGCGTATTAATGTTGTGTGGGTTTGTTTAGCAACTAGCCCTTGATGTAGCGCAATAGCTCGTCGTTCAGTGCGCGAAGTACGCCAGAATCAGGCTGAGTGTGAGACAAAGTACGCATGCCATAAATACCCATGACTAAAAACTGTGCTACCAGCTCAGGCGAGCGATGATTGGCAATTTCCCCAAGCTCCATCATAACGGCTATCTTTTCCACCAGCCATTGCTGCCAACGGCGCAACATGTCACTGATCAAAGCCTCAACTTGTTCATCTTGATGAGCCAGCTCGCTCAGCGCTTTTTGCAGCAAGCAATCTTTAATCTGCTCTTGTTCGCACTCTTCGAGCACCGACTCCATGTAGGCTTCAATCCCTTCAAACACCGTTGAGTAAGACGCAAACAGCGCTTCCATCGCTTGGTGTCTATCGAGTTGATACTGCTCCAATGCGGCGATCAATAGACCACGCTTGTTGTCAAACGCACAATAAATCGACCCAGGATGTAGCCCGGTTGCCAACGTAAGATCTTGCATACTGGTTTTGCCATAGCCATTCTCGACAAACTTCGCCATTGCTTGCCTTAATACCACTTGGCGGTCAAATTCTGCGCTGCGCATAACATCACTCTTAAGGTTGGAATACCCACATAGTAACTGATGTTGAATGTGCATTCAAAAAATACTTGAATGGACATTCAAAATATTCTAACTTGAATAGGCATTCAAATACTCTCGAAGGACACGTCGATGAATACCCTATTTCAACCGTTCAAGCTCAATGAAACGCTAACGCTCAACAACCGCATTGTGATGGCTCCCCTAACTCGCTGCATGTCTGACGAGGATCTGGTGCCAACGGATGCAATGGTGGAATACTATGGCCGCCGCGCCGACACAGGCTTAATCATTACCGAAGCGACCTTAATCAGTGCTGACGGTCAAGGCTACCCTAACACCCCTGGGCTCTTTACTGAAAAGCAGATTGAGGGCTGGAAAAAGGTCACTCAGCGTGTGCATCAAAATGGCGGAAAGATCTTCGCTCAGCTATGGCACACCGGCCGCGTTGCGCACCCGTCGTTTTTTGGTGGCGATAAAGTGATTGCCCCTTCTGCGATTGGTGTCGAAGGCACCGTGCCACGCATGCGCCATCTCACCTATCTAACGCCAACCCCAGCCAGCAAAGAAGAGATTCAGCGCTTAGTCGCCGATTTTGCCAAGGCCTCTCAAAACGCCATCGAAGCAGGCTTTGATGGTGTCGAGATCCACGGTGCAAACGGCTATCTCATCGACCAATTCCTTCACTACAGCAGCAACCAACGTGATGATGAGTATGGCCAAACAGCGGAAAATATGTCTCGTTTTGCGCTAGAAGTGATGGACGCTGTCGTGGAAGCGATCGGCGCGGATCGCGTTGGTCTCCGTCTCTCCCCTGGCGCTTACTTTAACGTCGAGGCCGACCCACGTGATCGTGACGTATTCGATTACTTGCTCAAGCAACTCGAAGTACGTGATTTGGCCTACTTACATGTGGGCATTTTCGATGACGCTATGACATTTGAGCACCTAGGCGGCACCGCCTCGCAATACATGCGCGCTCAATACTCGAAAACATTGATCGGCGTGGGTGGTTTTGATGCTCAAACCGGCAATGAGGCGATTGAAGCAGGCAAGTTTGATTTACTTGCGATTGGCCGTCCTCTGATTGCCAACCCAGATTACGTTGAAAAAGTGAAATCGGGCCAAGCGCTCACTCCGTACAGTGAAGAGATGCTGGCCTCACTAGTATAAGGCGCGCATCAGCAGCCTTTAGATTACTGAGAATAAGACAAAAGCGCCGATACTCTCGGCGCTTTTTCCATTTTTCATTCGGTAAAACTCTGCTACCAAACAGTAGAGAATTTTGTACTATGGTCAACTTGTTAACTCTCCCCCTGTCCATTGCGAGTGCAGTCAAGTCATGAATGAATACGACGAAAACACTGAACGTCTTGAGAACGAAATCGCACAGTTGAAACGCGATAATGCACGCCTGCAAGAAAAGCTCAATGCCGCGCTCGATGGCACTGGGTTATGTTTATGGGAACAACATATTCCGACGGGGTCGTTAACTATCTTCAATATGGAATGGGGAGCGATGCTCGGCTATCAAACCTCTGAACTCAGTGCCACCGTCGATACCTGGAAGAGTAAACTTCACCCCGAAGACTATGATCTTGCGGTTGGCGCATTTGAAGACCATATCGCAGGGAAGACCGAGCACTACCAAGTGATTCACCGTATGGTGCATAAAGATGGCTCCGACAGTTGGGTACTTGACCGTGGGCGTATAGTAGAATTCGATTCGCAAGGTCAACCCATTAGGATGATGGGTACACACATCGACATTACGCAAGAAAAACGCTATGAGTTGCAGTTGGCAAAACTCGCCTCTAGTGATCCGTTGACGGGCCTCCTCAACCGTAAAGCACTGGAGCAGCACTATGACAGTATCGAAACAGACCACTCCGTTCACTCAGCGATGATTTTTATCGATGTCGACAACTTTAAGTCAGTCAACGATGAACTCGGTCATAAAATGGGGGATCTACTCCTCATTGAGATTGCCGAGTGGATTCGGGAAATATCGGGACAAGAAGGTCACGCCGCGCGTTTGGGTGGCGATGAATTTGTGATCTTTTTTGCTCAGTGTGATTTAACCCAGCTTAAGGCTATCTGCCAGCGTCTACTCGCATTTACATCCTATACCCTAAGCAGAGAACATGCGAAGGTGACAATAGGATTTAGTATCGGTGCATGCCAGTTTCAGCGCCAAGAACAAAGCTTTGATGCGATTTATCAACATACCGACGACGCGATGTATCAAATTAAGAAGAATGGTAAGAACAGCGTCGCTATAGTCACGCTTTGAGGCTGCTTTTCGTTTAAGAGATGAATAGAGAAAGAATGGAGGCGCGTCCCGGAGTCGAACCGAGGTCCACGGATTTGCAATCCGCTGCATAGCCACTCTGCCAACGCGCCTTTGTATCTACGACTTGATAAGCCTGTTCTGCTTGAGTTAATGGTGCCCCGGGCCGGACTTGAACCGGCACAGCGCGAACGCCGAGGGATTTTAAATCCCTTGTGTCTACCAATTCCACCACCAGGGCAACGCAATAGATGCGAAGGTCACACCATTTCTCTTCGGCGATTGCCGTGAGAACGAGGCGTACTTTAACGAATTGAGCGAAGCGGTCAACAAAAAACTGTAACTCGCTGAACCGTTTAGATAAAAAGCCATCAATCCGTGCAAATAATCATCGTCACAACCCTTTTGCGTCTAGCACACATTCATGGTACTGATAGACGCTCTTATAATAAATCAGTGGCAAATCACTTTACTGCACACTGGCTAGGAAAAGTCATGCTTACTCAAACTCAACAAGTGGACAGCACTGAGCTGCACCATTTTACTCGTTATGATGTTTGGAACGGTTTTCGAGAACTGGTTCCGCTGTCATTCTTTGTGATTATCTTCGGTATTGCGTTTGGTGTCGCTGCGGTCCAAGTCGGCTTGGAACCGTTATCCATTATGCTAATGAGCGGATTAGTTTTCGCAGGGGCGTCACAGTTCGCGACGTTAGAGATGTGGGGACAAGAGGTCGCGTTGATTCCCGTTTTAGTGACCGTCTTTGCCATTAATGCGCGTCATTTGTTAATGGGGGCGACCCTTTACCCTTGGCTACGCCACCTTCCGGCCAGCAAGCGCTATGGCGTCATGTTATTTGCCTCAGACGCCAACTGGGCGATGTCAATGAATGCGTTTGGCCGCCATCAGAGAGGACTCGGCCTTCTGCTCGGTGGCGGTGTAGCATTGTGGTCTTTTTGGATGCTAGGCACCTGGCTTGGCTATGCGTTTGGCAACTTGATCAGTGACCCAATCAGTTTAGGGCTCGATATGGTCATGGGCTGTTTTTTACTCTCTATGGTAGCGATTGGCCCTAAGAGCCTGCGTATGTTCGTTATTTGGGGCGTGGCCGGATGCGCATCCTTGCTGGCCTATTATTATTTGCCCGACAATAGCCATGTTGTGGTTGGCGCGCTCGCAGGAGGGTTGCTCGGCGCCTTTTGGACGGAGAAACAAGCATGATGATCTCAACCGATTGGCAAGGCACGTTAATTATTATTATCGCCATGGCACTGGTCACCCTGCTCACACGCTGGGGTGGCGTGTTCGTCATGTCGTTTGTACCAATTAGCTACCGAGTGCAGCAATTTATCACCGCTATGTCGGGGTCGGTGTTAATCGCGCTGTTGGCCCCCTTAGCGGTGGAAGGTGACATGGGGGCTCGCGTTGCACTTTTGGTTACTGCTATCGTGAGCTTTACCACCAAAAAACCGTTGCCAGCAATCGCATCAGGTATTGCCGCAGCAGCGCTCACGCGTCTCATCTAAGCGGAGATTAAGGACAAATTTGTCCACAGTGAAAGGGCAAATTTGCCCTTTTAAACCTACGTACTCGACACCATGTGTTAGATAACATTCATCAACAGGCCATACTCATCTATGTCTTTCCCACGCTTATCCGTTCTTGATTTGGCGCCCGTTTCTGACGGCACAGACTTCTCTCAGACTTTTCAACGTTCAGTCGAATTGGCGCAAGCCGTCGAATCTTGGGGCTATCACCGTTTTTGGATGGCGGAACACCATAATATGCCTGATATTGCCAGTGCCGCCACCAGTGTGTTGCTCAGCCATATCGGCGCTCACACCCACTCGATCCGTTTGGGCTCCGGTGGTGTTATGTTGCCCAACCATGCGCCCCTTGTTATTGCAGAGCAATTTGGCACATTGGACGCGCTCTACCCAGGGCGGATCGATCTTGGGCTGGGACGAGCGCCAGGTACCGACTATCCGACAATGCATGCGCTAAGGCGCGATCCAGAGCGTATGGATCCCGACTTCGCAGAGCTGCTAGAAGAGTTGACGTTTTTTCTCGGTCCCGTATCCCAAAACCAACCCGTTGCGGCTTATCCTGGTAACAACACGTCAATACCGATTTGGTTGCTGGGTTCGAGTACGTACAGCGCTCGTTTGGCCGCGCAGAAAGGACTGCCCTTTGCGTTCGCCGCACACTTCGCACCAGACGCGATGTCTCGAGCGTTAGCTTATTATCGTGATGAGTTTGTTCCGTCGCAGCACTTAGCAAAACCTTACGTGATGATTGGTGCTAACGTCATTGTGGCAGAGAGCCAATCGCACGCAGAGTATTTGGCGACGACAGAAAAACAGAAGTTTTTGAAAATGGTACGCGGCCGCCGTGAAAAGCTGCCCCCTCCGGTACACAGCATGGCACCACTTTGGTCAGCGCAAGAAAAACTGCACGTTGAAACCCAGTTGCGCGAGTCAATTCATGGTGACAAAGCCCATGTTAAGCACGCCATTGAATCACTGGTGGAACGGACTGGCGCCGATGAGATTATGGTCAACGCAATGGTATATGATCAGAGCGAAAAACTGCGTTCTTATCAGCTACTGTCTGAGTTGATGGAATAACAAGATAGAAAAAGAATGGAGGCGCGTCCCGGAGTCGAACCGAGGTCCACGGATTTGCAATCCGCTGCATAGCCACTCTGCCAACGCGCCTTTTTTAGAACAGCACTGAGTCTCAGTGCTGTGTTCGGCGCTTACTTTACGTATTCAGCACGAGGAGTCAAACAAAAATCCCTATTTTAGGCGTGTTCGCTGACAAATGCGCCAATTAGAGCAGACATTGTACGAAGTGGTCGTTCAATATAGTCGTCCACCTCTCGCCTGTCTTTGACGACGCTTACCCCTTATCTGCTAATGCTTGACCTTCAAAATTCACACCTTGCCAACCGGTTTGCATAAAATTGCGGATGTTCACGTGATCATCCCCTGCCGGATGGTTGAGGACATCTTCACGATAATAACGCCCAAAGCAAGCGAGGGTTTGTGACTCTGACAGTTGATTCTTTTGGCCAAACGCAAAAATCTTGCAAGACCCATTGTTCTGATTCACCTCATTAAAGGTGTCACCATTGGTGAACGCGGTAGGCGTAAACGTGTAGTAACGCTCAATGATTGCCATGGTCTGATCAAACTCTATCGTC